>NZ_LDJP01000008.1 GCF_001431505.1 Stenotrophomonas daejeonensis
GACCAGGGCCAGGCGGGCGATAATGCCGGCCTGCTGCTGCGCGGCACCAAGCGTGACGAAGTGGAGCGCGGCCAGGTGCTGGCCAAGCCGGGTTCGATCACCCCGCACACCGAGTTCGATGCCGAGGTGTACGTGCTGTCGAAGGACGAGGGCGGCCGTCACACCCCGTTCTTCAAGGGCTACCGTCCGCAGTTCTACTTCCGCACCACCGACATCACCGGTGCGGTGCAGCTGCCGGAAGGCGTGGAGATGGTGATGCCGGGCGACAACGTGAAGATGGCGGTCACCCTGATCAACCCGGTGGCGATGGACGAAGGCCTGCGTTTCGCGATCCGCGAAGGCGGCCGTACCGTCGGCGCCGGCGTCGTCTCCAAGATCACCAAGTAAGCAGCCGCGCCAACCCCTGTCTGCAGGGGCGAAGTGCAGGGAAGGGCGGTCCTCGGGCCGCCCTTCCGCTTGCCGGGACTCCCGCGGGATGGCCGGCAGCTGAAGCGTCCGCTTTTGTCGAGGGGCAGGGCTTGCAATGGCCCGGAAATCCTGACAGAATGCGCGACCACTGTGGAATGCGTGCATCGCACCCGTTCCGCAACCAGCGAAATGAGGGGCAGGAAGCGCCTCGTATTCGCCAGACTAAGGACAGGTCGCGTGGATCCTCCGGTGGTTGACGGAGGGGTTTCTGCGCGTTTGTTTGTGTCTGGGGCGGGCCGGGAAACCGGGCCGCCTTAGTGTTTTGAAGGGATTCGCGCGGCAAGGGCATGCCTGCTGCCGCATTCATGGGGTCCGGTACACAAGAGGCCGGGCCCGTCGCTCTTTAGACCTACAGGAACACCGTCATGGCGGACCAAAAGATCCGGATTCGGCTGAAGGCTTTCGATCATCGTCTGATCGACCGCTCGGCCAGCGAGATCGTCGAGACGGCAAAGCGGACCGGCGCACAAGTGTGCGGCCCGATCCCGCTGCCGACCAAGATCGAGCGCTACACCATTCTCGTCTCCCCGCACGTCGACAAGGACGCGCGCGACCAGTACGAGACCCGCACGCACAAGCGCGTGCTCGACATCATTGATCCCAACGACAAGACCGTGGACGCGCTGATGAAGCTCGAACTGGCCGCTGGCGTTGACGTGCAGATCAAGTTGACCTGAGGACTACGACCATGACGAAGAAATATTCGTTGGGCTTCGTGGGCCGCAAGGCCGGCATGAGCCGCGTTTTCACCGAGGACGGCCAGTCCATCCCTGTGACCCTGATCGAAGCCACCCCGAACCGCATCGCGCAGGTCAAGACCGTCGAAACCGACGGCTACAGCGCCGTGCAGGTGACCGTCGGCGCCCGCCGCGCCGCCCTGGTGAACAAGCCGGAAGCCGGCCATTTCGCCAAGGCCAAGGTCGAGGCCGGTCGTGGCCTGTGGGAATTCCGTGTCGAGGACACCAAGGTCGGCGATTTCGCCGTCGGTGGTGAAATCAAGGCGGACATCTTCGAGGTCGGCCAGAAGGTCGACGTCCAGGGCGTCACCAAGGGCAAGGGCTTCCAGGGCACCATCAAGCGCCACAACTTCCGCATGGGCGACGCCACCCACGGTAACTCGCTGTCGCATCGCGCGCCGGGTTCGCTGGGCCAGCGCCAGACCCCGGGTCGCGTTTTCCCGGGCAAGAAGATGTCCGGCCACATGGGTTCGGTGCAGCAGAGCACGCAGAACCTGGAAGTGGTCAAGGTGGACGTCGAGCGTGGTCTGATCGCCATTCGCGGCGCCGTTCCCGGTGCTGCCGGCGGTGACGTGATCGTGCGTCCGGCGAGCAAGGCATAAGGAGAGATGACGATGGAACTCGTTATCACGGGTAGCAACAACAAGGTGTCGGTCTCCGAAGCCGTGTTCGGTCGCGAATTCAGCGAGGATCTGGTCCACCAGGTCGTCGTCGCCTACCGCAACGCCGCTCGCGCCGGTACCAAGGCACAGAAGACGCGTTCGGAAGTCGCCGGCACCACCAAGAAGTCGAAGAAGCAGAAGGGTGGTGGCGCTCGCCACGGTGCCCTGACCGCTCCGATCTTCGTCGGCGGTGGCGTGACCTTCGCGGCCAAGCCGCGCAGCTTCGAGCAGAAGGTCAACCGCAAGCAGTACCGTGCGGCCATCTGCGCGATCCTGTCCGAGCTGAACCGCCAGGGCCGCATCAAGGTCGTCGAGTCGTTCGACGTCGAGGCGGTCAAGACCAAGGCGCTGATCGAGAAGCTGGCCGGTCTGGAAGTGGGCAAGCGCCCGCTGATCGTGACCGAGGACGCCTCCGAGTCGTTGTACCTGTCGGCCCGCAACCTGCCCTACGTGCAGGTGCGTGACGTGCAGGGCATGGACCCGGTCGCCCTGGTCGGTGCCGACACGGTCGTCATCACCGCTGACGCGGTCAAGAAGGTCGAGGAGTGGCTGGCATGAGCAGCAACGAAAAAATCTTCAGCGTGCTGCGCGCTCCGCGAGTCTCCGAGAAGACCGCGCGCCTGCAGGAACTCTCCAACCAGTACGTCTTCGAAGTCTCGAACGAAGCCACCAAGGCCGATGTGAAGGCCGCGGTCGAGCAGCTGTTCGACGTCAAGGTCGAGGCCGTCAACGTGGTCAACGTCAAGGGCAAGAGCAAGTCCTTCCGTAACCGCGCTGGCCGTCGCGGCGATTGGCGCAAGGCGTACGTGCGTCTGGCCGATGGCCAGTCCATCGATGTAACGGCCAAGGCCTGAGGTACATCCCATGCCATTGATGAAATTCAAGCCCACCTCCGCAGGCCGTCGTTCGGCCGTGCGCGTGGTCACGCCCGATCTGCACAAGGGCGCACCGCACGCAGCGTTGCTGGAGCCGCAGAGCAAGTCCGGTGGTCGCAACCACCACGGTCGCATCACCACCCGTCACGTTGGTGGTGGCCACAAGCAGCACTACCGCATCATCGACTTCAAGCGCAACAAGGAAGGCATTCCGGCGCGCGTGGAACGCATCGAATACGATCCGAACCGCACCGCCCACATCGCCCTGCTGTGCTACGTCGACGGCGAGCGCCGCTACATCATCGCCCCCAAGGGCCTGAAGGCCGGTGACCAGGTCATCTCGGGCGCGCATGCCCCGATCAAGACCGGCAACACCCTGCCGCTGCGCAACATCCCGGTCGGCACCACCATCCACGGCATCGAGCTGAAGCCGGGCAAGGGCGCCCAGATCGCCCGCGCCGCCGGTGCTTCGGTGCAGCTGGTGGCCCGCGAAGGCATCTACGCCACCCTGCGCCTGCGCTCGGGTGAAATGCGCAAGGTGCCGGTCGAGTGCCGCGCCACCGTCGGTGAAGTCGGCAACGACGAGCACAACCTGGAGAAGCTGGGCAAGGCCGGCGCCAAGCGTTGGCGCGGTGTCCGCCCGACCGTTCGCGGTGCCGCCATGAACCCGGTGGATCACCCGCACGGCGGTGGTGAGGCCAAGGCCGGCCAGGGCAACCCGCATCCGGTCACCCCGTGGGGCGTGCCGACCAAGGGTTACAAGACGCGCCATAACAAGCGCACTCAGCAGTTCATCGTCCGCGATCGTAGGGGCTAATCGACCATGGCACGTTCACTCAAGAAGGGCCCGTTCGTCGATCACCACCTCGTCAAGAAGGTGGAGGCCGCCGCGGGCAGCAAAAGGCCGATCAAGACCTGGTCGCGCCGTTCGATGATCCTGCCTGAAATGGTTGGATTCACCATTGCCGTGCACAACGGCAAGAACCACATCCCGGTTCTCGTCAACGAGAACATGGTTGGCCACAAGCTCGGCGAATTCGCCATCACCCGGACCTTCAAGGGTCACGGTGCTGACAAGAAGTCGGGCAAGTAAGGAGAGATGACGATGGAAGCGAAAGCAATCCTGCGCACCGCGCGCATCTCCCCGCAGAAGGCCCGTCTGGTCGCCGACCAGGTGCGCGGCCTTCCGGCTGAGCGTGCGGTCAACCTGCTGAAGTTCTCGGACAAGAAGGCCGCCGCCCTGATCAAGAAGGTGGTGGAGTCGGCGATCGCCAATGCCGAGAACAACCAGGGCGCCGACGTCGACGAGCTGAAGGTCAAGACCATCATGGTCGACGAAGGTCCGACGCTGAAGCGCTTCATGGCCCGCGCCAAGGGCCGCGGCACGCGCATTCTCAAGCGCACCAGCCACATCACCGTGGTCGTGGGCGAGGGCAAATAACGATGGGTCACAAAGTACATCCGATTGGTATCCGCCTCGGTGTTTCCAAGGACTGGAACTCCAAGTGGTACGCCAACAAGAGCGAGTTCGCCGGCTACCTGGCGGCCGACCTCAAGGTCCGCGAGATGCTTCGCAAGAAGCTGGCTCAGGCGGGTATCTCCAAGATCCTGATCGAGCGTCCGGCCAAGACCGCGCGCGTGACGATCCACACCGCCCGCCCGGGCGTGGTGATCGGCAAGCGTGGTGAGGACATCGAGAAGCTGCGCAAGGAAGTGAGCGAGATGATGGGCGTCCCGGCGCACATCAACGTCACCGAAGTGCGCAAGCCGGAGCTGGACGCGCAGCTGGTCGCCGAGTCGATCGCGCAGCAGCTGGAGCGCCGCATCATGTTCCGCCGCGCGATGAAGCGCTCGGTCGGCAACGCGATGCGCCTGGGTGCCCTGGGCATCAAGGTCAACGTCGCAGGCCGCTTGAACGGTGCTGAAATCGCCCGTTCCGAGTGGTACCGCGAAGGCCGCGTGCCGCTGCACACCCTGCGTGCGGACATCGACTACGGTTTCGCTGAGGCCAGCACCACCTACGGCATCATCGGCATCAAGGTCTGGATCTACAAGGGCGAGATCTTCGATTTCTCCCAGGTTGGCCAGGAAAAGCAGGACGACAGCCCGCGCAACGATCGCAGTGATCGTGGCGACCGCGGTGACCGTCCGTCGCGCCCGGCTCGTGAAGCGAGGTAACGGCAATGTTGCAACCCAAGCGAACCAAGTACCGCAAGATGTTCAAGGGCCGCAACGACGGCCTGAGCTGGAATGCCAATGCCGTCAGCTTCGGTGAGTACGGCCTGAAGGCGACCGCCCACGGCCAGCTGACCGCGCGCCAGATCGAGGCGGCCCGCCGTTCGATCAGCCGCTACGTCAAGCGCGGCGGCAAGATGTGGATCCGCGTGTTCCCCGACAAGCCCATCACCAAGAAGCCCATCGAAGTGCGTATGGGTGCCGGTAAGGGCGGCGTGGAATACTGGGTCGCGCAGATCCAGCCCGGCCGCATGATCTATGAAATCGAGGGTGTCCCCGAGGAAGTGGCGCGCGAGGCGTTCCGCTTGGCGTCGGCCAAGCTCTCGGTCACCACCACTTTCGTGACCCGGACGGTGCGCTGATGGACATCAAACAACTCCGCGAAAAGTCGGCTGACGAACTCAAGGCCCACCTGGGCGACCTGCGCAAGGAGCAGTTCTCGCTCCGCATGCAGGCCGCCACCGGGCAGCTGCCGAAGACCCATGAAACCCGCCGGGTGCGCCGCGAGATCGCTCGCGTCAAGTACCTGATCGGCAGCACGAAGTAAGGATGGCTGCGATGAGCGAAAACAACGAAAAGACGCTGCGTACGGTCGTTGGCCGTGTCGTCAGCAACAAGATGGACAAGACGGTCACCGTGTTGGTGGAGCGCCAGGTCAAGCACGCCCTGTACGGCAAGTACATCAAGCGCTCGACCAAGCTGCACGCGCACGACGCCGACAACGCCTGCAACGAAGGCGACGTCGTGCGCGTGACCGAGATTGCTCCGATGTCCAAGACCAAGAACTGGCGGGTGGTGGAAGTCGTCACCCGTGCGGCCGAATAAGGAGATCTGAATCATGATCCAGATGCAGAGCTACCTTGACGCCGCGGACAACTCCGGTGCCAAGGAACTGATGTGCATCAAGGTGCTGGGTGGTTCCAAGCGCCGTTACGCGCACATCGGTGACATCATCAAGGTCACCGTGAAGGACGCGATCCCGCGCGGCAAGGTCAAGAAGGGTGAAGTGTATGACGCCGTCGTGGTGCGTACCCGCAAGGGTGTGCGTCGCGCCGACGGCTCGCTGATCCGTTTCGACGGCAACGCCGCGGTCCTGCTCAACAACAAGCAGGAGCCGATCGGCACCCGTATCTTCGGGCCGGTGACCCGTGAACTTCGTTCCGAGAAGTTCATGAAGATCGTCTCGCTCGCTCCCGAAGTGCTGTGAGCGACTAGGAGATAATCATGGCTAACCGTATCAAGAAGGGCGACCAGGTCGTCGTCAACACCGGCAAGGACAAGGGCAAGCAGGGCGAAGTCGTCCGCGTCGACGGCGACCGCGTGGTCGTCGCCAACGTGAACATCGTCAAGCGCCACACCAAGCCGAACCCGCAGGCGGGTGTCGCCGGCGGCGTGGTCGAGCGTGAAGCTTCGATCCATATCTCCAACGTCAATGTCCTCAACCCGGCTTCGGGCAAGGGCGAGCGCGTTGGCTTCAAGGTGCTGGAGGATGGACGCAAACTGCGTGTGTTCCGCTCCAGCGGTGAGGCGATTGACGCCTGAGGAATGAGCTGATGACTTCCCGTCTCGAAAAAATCTACAAGGAAGAAGTGGTGCCGGCGCTGATGAAGCAGTTCGGCTACACCAATCCGATGGAAGTGCCGAAGCTGGTCAAGGTCACCTTGAACATGGGCGTCGGCGAAGCCGCGACCAACAAGAAGGTGCTGGAGAACGCCGTCGCCGACATGGCCAAGATCACCGGCCAGAAGCCGGTGGTGACCAAGTCGCGCGTCTCGGTGGCTTCGTTCAAGATCCGCGATGGCTGGCCGATCGGTTGCAAGGTCACCCTGCGCCGCAACACCATGTTCGAGTTCCTGGACCGCCTGATCAACATCTCGCTGCCACGCGTGCGTGACTTCCGCGGCGTGTCGGGGCGTTCGTTCGACGGCCGCGGCAACTACAACATGGGTGTGAAGGAACAGATCATCTTCCCGGAAATCGACTTCGACGCCGTCGATGCGATCCGCGGCATGGATATCGCCATCACCACCACCGCCAAGACCGATGCGGAAGCGAAGGCGCTGCTGGCAGCGTTCAAGTTCCCGTTCCGTAACTGATCCGTCGAGGAAACCGAAATGGCAAAGACCTCCATGGTCAACCGCGACATCAAGCGGGCGAAGCTGGCCAAGAAGTACGCCGACAAGCGTACGGCTCTGAAGAAGATCGTGTCCTCGCAGGACGCGAGCTACGAGGAGAAGATCGAGGCCGCGACCAAGCTGTCCAAGCTGCCGCGCGATTCGTCGCCGAGCCGCCAGCGCAACCGCTGCGAACTGTCGGGCCGCCCGCGTGGCGTGTACCGCAAGTTCGGCCTGGGCCGCAACAAGCTGCGCGAAGCCACCATGCGTGGCGACGTGCCGGGCCTGCGCAAGGCCAGCTGGTAAGACCTTTCGCGGCGGGCCTTTCGGGCCTGCCGCGGAGCGCCGCCGGGGCAACCCGGCGGCAATTCAGGAAGTCCGACGCAAGTCGGACTTTTTGTCGTATACTCCCGCGTCTTGCCTGCCCGAAAGGGTGGGTGACGCTGGCAAAGGGCCCCGGCCCCTCCCGGGAAAACACGAGATTTTCGCGAAAGCGGATATCGGTGCACTCAAAGGTATTTACATGAGCATGACTGATCCCATCGCCGACCTGCTGGTCCGCATCAAGAATGCGGCCGCGGTTGGCAAGCCGACGGTGAAGGCGCCGTCCTCCAAGATCAAGGTTGCGATCGCCCAGGTCCTGAAGGACGAGGGCTACATCGCCGACCTGCGCGTGAACAAGCTGGAAAACAACAAGGCCGAGCTGGAAATCGTCCTGAAGTACTTCGAGGGCAAGCCGGTCATCGCGACCCTGAAGCGCTTCTCGCGTTCGGGCCTGCGCCAGTACCGCGGCAAGAGCGAGCTGCCGAAGGTCCTCAACGGCCTGGGCATCGCCATCATTTCCACCTCCAAGGGCATCATGACCGATGCGCAGGCGCGCCAGCAGGGCGTCGGCGGTGAAGTCCTGTGCTTCGTGGCCTAAGCGAGAAGGAGTAGACCATGTCCCGCGTAGCCAAGAAGCCGATCAACCTGCCCAAGGGCGTTGAACTGAACATCCAGCCGGAATCCGTCAGCGTGAAGGGCCCCAAGGGCACCCTGTCGCTGGCCAAGGCCGCCGGCGTTGAAATCACCCTCGACAACGGCGTCGCCACGCTGAACCCGAAGGACATCTCCTTCGATGCGTTGACCGGCACCGTCCGCGCGATCCTGGCCAACATGGTCAAGGGCGTGTCCGAAGGCTTCGAGAAGAAGCTGGAGCTGGTCGGCGTGGGTTACCGCGCCGCCATGCAGGGCAAGGACCTGAACCTGTCGCTGGGTTTCTCGCATCCCATCGTGTTCGTGGCGCCGGAAGGCATCACCCTGTCGACCCCGACGCAGACGGAAATCGTCGTGCAGGGCGCCGACAAGCAGGTGGTCGGCGAAGTCGCCGCCAAGATCCGCGGTTACCGTCCGCCGGAGCCCTACAAGGGCAAGGGTGTGAAGTACGCCGGTGAGAACATCATTCGCAAGGAAGCCAAGAAGGCCTAATTCCTAGGTCTTCAGCTTTCGAGGATAAAGAACATGAACAAGAACATCGCTCGCCTGCGCCGCGCCAAGTCGACCCGTTCGCACATCCGTACCCTGGGCGTGCCGCGCCTGTCGGTGCTGCGTACCGGCCAGCACCTGTACGCGCAGGTCTTCACCGCCGACGGCTCCAAGGTGCTGGCTTCGGCCAATACCGCCCAGGCCGACGTCAAGGAAGGCCTGAAGAACGGCAAGAACTGCGACGCCGCGACCAAGGTTGGCAAGATCATCGCTGAGCGCGCCAAGGCTGCCGGTATCGAGAAGGTCGCCTTCGACCGCTCGGGCTACCGCTACCACGGCCGCATCAAGGCGCTGGCCGACGCTGCCCGCGAAGGCGGCCTGCAGTTCTAAGCAACATGGGCAAGGAGCTTCGCGCTCCTTGCTGGCCTGCCGGCACGGGTAGTGCCGGGCGCCGGCGGTTCTTCTGCAACCGCCGGCGATCCAACGTTCCATTCCACAACCATAAGCGGCCCAGAGCCGTACATACCCAATCAATCAAGGAATCAACATGGCAGAAGAACGTCAGTCGCGGGGTCGCGATCGCGACCGCAACCGCGAAGAGAAAGTCGACGACGGCATGATCGAGAAGCTGGTCGCCGTCAACCGCGTCAGCAAGACCGTCAAGGGCGGCCGCCAGTTCACCTTCACCGCGCTGACCGTGGTCGGCGACGGCGAGGGCAAGGTCGGCTTCGGCTACGGCAAGGCGCGCGAAGTGCCGGTCGCCATCCAGAAGTCGATGGAGCAGGCGCGCAAGAACCTGGTCAACGTCGACCTGCACAATGGCACCTTGTGGCACACCGTCAAGGACGGCCACGGCGCGGCCCGCGTGTTCATGCAGCCGGCCTCGGAAGGTACCGGCGTGATCGCCGGCGGCGCCATGCGCGCCGTGCTGGAAGCGGTGGGCGTGAAGGACGTGCTGGCCAAGGCCACCGGTTCGCGCAACCCGATCAACCTGGTGCGCGCCACCGTCAAGGGTCTGGCAGGCATGCAGTCGCCGGCCCGCATCGCGGCCAAGCGCGGCAAGAAGGTGGAGGAACTCAACCATGGCTAATGAGTCCAACAAGACCGTCAAGGTGCGCCTGGTGCGCGGCCTGCGTGGAACCCAGTCGCGTCACCGCCTGTCGGTGCGTGCGCTGGGCCTGAACAAGCTCAACGATGTGCGTGAACTGAAGGACAGCCCGCAGGTGCGCGGCCTGATCAACCAGGTTCAGTACCTCGTCCAGGTTGAGGAGTAATCGACCATGACTCTGCGTCTCAATGAACTGAGCCCGGCACCGGGCGCCCGCACCGAGCGTACCCGCGTCGGTCGCGGCATCGGCTCGGGCCTGGGCAAGACCGCCGGCCGCGGCCACAAGGGTTCGTTCGCCCGCAAGGGCGGCGGCAAGATCAAGGCCGGCTTCGAAGGCGGCCAGACCCCGATGCAGCGCCGCCTGCCGAAGATCGGCTTCCATTCCAAGATGGCCAAGGACACCGCCGAAGTGCTGTCCTACCACCTGGATCGTCTGGAAGCCGGCGAGATCGACTTCGCCGCGCTGCGCGCCGCGAAGCTGGTCCCGTCCACCGCCAAGAAGGCCAAGATCGTCCTCAAGGGCGAGCTGACCAAGGCATTCACCCTGAAGGGTGTGGCGGCCACCGCCGGCGCCAAGGCCGCGATCGAAGCTGCCGGCGGCAGCGTGCAGGAGTAACTGGAACATGGCGCAAGCTGGCATCGGAAACCTCGCGGGCGGAATGGGCAAGTTCACGGAACTTCGCCAGCGTCTTCTGTTCGTCGTCGGGGCATTGCTCGTCTACCGCATCGGCTGCTACGTGCCGGTGCCGGGCGTCAATCCCGATGCCATGCTTTCGCTGATGAAGGCGCAGGGCGGCGGTATCGTGGACATGTTCAACATGTTCTCGGGCGGCGCCCTGCACCGTTTCAGCATCTTCGCGTTGAACGTGATGCCGTACATCTCGGCATCGATCGTGATGCAGCTGGCCGTGCACGTGTTCCCGGCATTGAAGGCGATGCAGAAGGAAGGCGAGTCCGGCCGCCGCAAGGTCACCCAGTATTCGCGCATCGGCGCGGTGCTGCTGGCCGTGGTGCAGGGCGGCAGCATCGCGCTGGCGCTGCAGAACCAGGTGTCGCCGGGCGGCGCCCCGGTCGTCTACGCGCCGGGCCTCGGCTTCGTGTTGACCGCCGTGGTCGCGCTGACCGCCGGTACCATGTTCCTGATGTGGCTGGGCGAGCAGGTCACCGAGCGCGGCATCGGCAACGGTGTTTCGCTGATCATCTTCGCCGGCATCGTCGCCGGCCTGCCGGCGGCGGTCATCCACACGCTGGAGGCCTACAGCAACGGCAACATGAGCTTCATCTCGCTGCTGATCATCCTGGTCGTGGTGCTGGGCTTCACCTGGTTCGTGGTGTTCGTCGAGAGCGGGCAACGCCGCATCACGGTGAACTACGCGCGCCGCCAGGGCGGCCGCAACGCCTACATGAATCAGGCTTCGTTCCTGCCGCTGAAGCTCAACATGTCCGGCGTGATCCCGGCGATCTTCGCCTCCAGCATCCTCGCCTTCCCGGCGACGCTGGCGCAGTGGTCGGGCCAGGCCACCTCGGCGACCTGGCTGCAGAAGGCGTCCAACGCGCTGGGCCCGGGCGAGCCGCTGCACATGATCGTGTTCGCCGCGCTGATCATCGGCTTCTCGTTCTTCTACACCGCGCTGGTGTTCAACTCGCAGGAAACCGCCGACAACCTGAAGAAGTCCGGTGCGCTGATCCCTGGCATCCGCCCGGGCAAGGCCACCGCCGACTACGTCGACGCCGTGCTGACCCGCCTGACCGCGGCCGGCGCGCTGTACGTGGTGATCGTCTGCCTGCTGCCCGAGATCATGCGCACCGAGCTCAACGCCTCGTTCTACTTCGGCGGTACCTCGCTGCTGATCGTGGTGGTGGTGGTGATGGATTTCATCGCCCAGGTCCAGTCGCACCTGATGTCGCACCAGTACGAGAGCCTGCTGAAGAAGGCGAACCTGAAGGGCGGCAACCGCGGCGGTTTTGCGCGGGGCTGATTCCCGGTTATACTTCTCCGCTTCATGGCGTGAAGCCCGCCGCACCGGTTCCCGGGGCGGGCTTCCAAAAACGGAAGGGCGGCCCCCGCAGCGGTCTCGGGTGGGGGTGCGATGTGGTAGTTCCGCGCGGGAGTAGCGCGGGCGGCGTGGGGGAAGAGTCCCTCGCCAGGCACATCCGGCGCCGGAGCATGGGCACACTCCCCATGCCGGGTCCATGGAACTTCGTGTTCCACGGACTTACAGATGAACCGAGGCCTTGCTAGAATCACCAGTCCACTTTTTTGATCCATCCTGCCGGAACGGCGCGCCACGCGGTGCGCATTCGGCCATCACTCAGCTGGAGAACCGCGTCATGGCGCGTATTGCAGGCGTCAACCTGCCAGCCCAGAAGCACGTCTGGGTCGGGTTGCAAAGCATTTACGGCATCGGCCGTACCCGTTCGAAGAAGGTCTGCGAAGACGCAGGCGTGGCTTCGACCACCAAGATCCGCGATCTGTCGGAGCCGGAAATCGACCGTCTGCGTGCCGAGATCGGCAAATACATCGTCGAAGGCGACCTGCGTCGCGAAGTCGGCATCGCCATCAAGCGCCTGATGGACCTGGGTTGCTACCGCGGCCTGCGCCACCGTCGCGGCCTGCCGCTGCGTGGCCAGCGCACCAAGACCAATGCACGTACCCGCAAGGGCCCGCGCAAGGCTCTGAAGAAGTAAGGGACCCTAGAAAATGGCCAAGCCCGCTGCTACCAAGACCAAGAAGAAGATCAAGCGCGTCATCACCGACGGCGTCGCCCACGTCCACGCTTCTTTCAACAACACCATCGTGACCATCACCGACCGCCAGGGCAATGCACTGTCCTGGGCGACCTCCGGTGGTGCCGGCTTCCGCGGTTCGCGCAAGTCCACCCCGTTCGCCGCGCAGGTCGCCGCCGAAAAGGCCGGCAAGGCCGCGCTGGACTACGGCGTGAAGTCGCTGGAAGTCCGCATCAAGGGCCCGGGTCCGGGCCGTGAGTCGGCCGTGCGTTCGCTGAACAACGTCGGCTACAAGATCACCAACATCATCGACGTGACGCCGATCCCGCACAACGGGTGCCGTCCGCCGAAGAAGCGTCGCGTCTAAAGGAGCGATAAGAAATGGCTCGTTATATCGGTCCTACCTGCAAGCTCGCCCGTCGCGAAGGCGCCGACCTGTCGCTGAAGTCCCCGGCCCGTGCGCTGGACTCCAAGTGCAAGCTGGAGCAGAAGCCCGGCCAGCATGGCGCCACCGCCCGCAAGGGCAAGCTGTCCGACTACGCCACCCAGCTGCGCGAGAAGCAGAAGGTCAAGCGCATCTACGGCCTGCTGGAGCGCCAGTTCCGCAACTACTACAAGAAGGCCTCGACCAAGAAGGGCAACACCGGCGAGAACCTGCTGCAGCTGCTGGAAACCCGCCTGGACAACGTCGTCTACCGCATGGGCTTCGCGGTGACCCGCCCGGCCGCGCGCCAGCTGGTCTCGCATCGTGGCGTCACGGTCAACGGCAAGTCGGTCAACCTGGCCTCGTACCAGGTCAAGGCCGGCGATGCGATCGCCCTGTCCGAAAAGGCCCAGAAGCAGCTGCGCGTGCAGGAAGCCCTGACCGTGGCCGAACAGCACGATCTCAGCCCGTCGTGGGTCGAAGTCGATTCGAAGAAGTTCAGCGGCATCTTCAAGGCCGTGCCGGATCGCGCCGACCTGCCGGCGGACATCAACGAAGCGCTGATCGTCGAGCTGTACTCGAAGTAATTCACATCGGAGAACTCCCGGCGACGGCCGGGAGTTCACTAGGAGAACCCGCCACATGACGGTTACCGCAAACCAGGTTCTGCGTCCTCGCGGCCCGCAGATCGAACGCCTTACCGACACCCGCGCCAAGGTCGTGATCGAACCCTTGGAGCGGGGTTACGGGCATACGCTGGGCAACGCCCTGCGTCGCGTGCTGCTGTCGTCCATCCCGGGCTTCGCCATCACCGAAGTCGAGATCGATGGCGTGCTGCACGAGTACACCACGCTGGAAGGCCTGCAGGAGGACGTGCTGGAAGTCCTGCTCAACCTGAAGGACGTGGCCATTCGCATGCATTCCGGCGAGAGCGCCACCGTGTCCCTGTCCAAGCAGGGCCCGGGCGTCGTCACCGCGGCCGACATCAAGGTCGACCACAACGTCGAAGTGGTCAATCCCGATCAGGTGATCTGCAACCTGACCAAGGATACGTCGATCAACATGCGCCTGAAGGTCGAGCGTGGCTTCGGCTACCAGCCGGCGGCCTCGCGCCGTCGCCCGGACGAAGAGTCGCGCGCCATCGGCCGCCTGGTGCTGGACGCCTCGTTCTCGCCGGTGCGCCGCGTCGCCTACGCGGTGGAAGCCGCGCGCGTCGAGCAGCGTACCGACCTGGACAAGCTGGTCATCGACATCGAGACCAATGGCACCATCGACGCCGAGGAAGCCGTGCGCACCGCCGCCGACATCCTCAGCGACCAGCTGTCGGTGTTCGGCGACTTCACCCATCGCGACCGCGGTGCGGCCAAGCCGGCCAACACCGGCGTCGATCCGGTGCTGCTGCGCCCGATCGACGACCTGGAGCTGACCGTGCGTTCGGCCAACTGCCTGAAGGCCGAGAGCATCTACTACATCGGCGATCTGATCCAGAAGACCGAAGTGGAGCTGCTCAAGACCCCGAACCTGGGCAAGAAGTCGCTCACCGAGATCAAGGAAGTGCTGGCCCAGCGTGGCCTGTCGCTTGGCATGAAGCTGGAGAACTGGCCGCCGGCCGGTGTTGCAGCCCACGGCATGCTCGGCTGACAGCCGCTTCCCCGCAGTACCGCGCAAGGCTCCACCGGCAACGGTGGAGCCTTCGCAACGAAGCCTTGAGGGCTTCGCCGCCACGACGAACCGCAGGTTCGCGGGCAGGTCGTTCAGGACGAGCGGCCAAGGACCAACCGCAGTCCGCAGACAACGCCGGGATGGCGACAGCGACGTACAACGACCCACCATTCACTGACCAAGGAACACACCCATGCGCCACCAGAAGTCGGGCCGCAAGTTCAACCGCACCAGCGCCCATCGCGAAGCGATGTTCAAGAACATGGCCGCCTCGCTGTTCAAGCACGAGCTGATCAAGACCACCCTGCCCAAGGCCAAGGAACTGCGCCGCGTCGCCGAGCCGCTGATCACCCTGGCCAAGGTTGACTCGGTCGCCAACCGCCGCCTGGCCTTCGCCCGCCTGCGCGACAAGGAAGCCGTCGGCAACCTGTTCACCATCCTCGGCCCGCGCTACGCCACCCGTCCGGGCGGCTACCTGCGCCTGCTGAAGTGCGGCTTCCGCGCCGGCGACAATGCGCCGATGGCCTACGTCGAGCTGGTCGATCGTCCGGCTGCCGTGGCCGAGGAAGTGGCCGAGTAATCGCGCCCTTCGTCCATCACGACGAATGCAACGAAAGCCCGGCCCTGGCCGGGCTTTTGCGTTCATGCATGTTTGCAATGAGCCGGGTCATGCGTGGCCTTGTTGGGGCCTGCTACTCTTGCGTACTTGTCGAACCGGAATGACGCGATGAATCCCTTGCGCTGGAGTTTCCGCGCGCAGTGCCTGCTGGGTTTCCTGGTGTGTGCGGGCCTGCTGGCGTTTGCGATCTGGATGCAGTTGAAGATGGGGCTGGAGCCGTGCCCGCTGTGCATCTTCCAGCGCATCGCCTTTGCCGCGCTGGGCGTGCTGTTTCTGCTCGGCGCGCTGCACGGGCCAGCCACGCGCGGCGGGCGCGCCGCCTATGGGCTGCTGGCTTTCATCGCCGCCGCGGTGGGCATGGGCATCGCCGGGCGCCACGTCTACGTGCAGTTGCTGCCGAAGGAACTGGGCAGCAGTTGCGGGCCGCCGCTGAGTTTCCTGAGCGAGACGATGGGGCCGTTCGAGGTGTTCCGCACCGTGCTGACCGGCACCGCCGACTGCGGCACCATCGACTGGACCTTCCTCGGCCTGAGCATGCCGATGTGGAGCCTGGTCTGGTTCGTGCTGCTCGGTGTCTTGGCGCTGTGCGCCGGCCTGCGCAAACGCAAGTCGCGCCTGTTCTGATCCCCCGTTTTTCGTACTGCAACGGTATCCCCCATGAATGCTTTCCCGTCCCTGTCTCCCACCGCCGCCGACTGGACGCCGGAGAGTTGGCGCGGCAAGCCGGCGTTGCAGATGCCGACCTACCCGGACCTACAGGCGCTGGAGGACGTGCTGGGGCAGTTGCGGCGGTTGCCGCCGCTGGTGACCTCGTGGGAGATCCTCGCGCTCAAGCGGCAGCTGGCCGAGGCGCAGGAGGGCGAGCGTTTCCTGCTGCAGGGCGGCGACTGCGCGGAGAACTTCGTCGATTGCGAGTCGGGCACGATCTCCAACCGGCTCAAGGTGCTGCTGCAGATGAGCCTGGTGCTGGTGCACGGGCTGCGCAAGCCGGTGATCCGCGTCGGCCGCTTCGCCGGCCAGTACGCCAAGCCGCGTTCGGCCGATACCGAGACCCGCGACGGGCAGACGCTGCCCAGCTACCGCGGCGACGTCATCAACGCGCCGGAATTCACCGCCGCCGCGCGCATGCCCGACCCGCAGCGGATGATCGTGGCGCACTCGCGTTCGGCGCTGACGATGAATTTCGTGCGTGCGCTGATCGACGGCGGCTTCGCCGACCTGCACCACCCCGAATACTGGAACCTGAGCTGGATGGGCTGCTCGCCGCTGGCCGCCGAGTACCAGAAGATGGTCGGCTCCATCGGCGATGCGGTGCGCTTCATGGAAACCCTGTCCGGCGCGCAGGTGCACAACCTCAACCGGGTCGATTTCTACACCTCGCACGAGGCCTTGCTGCTGCCCTACGAGCAGGCGCTGACCCGGCAGGTGCCGCGCCAGCCGGGCTGGTTCAACCTGAGCACGCATTACCCGTGGATCGGCATGCGCACCGCCGCGCTGGATGGCGCGCACGTGGAATATTTCCGCGGCATCCGCAACCCGGTCGCGATCAAGGTGGGGCCGTCGGTGCAGCCGGAGCAGTTGTTGCGCCTGATCGACGTATTGAACCCGGATGACGAGCCGGGCCGGTTGAGTTTCATCCACCGCATGGGCGCGGCGCAGATTGCCGACAAGCTGCCGCCGTTGCTGGATGCGGTCAAGCGCGATGGCCGTCGCGTGCTGTGGGTGTGCGACGCGATGCACGGCAATACCGAGAGCACCAGCAACGGCTACAAGACCCGCCGTTTCGACAACGTGCGCCGCGAAGTGGAGTTGTCGTTCGACCTGCACGCCGCCGCCGGCACCCGGCTGGGGGGCGTGCATCTGGAGTTGACCGGCGAGGACGTCACCGAATGCACCGGCGGCGCGCGCGAGTTGACCGAGCGCGATCTGGAGCGTGCCTATCGCTCCAGCGTCGACCCGCGGCTGAACTACGAGCAGTCGCTGGAAATCGCGATGGCGATCGTGCGCAAGCAGGGCGCATAGGCGCGCGTCCGGGATCGCGGGTATGGGGTTTGTGCCCCATGCATGGCTTTACCGGTGAGGCTCCATGCGGGGCAAGCCCCGCATCTACGGAAAGCCGATCATCCCCGCGTAGGTGCCGGGCTTGCCCGGCACGGGGCTTTCCATGCAATGCCCCAATATGGGGAGAGCCCGGCATCTACGGCTTGCCGCTGGCGAACGTCGGCGGCTTGCGCGCGCGGGTGAGCTGCTCGTAGGCGTAGCCTAGTTCCAGCAGGCGCGGTTCGCTCCACGCGGTGCCCATGAACAGCAGTCCCAGCGGCAGGCCGTCGGCATGGCCCATCGGCACGCTCAGGCTCGGGTAGCCGGCCACCGCGGCCGCGCCGTAGCTGCCGCCCGGGTAGTCGTCGCCCTCGCCGTGGGTGGTGCGCCAGGCCACGCCGGTAGTCGGCGCGATCAGCGCGTCCAGCTGGTCGGCGCGCAGCGCGGCGTCGATGCCTTCCGGGCCGGCCAGGCGCCGCGCGTTGTTGCGGGCGCTGATGTAGGCCGGGTCGTTCAGTTCGCCGGCGGCTTCGGCCTGTTCGAACAGTTCCTGGCCGAAGAACGGCATTTCCTGCGCGGCATGCTCGCGGTTGAAGGCGATCAGCCCGGCCAGCGTCGTCACCGGCGCCTGCCATTGCTGCAGGTGGCGCGGCAGGCCGGCCTTGAACTCGTGCAACAGCACGGTCAGTTCGTCCTGTTCCCATTGGCCTTCGGTCGGCAGCTCGGTCTCGACCACGATGGCGCCGGCCGCGCGCAGCGCCGCGACGGCCTGGGCAAGCACCGGCCCGATCTCGGGGCGTTCGGACAGCGGGCTGCGCAGCAGGCCGATGCGGGCGCCGCGCAGGGCATCGGTGCGCAGGCGTGCGCTGTAGTCGTAGACGGCGCGGCCGGGCATCGCCGCGGTGGCCGGGTCGGCTTCGTCGCGCCCGGCGATGGCGCCCAGCAGCAGCGCGGCATCGGCGACGCTGCGGGTCATCGGCCCGGCGGTGTCCTGGCTGAAGGAGATGGGGATGATGCCGTCGCGGCTGACCAGCCCGACGGTGGGCTTGAGCCCGACGATACCGTTGATCGCCGCCGGGCAGGTGATGCTGCCGTCGGTTTCGGTGCCGATGGCCACCACCGCGAAGTTGGCGGCCACCGCCACCGCGCTGCCCGCGCTGGAGCCGCAGGGGTTGCGCTCCAGTGCATACGGGTTGCGGGTCTGCCCGCCGACCGCGCTCCAGCCGGAGCTGGCCCTGGTCGAGCGGAAGTTGGCCCATTCGCTCAAGTTGGTCTTGCCCAGGATCACCGCGCCGGCCTGGCGCAGGCGCTGCACGAGGAAGGCGTCGCGGCCGGGGCGGAAGCCCTTCAACGCCAGCGAGCCGGCGGTGTTGTGCATGGGCGTGGCGGCGATGTTGTCCTTGAGCAGCACCGGCATGCCGTGCAGCGGCCCGCGCACATGGCCGGCGCGGCGTTCGGCGTCGCGCTGGGCGGCCTCGCGGCGCGCGGCGGGATTGAGCTCGGTCACCGCGCGCAGGGTGGGGCCGCTGCGGTCCAGCTCGGCGATGCGGCGCAGGTAGGCATCGGTGAGGGTGACGCTGTCCAGTTCGCCGGCGGCCATGCGCGCCTGCAGTCCGGCGATGTCGGCTTCCTGATAGGGGAAGGGCGCTTCGGCCGATTGCGTGGCAGGGCGCTGGCAGGCGCAGCACAGGGCCAGCGCCAGTAGCGGCAGCAGGGGGCGGGGACGTATCGGGAAGGGGCGCATCCGGGCAGGCTATTGCCCCGTGGCGCCCTTGGCAACGGCGTCAGGCGTTGCGTGGCGGGCGGCGCTTGCCGATATCGCGGGCCAGCACCCAGACCACCAGCACGTTGACCGCCAGCAGCAGCCACGAGGCCCAGCCGGGGTGCCTGGCGATGGCGTAGACGTCCAGCGGCAGGTACAGCGCGGCGGAGATGCAGCCCAGCCACGAGGCCCAGGCCTTGGCGCGCCACAGGCCCCAGGCTTCCACCGCGCGCAGCAGGCCGTAGGCGACCAGCGCGATGACGCCGACGTGCACGGTGTCCGGTGTGATCAGGTCCAGCAGGTTGGAGAACGAGCCGTGCTCCGGGTCCGCGCCGACGCGGCGGACCAGCGTGTTGACGATGTTGCGCAACGGCGCGGGCCCGGAGATCTCCAGGCCCGCGGCGGCGAGGAACGCCAACACCGCCTTGCCCGCTTCGAGCAGGGCGATGGCGGCCAGGCCCGGATGCGCGTGGCGATCCGGGTTGTAGGGCTGGCGTTGCTTCAAGACGATCAGCCGGCGCGCGAGGCGCGCTTGCGATCGTTCTCGGTCAGGTGCTTCTTGCGCAGGCGGATCTCCTTCGGGGTGATCTCCACCAGCTCGTCGTCGTCGATGAAGTCCAGCGCCTGCTCCAGCGAGAACTTGATGGCCGGGGTCAGCTGGATCGCGTCATCCTTGCCCGAAGCGCGCATGTTGGTCAGCGGCTTGGTCTTGATGGCGTTGACGGTCAGGTCGTTGTCCTTGGAGTGGATGCCGATCAGCTGGCCTTCGTACACG
The DNA here is from genome assembly GCF_001431505.1 of Stenotrophomonas daejeonensis. Lineage (GTDB taxonomy): Bacteria > Pseudomonadota > Gammaproteobacteria > Xanthomonadales > Xanthomonadaceae > Stenotrophomonas > Stenotrophomonas daejeonensis. The sequence continues at coordinate 19,673 of NZ_LDJP01000008.1, forward strand.
TTGTCGCCTTCGGCGGCGAACAGCTTGCCGCGTTCCTGCAGCGGGCCCAGCGAGTAGGCCGGGGTGGTGCCCGGGGCGTTGGCGATCATCACGCCGTTCAGGCGCTTGGCGATGGCGCCCTGTTCCTTCGGGCCGTAATGGTCGAACACGTGGAACAGCAGGCCCGAACCCTGGGTCAGGGTCTTGAACTCGTTCTGGAAGCCGATCAGGCCGCGCGCCGGGATCTCGAAGTCCAGGCGCACGCGGCCCTTGCCGTCCGGCTCCATGTTCTTGAGTTGGGCCTTGCGGGTACCGAGCTTCTCCATCACGCCGCCCTGGTGCTGCTCCTCGACGTCCACCACCAGCTGCTCGATCGGCTCCATCAGCTGGCCGTCGATCTCCTTGATGATGACTTCCGGGCGCGACACGGCCAGCTCGTAGCCTTCGCGGCGCATGGTCTCGATCAGCACCGACAGGTGCAGTTCGCCGCGGCCGGAGACCAGGAACTTGTCGGCGTCCTCCAACTGCTCGACCTTCAGCGCGACGTTGTGCACGGTCTCGCGCTCCAGCCGCTCCTTGAGCTGGCGGCTGGTCAGGAACTTGCCGCCGGACAGGTCCTTGTTGCCGGCGAACGGCGAGTTGTTGACCTGGAAGGTCATCGAGATGGTCGGCTCGTCCACGGTCAGCGCCGGCAGCGCCTCCGGGTTGTCCAGCGCGCACACGGTGTCGGAGATGGTCAGCTCCTGGATGCCGGAGATGGCGACGATGTCGCCGGCCTGCGCCTCCTCGACCTCGATCCGCTCCAGGCCCATGAAGCCCAGCACCTGCAGCACCTTGCCCTGGCGCTTCTTGCCCTCGCGGTCGATCACGACCACCGGCTGGTTCTTCTTCACCTTGCCGCGCTGGATGCGGCCGATGCCGATCACGCCGACGAAGTTGTTGTAGTCCAGCTGGCTGATGCGCATCTGGAACGGGCCTTCGGTTTCGACCTGCGGCGCCGGCACGTACTTCATGATCGCTTCGTACAGCGGGGTCATGTCGCCGTCGCGCACGGTGTCTTCAAGGCCGGCGTAGCCGTTCAGGCCGGAGGCGTAGACGATCGGGAAGTCCAGCTGCTCGTTGGTGGCGCCGAGCTTGTCGAACAGGTCGAACACCTGGTCGATCACCCAGTCCGGGCGCGCGCCGGGGCGGTCGACCTTGTTGACCACCACGATCGGCTTGAAGCCCATCGCGAAGGCCTTCTGGGTGACGAAGCGGGTCTGCGGCATCGGGCCGTCCATCGCGTCGACCAGGATCAGTACCGAGTCGACCATCGACAGCACGCGCTCCACCTCGCCGCCGAAGTCGGCGTGCCCGGGGGTGTCGACGATGTTGATGCGGTTGCCGTTCCACTTGATGGCGGTGTTCTTGGCCAGGATGGTGATGCCGCGTTCCTTTTCCTGGTCGTTGCTGTCCATCACGCGCTCGGCCAGCACCGTGCGCTCGGACAGGGTGCCAGACTGCTTCAGCAACTGGTCGACGAGGGTGGTCTTGCCGTGGTCGACGTGGGCGACGATGGCGATGTTGCGAAGGTTTTCGATGGACATGCGAAAGACGGCCAGCAGGTGCCGTGGATTGGGAAAAGAAGTCCAACATTATACGGGCAGGCGGGCCCTGCGCGAAAAGTACCCGTGGCGGGATGTGGAGGCGCCCATTCAGCAAGCGCCGGACACGGTGGCCGGCGCTGGCGGATTCGGGCCGGGTGTATCCTATGCGGCTGGCAAAGCCGTCTTTCCCCACAAGGTATCCCATGTCCCTGATCGCCAACTTCGACACCTCCCGCGGCCTGATCAAGGTCGAGCTGTTCGCCGACAAGGCGCCGCTGACCGTGGCCAACTTCGTCAACCTGGCCAAGCGCGGGTTCTACGACGGCCTGAGCTTCCACCGCGTGATCGCCGACTTCATGATCCAGGGCGGCTGCCCGGAAGGCTCCGGCCGCGGCGGCCCGGGCTACCGCTTCGAGGACGAGACCAACAACGGCGTGCGCCACGAGCGCGGCGTGCTGTCGATGGCCAATGCCGGCCCCAACACCAACGGCAGCCAGTTCTTCATCACCCACATCAAGACCGACTGGCTGGACGGCAAGCACACCGTGTTCGGCAAGGTGACCGAAGGCCTGGACGTGGTTGACGCCATCAAGCAGGGCGACGCCATCAACACGGTCACCATCGAAGGCGATGCCGACGCCGTGCTGGCCGCCAAGGCCGAGCGCGTGGCCGAGTGGAACAAGATCCTCGCCGCCTGATTCTCCACGGCCACCTGCACAGGTGGCCGTTTTTGCTTCAAGCCCCGCCGCAAGGCGCGGGCCGCCCCCACGATTCGTTTCTTGACAGAGGAAACCCCCATGAAAGCACCCGTACGAGTTGCCGTGACCGGCGCAGCCGGCCAGATCGGCTACGCCCTGCTGTTCCGCATCGCTTCCGGTGAAATGCTGGGCAAGGACCAGCCGGTCGTCCTGCAACTGCTGGAACTGGACAATGAGAAGGCCCAGGCCGCGCTGCAGGGCGTGGTGATGGAGCTGGAAGACTGCGCGTTCCCGCTGCTGGCCGGCGTGGTGACCACCGCCGACCCGCTGGTCGCGTTCAAGGACGTCGACGTCGCCCTGCTGGTCGGCGCGCGCCCGCGCGGCCCGGGCATGGAGCGCAAGGACCTGCTGCTGGAGAACGCCAAGATCTTCACCGTGCAGGGCAAGGCGCTGAACGCCGTGGCCAAGCGCGACGTCAAGGTGCTGGTGGTCGGCAACCCGGCCAACACCAATGCCTACATCGCGATGAAGTCGGCACCGGACCTGAAGCCGGAGAACTTCACCGCGATGCTGCGCCTGGACCACAACCGCGCGCTGAGCCAGCTCGCCGCCAAGACCGGCAAGGCCGTGGACAGCTTCGAGAAGTTCACCGTGTGGGGCAATCACAGCCCGACCATGTACCCGGACTACCGCTTCGCCACCACCGGCGGCACCAAGGTGGCCGAGCTGATCGACGACCAGGAATGGAACGCCAGCACCTTCATCCCGACCGTCGGCAAGCGCGGCGCGGCGATCATCGCCGCCCGTGGCCTGTCCTCGGCCGCCTCGGCCGCCAATGCCGCCATCGACCACGTGCATGACTGGGTGCTGGGCACCGGCGGCAAGTGGGTGACGATGGGCGTGCCGTCCGACGGCTCCTACGGCATTCCGGAAGGCGTGGTGTTCGGCTTCCCGGTGACCACCGAGAACGGCACCTACAGCATCGTCAAGGACCTGCCGATCGACGACTTCTCGAAGAAGTACATCGACATCACCCTGGCCGAGCTGGAAGAAGAGCGCGCCGGCGTGGCAGACCTGCTGTAAACGATGGCGCCATGACGTGACGGACGGGGAAGCTTCGGCTTCCCCGTCTTTTTGTGGGCTTTCATGGCGTAGGAGCGCACCAAGGTACGCTCCTACAAGGATTCCGTGCTCCAACTGATGAACGACATCCTCCTGTACCACATCGACGAGGCGCTACTGGTAGCCGAAAAACCGGCCGGCCTGCTGTCGGTGCCGGGGCGTGCCGAGGGAAACCGCGATTGCGTGGTGACGCGCTTGCAGGCGCATTACCCGGATGTACTCACAGTGCATCGGCTGGACCAGGTCACCTCGGGGCTGCTGCTGCATGCACGGGGCAAGGCGATGCAGGTGGCGTTGTCGGCGCAGTTCGAGCGGCGGCAGGTCGGCAAGCGTTACGAAGCGTTGGTGCAGGGACTGGTCGAAGAAGAGGTTGGCGAGATCGCGCTGCCCTTGATCTGCGACTGGCCGAACCGGCCGAAACAGAAGGTGGATTTCGAACTGGGCAAGCTGGCGTTGACTCGCTGGCGGGTCATGGCACGCGATGCCGATACGCGGTGCACGCGGCTGGAACTGGAGCCGGTGACCGGCCGCAGCCACCAGCTGCGCCTGCATCTGGCCAGCATTGGTCATCCCATCGTCGGGGATGTGCTCTACGGGGCCGTACCCGCGGCACGGGTATGCCTGCATGCGCGAGCGCTGGCGTTCGCGCATCCGCGCAGCGGGCAGGCGATGGCATTCGAGTCGCCTGTGCCGTTCTGAAACTTGACGCAGGTGCGGGGCTTGCCCCGCACGCTTTCCGGAAGGAATCCTCTGAATAAGAAGGCCCCTGCGGGGCAAGCCCCGCAGCTATGGGGACCGTCAGGCCAGTCCTTCGGCCTTCAGTGCGGCCTGCACGCCGGCATCGGCTTCCATCCGCGCCTTGAACGCGGCCAGGTGGTCCAACCCCGACAGGTCCACGCCCACCGCGCCGGCCCAGCGCAGGGTGATGTAGAGGTAGGGATCGGCGAAACTGCGGAAGCCGGCCAGCCAGTCCCTGCCGGCCAGTTGCCGCTCGGCCTGCTCGTAGAGGCCGCGCAGGCGGGTGCGCGCGGTGGCTTTCAGGGCATCGTGCTGGGAAGCATCGGCGAGGAACTTGGCCGGGGAGAACAGCGGCACGAAGGCCGGGTGCAGGTCGGAGTTGACGAAGCAAAGCCAGCGGGTCGCCTCCGCGCGCTGGCGTGGGCTGCCGTCGCCGGCCAGCCGCGCCTGCGGGAAGCTGTCGGCGATGTAGCCCATGATCGCCGCGTTCTGGGTCAGCACGAAATCGCCGTCCACCAGCGCCGGCACCGCGCCGGTCGGGTTGATCTTCAGGAATTCCGGCGCCTTCATGCGTTCGGCGGTCAGCAGTTCGACCTCGAACGGCTGGCCGGTCCATTGCAGGGCGATGTGGTCGGCGGTGGAGCAGGCACCGGGCTTGCTGTACAGCTTCATGGGGACTCCGGGAGTGGATGGGAAACCCACGCACTATCCCAGAGCCGGTTGCCGCCGCACAGCGGCATGGCGGCAACGGACCGTTACGACTGCCGCGGCTTGAGCGATTGCACCTTGTAGAAGGTGTGCCCGCCGATGGTCGCCACCTGGTAGGCATTGCGCCAGCTCGGGCTGGCGATGGCATGGGCGGCGAAGTGGCTGGCGCCGGGCACGATCTCCTGGCGCTCGCCGGCCGGCAGCGCCCAGTTGCGCTCGGCGGCGAAGGCCACGCCCACCGCTTCGGCCCAGGCGTCGTTGTTGCGCAGGCGGAAGCCGGGGGCGACGAGGGTGGGCGCGAACTGCTTGCGCGCGGTCACCACCTCGCACATCGAGTCGCCCCACAGGCCGCTGTCGAGGCGGCGCAGCGCGACTTCGGCCACGGCCTGCTGGCCGCGCAGGGTCTGGTCGCGGGCTTCCAGGTAAACGGTGGTGCTCAGGCACAGCGAGTCGGCGGCCGGCTGCGGCAACAGTTGCGACAGCCAGAGTATCCAGGCCAGTTTCATTGGGTCTCCTTGCTCCGTATGGGCAGCAGCGCCTGCTCTGGTAACGAAACCTGGAGCCTGGCAACCGCAGCTTGGCGTCATGGGGAGGCGGCCGTGGCATCGGGGCCGCCCCGTGGGCGGCCTCCAATGTCGTTCGGAGGGGGCCGCGCCGTGCTCACCTGAACTGGGGGGTGAGCGGAAAGTGCGCGCAAGGTAGGGGGGGAATCCAAAACCGGTCCTGAATGCGGTTTCTTGACATTCAGGTTTGTTGCTGGGATGGAATTGAGGGCGTCGTCACATTCTTCGTGGCTTCAGAGCTCCGCGGCGAGGCGGCTGCCCTGGTCGATGGCGCGCTTGGCGTCCAGTTCGGCGGCCACGTCGGCGCCGCCGATGACGTGCACGCTGCGGCCGGCCGCGCGCAGCGCGTCGGCAAGTTCGCGGCGCGGCTCCTGCCCGGCGCAGACCACCACGGTGCCGACATCAAGCAGCTGCTCGCTGCCGTCCACGCGGATGCGCAGGCCGGCGTCGTCCACGCCGAGGTACTCCACGCCGCCCAGCATCTTCACGCCCTTGGCCTTGAGCGTGGCGCGGTGGATCCAGCCGGTGGTCTTGCCCAGCCGTGCGCCGGGCTTGCCGGGGCTGCGCTGCAGCAGCCAGACGTGGCGTGCCGGGTGTTCAGGCCGGGGCCTGGCGAGCGAGCCGCGCGCCTCGAAGTCCGGGTCCACGCCCCATTCGGCCATCCAGCGGGCCGGGTCCAGCGACGGCGATTCGCCTTCGTGGACGAGGAACTCGCCGACGTCGAAGCCGATGCCGCCGGCGCCGATGACCGCCACCTTGTCGGCGGCCCGGACCCGGCCCAGCAGCACGTCGAGGTAGCTGACCACCATCGGGTGGTTGGCGCCGGGGAAATCCACGGTGCGCGGGACGATGCCGGTAGCCACCACCACCTCGTCGAAGCCGGTCAGGGTTTCCGTGCCGGCGACCGTGCCCAGTCGCAGTTCCACGCCGGTTTCGACCAGCTTGTGGCGGAAGTAGCGCAGCGTCTCGTGGAACTCCTCCTTGCCGGGGATGCGCTTGGCGACGTTGAACTGGCCGCCGATCTCGCCGGCGGCGTCGAACAGGGTCACGCGGTGGCCACGCTCGGCCGCCACCGTGGCGCAGGCCAGCCCGGCCGGGCCGGCGCCGACCACGGCGATGCGCTTGGGCGCGGAGGTCGGGCGATAGACCAGTTCGGTTTCGTGCGCCGCGCGCGGGTTGACCAGGCAACTGGCGCGCTTGTTCTGGAATACGTGGTCCAGGCAGGCCTGGTTGCAGGCGATGCAGGTATTGATGGCGTCGGCCTTGCCGGCGCGCGCCTTGTTCGGCCACTGCGGGTCGGCCAGCAGCGGTCGCGCCAGCGACACCATGTCCGCGCCACCGGCGGCGAGGATGGCTTCGGCCACCTCCGGCATGTTGATGCGGTTGGTGGCGATCAGCGGGAGGCCCACGTGCGGCTTGAGCTTGGCGGTGACGCCGGCGAACGCCGCGCGCGGCACCGAGGTGGCGATGGTCGGCACGCGCGCCTCGTGCCAGCCGATGCCGGAGTTGATGATCGTCGCGCCGGCCGCCTCGATGGCCTTGGCCTGCTGCACGATCTCCTGCCAGTTGCTGCCGTCTTCCACCAGATCCAGCAGCGACAGCCGGTAGATGATGATGAAGTCCGGCCCGCAGGTCTCGCGGATGCGGCGCACGATCTCCACCGCGAAGCGCATGCGCCTGGCCGCGTCGCCGCCCCAGGCGTCGGTGCGCTGGTTGGTGCGCGGGGCGATGAACTCGTTGATCAGGTAGCCTTCCGAACCCATCACCTCGACGCCGTCGTAACCGGCCTCGCGCGCCAGCCGCGCCGCGCGGGCGTAATCGGCGATGTGCCGCTCGACGCCGCGCGCGCTGAGGGCGCGCGGCGTGAACGGGTTGATCGGCGCCTTCAGCTTCGACGGCGCCACCTGCAGCGGGTGGTAGCCGTAGCGGCCGGCGTGCAGCAGCTGCATGCAGATCTTCGCCGCGTGCCCGTGCACGGCGGCGGTCACCTGCCGGTGCCGGCGCACTTCCCACGGCCACGACAGCTTGCTGCCGAACGGCGCCAGCCAGCCGACCACATTGGGGGCGAAGCCGCCGGTCACCAGCAGCGCCGCGCCACCTTCGGCACGCTCGGCGAAATAGGCGGCCAGCTTGGGGAAATCGCGGGCATGGTCTTCCAGCCCGGTATGCATCGAGCCCATCAGCACGCGGTTGCGCAACCGCGTGAAGCCCAGGTCCAGCGGGGCGAACAGGTGGGGATAGGCGATGTCGGTGGCTGGCGTCATGATGGATACGCTTGCGTATGGATTGCCGCCATTCTGCGGTGCAACCTGCCGATTTCTCAATCCCCGGGTATTGGATGGCCAGGGTGCGGGCTGGAATTACAATGCGCGCCCGCATCGCCGGTTCGCTCCACCGCCAAGGGCTGCCTGTTCCGAATGAATACGAAATCATTGCTGCCCGAGGACCAACGGGTATTGCCGAGGTTGTGGCTGTTGGTCGCGGGCATTGCCGTGCTGGGGGGCATGGCCAGGCTGTGCATGTGGGGCGCCCATGCCGGTGCCGGGCGGGGAATGGAGTTGTTGCTGCCGGTTTTGCTGCAGGGGCTACGCTATGACCTGGTGGCGGGAGCGGTGGCCGCCCTGCTGCTCGGGTTGCTGGTGATGCCGCTGTGGCTGCGGCGCCGACACGCCCGGGCGGCGTGGCTGGCGCAGTGGCTGGCGGTGGGGGTGTTGCTGTTGTTCCTGTTGCTGTCCGCCTGCGAATACTTCTACTACGGTTTCTACAAGACGCGCTTCGACCCGGTCATGTTCGGCCTGTTCGAGGACGATACCGGTGCGGTCCTCGTGACCATCTGGCAGGACTATCCAGTGCTGCGCGGCGTGCTGGGCCTGGTGCTGGCGGCGGCATTGCTGGGTTGGGCCGTGCCGCGCGCCGGCCGCTGGTTGAGCGCGCGCTGGCCTGCAGGTTCCGGTACCGGCACCCGCATCGTGCTGGTGGTCGTGCAATGCCTGCTGCTGTTGCTGCTGGCGCGTGGCAGCGTGGGCACGTTCCCGCTGGTGCGGCGCGACGTGACGTTCTCGCCCGATCCCTTCGTCAACGCCTCGGTGCTGAATGCGCCGCTGACGCTGTACCGCGCGCTCCGGATACGGGCGCGGGAAACCCGTGTCGGCGACGATCCGCTGGTCGGGCTGCACCGGCTGGGTTTCGCCACGCTGGACGAGGCGGCCGTTGTCGCCGGCCTGCCGTCCGCCGAACCCGGACCGGTGCGCGCGGCGCTGTTCCCGGTGGCGCCGGGGCAGCCGCGTCCGCTGGCGCAGTCGCCGCATGTGGTGCTGGGGCTGCTGGAGTCGTTCGGCCAGGACCTGTTGCACGCCGACACGCCCGGCAACGACATGCTGGGGCGCCTGCGCGGGGAACTGGCCCACGGCTACCGGTTCGACAATTTCATCGCCGGCCAGAACGGCACCCACCAGGAACTGGAAAACCTGCTGCTCGGCACGCCGATCACGCCGCTTACCGGCGGGCGCAATGCGCGGATGACGTTCGATACCTCGGCGGCACTGCCGTTCAGGCGGGCCGGCTACCGCACCGCCTTCGTCTATGGCGGAGGCAGCGACTGGCGCCAGATCGGCACCGCGTTGAGCCACCAGGGCTTCGACCATGTCTACGATGCGCGCGACATCCGCACGCGCTTCCCCGAGGCGCATGGCACCGACTGGGGCATCTATGACGCCTACCTGTTCCGCTTCGCCGGGGAACTGCTGGCACAGGCCGATGCCCGTGGCGAACGCCTGTTCCTGGTGCTGTTGACCACGACCAACCACCCGCCGTTCGAACTGGACACGCCGCATCGCACGTTGCCGCTGGACCCGGCCGCCCTGGGCCCGCGCGCAACGGACGACCGCGACGAGCTGCGCAGGATCCTGGCGACGTACCAGTACCAGGCCGACGAGTTCGGCGCCTTCCTGCAGGTGCTGCGACAGGGGGAACTGGGGGAGCGCACCCTCGTTGCGGCCGCCGGCGACCACAACCTGCGCACCCACTATCGTTACGACCTGCCGGCGGAGCAGCCGGACGTGGACCGCGTGTTCGCCTACCTGCGGGTGCCGCCTGCATTCGCGCCGCCCGGGCCGGGGCCCGACGTGCATGCGTTCGCCGGTCACGGCGACCTGGTTCCGACGCTGGTGTCGCTGGCCCTGCCGGGAGAGCGTTATTTCGCCACCGGACGCAATCTATGGCAGGCGCCGGCCGATGGCGGACAGGCGCTGTCCCAGTTCAAGCATCTCTACCTGCGGGAGGGCATGCTGACCCCGTTGGAGGCCCCGCAACTGCATGGTTGGCAGGATGCACGCCGCGTGCAGGCGCAGGGGCACGTGCCGGATGCGGCTGCCCTTGTGCAGGCCCGGCGCATTGCCGCCAATGTCGCGTTGCGCGACTGGTACATCCGCGGGCAGGTGCTGGCGCAGCGGCGTTAGTCACTTGGGCGCCTGATCCGGCAGGGATGCCGTGGCTGCCGGCGGGTGGCGTCTGTCCCGGTCGAACAGCGGCAGGGTGATGCCGCACAGCGGGCCGATCAGCAGGGCGAAGGCCAACGTGCCCGGCCCCACGTTTCCGCCCAGCCACCAGCCCACCGCCAGGGCGCTGGCTTCGATGAGGGTGCGCACCTTCCAGATCGCCCGGCCGGTACGCGCATGCAGCCCGGTCATCAGTCCGTCACGCGGGCCCGGCCCCAGGTGCGCGCCTATGTAGAGCCCGGTGGCGACGGCCAGCAGCACCAGTCCGGCGGCGAACAGCAGCAACTGCATGGGCAGGCCCTGCGGCGCCGGTATGAGGTTCAACCCGCACTGGGCGCTGGGGCCGACCAACAGGGCGTTGAGCACGGTGCCCAGCCCCGGCCGTTGCCGCAGCGGCCACCACATCGACAGCACCGCGATGCTCACCAGATTGCTGGCCAGGCCGAAGGACCAGCCACTGCGCTGCGCGATGCCTTGCGCCAGCACGTCCCACGGCGCGATGCCGATGCCCGCGCGGATCATCAACGACGAGGCGATACCGAACAGGAACAGGCCGGGAAGCAGTTGCAGCAGGCGCGGGGCGAGGGCGGTGCGGGACATCGGCATGAAGGCGGGGGAGAGGATGGACCAAGGGAAAATGCCGGGAGAGTGAATCCTGCTTCCTTCATTCCTGCCGGTCTTTCAACCCCAGCCTTCCAGCGCCAGCTTGCCGATGCTGCGGCCCGACTCCAGCAGCCGGTGCGCCTCGCGCAGGTTGGCGGCGCCGATCGGCCCCAGCCGCCGGTTCAGCGGGCTGCGCAGTTCGCCGGCATCGATCAGGCTGGCCGCGCGGGTCAGGATGCGGTGCTGCTCGATCATGTCTTCGGTGCGGAAGCGGGCGCGGGCGAACATGAATTCCCAGTGGATGCCGATGCACTTGGCCTTGTATGGATCGCCGATGCGCAGCTCGCCGCGTGGTTCGACGACCAGCCCCACGTGACCCTGCGGGGCCAGCAGTTCCCCCAGTTGCTGCCAGTACGCGTCGGTATCGGCCAGGTTCAGCGCCGCATCCACCTCGACGATGCCCAGCGCCCGCAATTGTGGGGCCAGCGGCTGATGGTGGTCGACCACGTGCGTGGCGCCCATTTGCCGGCACCACGCCGCGGTTTCCTCGCGCGAAGCGGTCGCCACCACGGTGAAGCCGGCATGGCGGCCGAGCTGGATGGCCATCGAGCCGACCCCGCCGGCACCGCCGACGACCAACAGGACCTGCCCGGCATGGCGGCGCCCGTCCAGTTGGCAGGGCATGCGCTGGAACAGCAGCTCCCATGCGGTGAGCGTGGTCAACGGCAGTGCGGCGGCCTCGGCGAAATCCAGCGTGGCCGGCTTGCGCCCGGCCAGCCGCTCGTCCACCAGTTGCAGCTGCGCATTGCAGCCGGGGCGGGTGACGTCGCCGGCGTAGTAGACCGCGTCGCCGACCTCGAACGCCGTCACCTCCGGGCCGACGGCCAGCACCGTGCCGGCGGCATCGAAGCCGAGCACCCGCGGCGGATTCTCCTCGCCGGTGCCGGCGCGGCGCAGCTTGGTGTCCACCGGGTTCACCGACACCGCCTGCACGCCGATCAGCAGGTCCCGGCCATGTGGACCGGCGGGTTCGGGGAGGTCGAAGTCCTGCAGTGAATGCGGGTCGTCGATGGGCAGGTAGCGGGTCAGGGCGACGGCTTTCATGTGGGAAGATCCGTTGCTGGAAGGGCAGAGGCATCATACGCAGCGCGGTTGATGGCGTGGCCGGTGAGGGGAGGGCCAACGATGGCGGAGCGGCGTGAATGCGATGCCGATGAGCAGGTATGCCCGCCAAGCCGCATGAGCGTTCGTTCGTGGTCGGGAAGACGGCAATCTGCCATTTGTTATATCGCCGTTAACACGGTCTTCACGGTCCCGCGCATAATGTGCACCGCGTTGGCGTGCGGATACGGCCGTTTCTGAACGCGACGAACGAAATCGCTGGACCATGCCTTAACCCGGTTTCATTCCCCCGAAACAAGGAGTTGTATTCATGAACAAGAAGATTCTCACCGCCGCGCTGCTGGGTGGCCTGGCATTCGCCCAGGCTGCGTCGGCCCAGGAATTCGATGACCGCTGGTACCTGACCGGTTCGGCTGGCTTCAACCTTCAGGACAGCGATCGCACTACCAATGACGCTCCGTTCGCTACTTTGGGCCTGGGCAAGTTCATCAGCCCGAATTGGTCGCTGGATGGCGAACTGAATTACCAGAACCCGAATTTCGAGAGCAACCAGAATCTGAACTGGTCGCAGTACGGCGTGTCGCTGGACCTGCGTCGCCACTTCATCCAGGACGGTCGTGGCTGGAACCCGTACCTGCTGTTCGGCCTGGGCTACCAGAAGGCCGAGGAAGAGTACGTCATCAATGCGCCGAACTCGCCGGCGCAGCGTGAGGACGGCAACCTGGCCGCCAAGGTCGGTGTCGGCCTGCAGACCACCTTCGACAAGCGCGTCGCCGTGCGCGCCGAACTGGCCTACCGCGCCGATTTCGACGACCAGAGCGTGAACCCGCGTCTGGCCGGCAACGACAACGACTGGTTCGGTGACGTGCTGGCCTCGGTCGGCGTCGTGATCCCGCTGGGCCCGGCCCCGGTGGCCGCCGCTCCGGAACCGGCTCCGGCTCCGGTTGCGCCGAGCTGCGCCGACCTGGACGACGACGGCGACGGCGTCAACAACTGCGACGACAAGTGCCCGACCTCGGAAGCCGGCCAGATCATCGGTCCGGACGGTTGCCCGGTGCCGGTGTCGATCGACCTGAAGGGCGTCAACTTCGACTTCGACAAGGCCACCCTGCGTCCGGACGCCGTGTCGGTCCTGAGCGAAGCGGCCGAGATCCTGAAGCGTTATCCGGAGCTGCGCGTTGAAGTCGCCGGTCATACCGACTCGAAGGGTAGCGACGCCTACAACCAGAAGCTGTCCGAGCGTCGCGCCACCGCCGTGTACGACTACCTGACCGGCAACGGCGTCGCTGCTTCGCGCCTGATCGGCCCGGTGGGTTACGGCGAGAGCCGTCCGATTGCCCCGAATACCAACGAAGATGGTTCGGACAATCCGGAAGGCCGCGCCAAGAACCGCCGCACCGAGCTGAACGTCCAGAACTGATCCGGACGCTTCGATTGATACCAGACAAGGCCCGGCATTGCCGGGCCTTGTCTTTTTCGTGACGGCGGCCCGGAATGCGCGGGACCTCCGGCACGCCGCGCGCGGTCGCGTGCATGCCGCGGTTGATTGCGCATCGGCAGCTGCCTACACTCGCCGCGTTCTTCTTCCGATGGAAATCCGATGCTGCGTATCGCATTGGCCGGTGCCCTCGCGCTGGCTCTCGTCCCCGTTGCCCACGCAGCCGTCGATTGCTCGGCCAGTGCCGCGGTCCCGGCACCGCTGCCGGCCACGGTGGTGGCCCCGGTAGCCGCCGAGCTGCACGTGCGCCAGGGCCAGCTGGGCATGCCCGCGGGCGTGCTGACCTCGAACCTGGGCGAGCAGTCGCTGGACCTGGTGCTGATGCGCCTGCGCGTGGAAAGCTGCAACAACGTCGCCAATGCGGTGCCGGCAGGCGCTGCGGTCAACCCCAACGATCCGGCCGCCTACAAGCCGCAGACCGAATTCGACAATACGCCGTGGCGCTTCGACATGAGCCAGAACGGCAAGCGCATGACCGCCGAGGAGTTCGATGCCTGGATGAAGGCGCGCGGCGTGCGCGTGGTCAAGGCGCGCGAAACCCCCGCCGAGGCGCAGCCGGCTCCCGAGGCCAAGTAACCGGCGCAAGGCCGCATGGCTTCCCGCCGGACCCCTTCAACGCACGCCCGTCCTGGTCACCAGGGCGGGCGTCGCGTTTCCGCGCCGGCGCCGGCCGGGGGGGCGCGGCATGGCTTGGCGCGGGTGCTGTCCAAGGCCGGGCTGTGCTCGCGCAGCGAGGCGGCGCGGCGCGTGCAGGAAGGGCGGGTGAGCGTGGACGGGCGCGTGGTCCGCGATCCGGAGTTCCCGGTGGTGCCGTCGCGCCAGCAGGTACGGGTGGATGGCGTGCCGCTGGCACCGGCGCGGCGCTGGTACGTGGCCCTGAACAAGCCGCGCGGGCTGGTCACCACGGTGCGCGACGAGCAGGGGCGCGACACCGTGTATCGCTGCTTCGACGGCGGCGGCCTGCCGTGGTTGGCGCCGGCCGGGCGGCTGGACAAGGCCAGCGAAGGCTTGCTGCTTTTCAGCAACGATCCCGAATGGGCGGCGCGGCTGACCGACCCGGCCACCGGGCCGCTGAAGACCTATCGGGTGCAGGTCGATGGCCTGCCCGATGCGGCGCAGCTGGTGCGGATGCGCGAGGGCGTCGACGATGCCGGCGAGCACCTGGCCGCGCATGCGGTACAGGTGCTGCGCCACGGCCAGCGCACCGCCTGGCTGGAGGTGGTGCTGGCCGAGGGCCGCAACCGCCATATCCGGCGCCTGTTGCAGGTGCTGGGGTTCGAAGTGCTGCGGCTGGTACGGGTGGCGATCGGGCCGGTGCAACTGGGGACGCTGGAGAAGGGGCAGTGGCGCGAACTGGAAGCGGAAGAACTGCAGGCATTGCAGTGCCCATTCAGTGAATGAATGCGACTGGATCTGCATTTATTCAATGAATTCAGTGAAATAGCTTGAATACTTCGTGTGTCTGATTAGGCTGGGTCCTCCGGTTTGAACGAAGGTGCTGTGCCATGCAGGTAGTGATTCGCGTATCGGGAACGTCGCTGTGGCTGGCGGCGGTGGCGGGGCTGGCCGGGTGCGCCTCGACCGGCCCGCAGGCGACGGCGCCCAAGCCGGTCACGGTGACGGTGGAAGCCGCTTCCGTGGCGCAGAAGGATGCGCTGGGCAACTACCGTTTCCTGATGCAGCAGGACGGCGCCAACATGAGCGCCGACCAGTTCGATGCCTGGATGAAGGCCAACGGCATCCGCGTGGCGCAGGGTGCGCCAGCGGCCCCGGCGGCCGTGGACGGGAAGAAGCGCAAGCGCTGACCGTCCCGGGTATGGCGCCATGCCTGCCATTGGCCGGCATGGCGCGAGGGTGCCCGGCTGCCGGCCGGGCACGTCCCGTTACTTGATGACGCCCAGTTCCCTGCCGATGCGGGTGAAGGCATCGATGGCGCGGTCCAGGTGCCCGCGGCTGTGCGCGGCACTCATCTGGGTGCGGATGCGCGCCTGTCCCTTCGGCACCACCGGGAAGAAGAAGCCGATCGCGTAGATGCCTTCTTCGAGCAGGCGCTGCGCGAACTTCTGCGCGAGCGGGGCGTCGTACAGCATCACCGGGCTGATCGGGTGCACGCCCGGCTTCACGTCGAAACCGGCGGCGGTCATCTTCTCGCGGAAGTAAGCAGTGTTCTCGGCCAGCTTCTCGCGCAGGTCGCCGGCGGCGTCCAGCATCTCGAACGCCTTGATGCCGGCGGCCACCACGTGCGGCGGCAGCGAGTTTGAGAACAGGTAGGGGCGCGAGCGCTGGCGCAGCAGCTCGACGACCTCGGCGCTGGCGCAGGTGAAGCCGCCCAGCGCGCCGCCCATCGCCTTGCCGAGGGTGCCGGTGATGATGTCGATGCGGTCCAGCACGCCCTTGACCTCGGCCGAGCCGCGGCCGGTGGCGCCGAGGAAGCCGGTGGCATGGCATTCGTCGATGTGCACCAACGCGCCGTACTTCGAAGCCAGCGCGGTGATCTCGTCCAGCGGGGCGATGAAGCCGTCCATCGAGAACACGCCGTCGGTGGTGATGAGTTTGGTCTTGCAGCCGGCGGCGTCGGCGGCCTGCAACTGCGCTTCGAGGTCGGCCATGTCGCAGTTGGCGTAGCGGAAGCGCTTGGCCTTGCATAGGCGCACGCCGTCGATGATCGAGGCGTGGTTCAGCACGTCGGAGATGATCGCGTCGTTCTCGCCCAGCAATGGCTCGAACAGGCCGCCGTTGGCGTCGAAGCAGGCGGCGTAGAGGATGGTGTCGTCCTTGCCGAAGAAGCGCGCGATCTGTGCTTCCAACTGCTTGTGCAAATCCTGCGTGCCGCAGATGAAGCGCACCGAGGCCATGCCGAAGCCGTGGCTGTCCAGCGCGTCCTTGGCGGCCTGGATCAGCGCCGGGTGGTCGGCTAGCCCGAGGTAGTTGTTGGCGCAGAAGTTCAGCACCGTGCGGCCGTCGTCCAGAGTGATCTCGGCGGACTGCGGGCTGGTGATGATGCGTTCGGACTTGAACAGCCCCTGCGCGCGGATGGCGTCCAGTTCCTCGGCGTAGTGCCGGGTGAGCGGGGAAGTGTGCGCGATGGAAGTCATGGCGGCGTCTTGCGGCGGAAAGAAGACGCTGATTCTAGCCGCCGGCCGCCCGTGCCGCCGGAGTCATGGGGAATGGCTATAAGCGCAGCGGGCGAAGTCATTTCTCCGCCCGCGTGTGCGCCCGCAGCATCGGCAACCTGTCCAATCCCACAGGAATCTCCCGATGACCGCGCCCCTTCCCCCGTCCGCCAAGTCGACCAGGATGCTGCTGCTGTCCAGCCTGGCCGGGCTGGCATGTGGGGCATGGGGGCCGGTACAGGCGCAATCGCTGACGCTGGAACAGTTGCAGCAGCGGCTGGAACGGCTGGAACGCCATGCCGGCGTGGCCGCTGCCGACGATGATGATGCAGATACCGGGTTGGCCGCGCTGGACCAGCGCCTGCGCATCCTCGAACGGCGCCTGGAACTGCAGGAAGAAGAGCGCGCAGCCACGGCGAAGGCCGCGCCGAAGATCGCCATCGACCAGAAGGGCGCCGCGTTCAAGTCCGGCGACGGCGCCTACGAGCTGAAACTGCGCGGCCTGCTGCAGGGCGATGCGCGGGTGTTCCTCGGCAGCGACGCCAACCAGAACGACAGCTTCCTGCTGCGCACCGCGCGGCCGACGCTGGAAGGCAGCCTCGGCAAGCGGGTGGCTTACCGCTTCACCCCGGAGCTGGCCGGCGACAGCGCCAGCGTCGTCGATGCGTATGCCGACCTGCGCTTCGACCCCGCCTGGACGTTGCGGGTAGGCAGGTTCACCTCGCCGGTGGGGCTGGAGCGCCTGCAGTCCTCCTCGGCGCTGGCCGACGTGGAACGCGCGCTGGCCAGCGAACTGGCACCCAACCGCGACCTCGGCGTGCAGTTGCAGGGCGACGTGGCCGGGGGCAGGTTCAGCTATGCGCTGGGCGTGTTCAACGGCGCGGTCGATGGCCGCGATGCCGTCACCAGCAACCCGGACGACGACTTCGAACTGGCCGGGCGCGTGTTCTTCGAGCCGCTCAAGGGCCGCGACAGCGCCTGGGCGGGGCTGGGCTTCGGCCTCGGTGCCAGCAGCGGCGACAAGCACGGCGCCGGCAACAACTTCCTGCCGCGCTACCGCACCCCGGGGCAGGCCACGTTCTTCGGCTACCGCGGCACGGTGCTGGCCGACGGCAGCCACCGCCGCTGGTCGCCGCAGGGCTGGTTCTACCGCGACGGCTTCGGCCTGCAGGGCGAATACATCGTCTCGCGGCAGGAAGTAGCCAGCGCCGGCCAGCGCGCCGCGCTGGAGCACCGCGCCTGGCAGGCCACTGCCAGCTGGGTGCTCAGCGGCGAGGACGCCAGTTACCGCGGGGTGACGCCGGCGCGGCCGTTCGGCGTCAACGGCGGCCGCGGCGCACTGGAACTGACCGCCCGCTACGGCGAGCTGGAGATCGACGCTGCCGCCTTCCCGTTCTATGCCGACCCGGCCACCTCGGCCGCGCGCGCCCGCGCCTGGGTGCTGGGCGCCAACTGGTACCTGACCGCCAACCTGAAGCTGGTGACCAACTACACGCACACCCGTTTCGATGCAGCCGGCGGCGCCAGCGCGTTGCCCGACGAAAAAGCCGTTTTCTCGCGCCTGCAAGTGTCCTTCTGACGGAGAGCCCCCATGACGACTTCCTCCCTTGTCCGCCGCGCCGGCATTGCCACGCTGGCCTTGCTGCTGGCCCTGGGGGCCGGCAGTGCCTTCGCCCGCGACGTGCAGCTGCTCAACGTTTCCTACGACCCCACCCGCGAGCTGTACCGCGACTTCAACGCCGCCTTCGCCAAGCACTGGAAGCAGACCACCGGCGATACGGTCACCGTCGAAACCTCGCACGGCGGCTCGGGCAAGCAGGCGCGCGCGGTGATCGACGGCATCGAAGCCGACGTGGTGACCCTGGCGCTGGCCTACGACGTGGATGCGATCGCCGGAAAGGCCAGGCTGCTGCCGGCGGACTGGGAAAGCCGCCTGCCCGACAACAGCGCGCCCTACACCTCGACGATCGTGTTCCTGGTGCGCAAGGGCAACCCCAAGGGCATCCGCGACTGGCCGGACCTGCTGCGCGACGGCGTGTCGGTCATCACCCCCAACCCCAAGACCTCCGGCGGCGCGCGCTGGAACTACCTGGCCGCCTGGGCCTACGCCGACCACATCTTCAAGGGCGACCGCGAACGCATCCTCAACTACATGCGCGCGCTGTTCCGCAACGTGCCGGTGCTGGACACCGGCGCGCGCGGCGCCACCACCACCTTCGTCCAGCGGGGCATCGGCGACGTGCTGCTGGCGTGGGAGAACGAGGCCTTCCTCGCCCAGCAGGAAATGGGGCCGGACAAGTTCGAGATCGTGGTGCCGCGCATGTCGATCCTGGCCGAGCCGTCGGTGGCGCTGGTCGATCGCAACGTCGACCGCCACGGCACCCGCGAGGTGGCGCAGGCCTACCTGCACTACCTATATTCGGCGGAGGGCCAGCGCATCGCCGCGCGCCACTACTACCGTCCGCGCCATCCCGAACTGGCCGCCCCGGCCGACGTGGCGCGCTTCCCGCAGGTGCGGCTGGTCACCATCCGCGATGCCTTCGGTTCGTGGGAAAAGGCGCAAGCCGAGCATTTCGCCGATGGCGGCGTGTTCGACCAGATCCAGGCGAGCAAATAAGTGACCCATCCGGTTTCTCCCGCTCCGGCGTCCCCGCTGGCCGCGCCGAAGGGCCGGCGGCGCGCGCGCCGGGTCATTCCCGGTTTCGGCCTCGGCATGGGCATCACCCTGTTCTGGCTGGGCCTGATCGTGCTGGTGCCGCTGGCCGGGCTGTTCCTCAAGGCCGCCGGGCTGGGCGTCGGCGGCATCTGGCAGATATGGAGCGAGCCGCGGGTGCTGGCGGCGTTGCGCCTGAGCTTCCTCACCGCGCTGGCGGCGGCGGCGTTCAACACGGTGATGGGCACGTGGGTGGCGTGGGTGTTCGTGCGCTACCGCTTCCCCGGCCGGCGCCTGTTCGACGCGATGATCGACCTGCCGTTCGCGCTGCCCACGGCGGTGGCGGGCATCGCGTTGACCGCGTTGTACGGCGGGCAGGGCTGGATAGGCCGTTGGCTGGAGCCGCTGGGCGTCAAGGTCGCCTATGCACCGGCCGGCATCGTCGTGGCGCTGGTGTTCGTCGGCCTGCCGTTCGTGGTGCGCATCGTGCAGCCGGTGCTGGCCGAGAGCGAGCGCGAGCTGGAGGAAGCGGCCGGCACGCTCGGCGCCAACCGCCTGCAGACCGTGGCGCGGGTGGTGCTGCCGGCGCTGTGGCCAGCCCTGCTGACCGGTTTTGCGCTGGCGTTTGCGCGCGGCGTGGGCGAATACGGCTCGGTGATCTTCATCGCCGGCAACCTGCCGTTCGCCACCGAGATCGCACCGCTGCTGATTACCATCCGCCTGGATGAATTCGACTACGCCGGGGCCACCGCGATCGCCACGGCGATGCTGCTGCTGTCCTTCGTCGTGTTGCTGTTGGTCAACAGCCTGCAAGCGCGGCTGCAACGCAGGGGCGCGCGATGAACGAAATGGTGTCGGAGCTGCCGATGGGAATTGCCGCATCCACCGGCCGCCGCGGCGCGGCGCAAGCGGCCAGCGTGACCACCGAGCCGCGCTGGGTGCAGGTGCTGCTGATCCTCGGCGCGCTGGGCTTCCTGCTGTCCTTCCTGCTGCTGCCGCTGCTGCTGGTGTTCGGCGAGGCACTGCGTGGCGGCGTGCAGGCGTTCTGGGCCGCGATCACCGATGCCGACGCGCTGGCGGCGGTGAAACTGACCCTGCTGGTCACCGCGATCGTCGTACCGCTGAACCTGCTGTTCGGCATTGCCGCGGCGTGGGTGGTCAGCAAGCACAAGTTCCCCGGCAAGCGCTGGCTGGTGACGCTGATCGACCTGCCGTTCTCGGTGTCGCCGGTGGTGGCCGGGCTGGTGTTCATCCTGCTGTTCGGCCGCGATGGCTGGCTGTGGCCGCTGATCGAGGACGGCCTGCACCTGCACCTGCCGGTGCTGGGCGAGGTGCTGCTGCAACTGCCGCGCATCGTGTTCGCCATCCCCGGCATCGTGCTGGCCACCGCCTTCGTCACCTTTCCCTTCATCGCCCGCGAACTGATGCCGCTGATGGAGCAGCAGGGCAACGACGAGGAACTGGCCGCGCTGACCCTGGGCGCGAACGCGTGGCAGATGTTCTGGAAAGTCACGTTGCCGAACATCCGCTGGGGCCTGCTGTACGGCGTGCTGTTGTGCAGCGCGCGGGCGATGGGCGAATTCGGCGCGGTGTCGGTGGTGTCCGGGCACATCCGCGGGCGTACCAACACGTTGCCGCTGCATGTGGAAATTCTCTACAACGAACCGTCCGCGCATACGTGGAGCGCCGCGTTCGCCTGCGCCTCGCTGCTGGCCGGCACTGCGCTGCTGACGCTGGTGACAAAGACCTTCCTTGAATGGCGCCACGGCGAATCGCTGGCTGCCGCGCACCGCCACTGAGATGACGACGATGGACATCCGCATACGACAACTGGGCAAGCGTTTCGGCGATTTCGCCGCGCTCGACGGCGTCAGCCTCGACATCCGCAGCGGCGAGCTGCTGGCGCTGCTGGGGCCGTCCGGCTCGGGCAAGACCACCCTGTTGCGCGCCATCGCCGGGCTGGAGCAGCCCGAGCAGGGCCGCGTCCTGTTCGACGGCGAGGACGCCACCGGGCTGAGCGTGCAGGCGCGCCGCGCCGGCTTCGTGTTCCAGCACTACGCGCTGTTCAAGCACATGGACGTCCGCCGCAACATCGCCTTCGGCCTCGAAGTGCGGCGCGGCGGCGAGCGCTGGCCGAAGGCGCGCATCGCCGCCCGGGTCGAGGAACTGCTGGCGCTGGTGCAGCTGGACGGGCTGGGCGGGCGCTACCCGACGCAGCTGTCCGGTGGCCAGCGCCAGCGCGTGGCGCTGGCGCGCGCGCTGGCCATCGAACCGCGCGTGCTGCTGCTGGACGAACCGTTCGGCGCGCTCGACGCGCAGGTGCGCCGCGACCTGCGGCGCTGGCTGCGCGAACTGCACGACCGCACCGGGCTGACCACGGTGTTCGTCACCCACGACCAGGAGGAAGCGCTGGAACTGGCCGACCGCGTGGCCATCCTCAACCGCGGTCGCATCGAGCAGGTCGGCACCCCGGCCGAGGTCTACGACCGCCCGGCCTCGCCGTTCGTGTACGGCTTCGTCGGCGAGGCCAACCGGCTGCCGGCGCGGGTGCGCGGCGACGGGCTGGAGGTGGCCGGCGCGCAATGGCCGCTGCCGGCGACCCTGCCGGCGGCGGGCGAACTGGAGGTCTACGTGCGGCCGGAGGACATGCGCGCCGACGCCGCCGGCGACTGGGCCGGCACCGTGCTGTCGGTGCAGCGCAGCGGCGCCCGTACCCGGCTGCGCGCGCGCCTGCATGAGGCCGCCGTGGACGTGGAGGTCGAACTGCCGCCGGACGCCCCGGCCTATGCCGCCGGCCAGCCCATCGCGCTGGCGGCGCGCCGCCACGGGGTGTTCCCGGCCACGTAGCGCGTGCCGGCACAGCCCCCGTGGATGCGGGGCTCGCCCGGCATGGGGCCTTGCCGACGAAACCCCATGCCGGGCAAGCCCGGTACCTGCGGGGGCAGGGCATTCTGCGGACTTGCGGGATTGCGCTTCCCCGCAATCGGGCGAAGAGCCGAATTTCCTCTGGCGCTGCCTGGTCATTGTGGTTAAGAATTCGTGAACCCGCGCCCTCGCCGCACGGGTCCCCCCACAGGAGAACCGCAATGACCCACAGCAAACGCCTTGCCGCCGTTGCCTGCGCCGCCCTGCTTTCCGTCCCGTTCATGGCTTCCGCCGACGATGCGGCCGAATCGCCCATCAGCTGGGAAGTCGGCGCGGTATCGGACTACCTGTTCCGCGCGGCCTCGCAGACCGACGAGAAGCCCACCGTGCAGGCGGGCCTGACCTGGACCTCGCCGGTCGGCCTGTACGTCGGCACCTGGGGCTCGGGCGTGGATTTCGGCCCCGGCGACCCCGACGTGGAAGTGGACTTCTTCGTCGGCTACGGCTTCGACGTCAGCGAGCAGGTCAACTTCGACGTGCTGCTCAACCGCTATACCTACCCCGGCGCGAGCGAGCTGGCCTACAACGAGCTGGTCACCACCACCACCATCGCCGACACCTGGAAGGTCAACGTCAGCTACAGCAACGACGTGTGGAACAGCGGCACCGATGGCTGGTACTACGGCATCGGTGGCGAGTGGGGCCTGCCCAACGAATTCAGCCTGAGCGCCAACGTCGGCCGCAGTACCTTCGAGAATGGCGTCGCCGAGGATTACACCGACTGGGGCGTGGGCGTGAGCCGCGGCTTCGGCATCGCCAACGTGTCGCTGGGCTACTACGGCGCCGACGGCAACGGCCGCGACAACTTCGGCAAGCTGGCCGACAACCGCGTGGTGCTGGCGGTGAAGATCGCGCGCTGAGCGCGGGCAACGCCGTTGCAATGAAAAAGGCGCCGCAAGGCGCCTTTTTCATGTGCGGGAACGCGCCTTGGCGCGATTCCGCGGAGCTCAATTCCAGCTCAACACCACCTTGCCGGCCTTGCCCTGTTCCATCAGGTCGAAGCCCTCCTGGAAGCGATCCACCGGCAGCTGGTGGGTCAGCACCTTGCCCAGCGGGAAGCCGCCCAGGACGAGCTGCGTCATCTTGTACCAGGTCTCGTACATCTTGCGGCCGTAGATGCCCTGCACGGTCAGGCCCTTGAAGATGATCTTGTCCCAGTCGCAGCCGGCGCCCTTGGGCATGATGCCGAGCATCGCGATCTTGCCGCCGTGGTACATGCAGTCGAGCATGTCGTTGAACGCGCGCGGGTTGCCGCTCATCTCCAGGCCCACGTCGAAGCCTTCCATGTGCAGGTCGGCCATCACGTCCTTCAGCGACTGGTTGGCGACGTTGACCACGCGGGTCGCGCCCATGTCGGCGGCGAGCTTCAGGCGGAAGTCGTTGACGTCGGTGACCACCACGTTGCGCGCACCGATGTGCTTGCAGATGCCCGCGGCAATGATGCCGATCGGGCCGGCGCCGGTGATCAGCACGTCCTCGCCGATCACGTCGAACTCCAGCGCGCAGTGCGCGGCGTTGCCGTAGGGGTCGAAGAACGCGGCCAGCTCGCTCGGGATCTGGTCGGGGATCGGCCACAGGTTGGACGCCGGCATCACCATGTACTCGGCGAACGCGCCGTTGACGTTGACGCCGATGCCCACCGTGTTCGGGCACAGGTGCGGGCGGCCGCCGCGGCAGTTGCGGCAATGGCCGCAGACGATGTGGCCCTCGGCCGAGACGCGCTGGCCGACCTCGTAGCCGGTGACGGCCGAGCCGAGCTGGGCGATACGGCCGACGAACTCATGGCCGATGGTCAGGCCCGGCTTGATCGTGCGCTGGCTCCACTCGTCCCACAGGTAGATGTGCAGGTCGGTGCCGCAGATGGCGGTCTTCTCCAGCTTGACCAGCACCTCGTTGGGGCCGGGCACCGGCACCGGCACCTCTTCCATCCAGATGCCCTTGGCCGCCTCGCGCTTCACCAGCGCGCGCATCGTGTTCTGTGTCATTGCCGGAAAACCACGGTGGGAAAGAGCGCCGATTATATGCTTTCAGCCGCAACGGTCCGGTGGCCGGGCCGTTGCGGCGGGCGGTGCGCAGCGCAAGGGCATTGCGCGTAAAATTGTGCGGCACATCACGGTGCGGGGAGACAGCACACATGGCCATCCAGGCGGATTCGGGCAAGACGGTATTGGTCGTCGACGACAGCAAGGTGTCGCGCATGGTGATCAAGGCGCACATCCTGGAGGTCCACCCGCAGTGGCAGGTGGTCGAGGCCGGCACCGGCGAGGAGGCCGTCGCGCTGGTCGCCAGGGCGGTGCCCGACTACTGCACCGTGGACGTCAACATGCCCGGCATGCCCGGCACCGATGCGGCGGCGCTGATCCTGCAGGCGCACCCGCAGGTGCGCATCGCCATCTTCTCGGCGAACATCCAGGAAGCGGTGCAGACGCGCGCGCAGCAGTTGGGCGCGGTGTTCGTGGCCAAGCCGGTGACCGAGAAGTCGATCGCGCAGGCCCTCCAGCATTTCGCGGGGTAGGCCATGAGCGTCCTGACCGACATCGAAACCGACGCGCTCACCGAGATCTTCAACGTCGGTGCCGGGCGCGCCGCGCTGAGCCTGTCCGAGATCGTGGGCGACGAGGTGCGCCTGTCGGTGCCGTCGCTGGAGGTGCTGCGCACGCGCGAGATCGACGAGCGGGTGCTGCCGCTGGCCAATGCGCGCTTCGCCGCCGTCAGCCAGATATTCGACGGCCCGTTCGACGCCGAGGCGGTGCTGCTGTTCGCCGAGGCCCATGCGCTGGAAATCGTGCGCGACATGATGGGTTCGCAGATCAGCCTGGAGGACCTGGCCGAGTTCGAGCAGGAGGCCATGTGCGAGCTGGGCAACATCATCCTCAACGCCTGCCTGTCGGCGATGGCCGACATGCTGGGCATCACCCTGAACAGCTCGCTGCCCGAGTACGCGGTGTCCTCGCCGGAGGAAATCTCCGCGCGCCTGGCCTCCGGCGAGAACGACGACACCTACGTGCTGGTCCTGCACATCGACCTGCTGATCGAGAAGCACCACGCCTCCGGCCACCTGATCTTCCTGCTCAGCTCGACCTCGCTCAACCGGCTGGTGGCGCACATCCAACGCTATCTGAACGCCATTTCATGAGCAGTTTCGTTCCGGGCCGCATCACCGCCGATGCCGTGCTCGACAACCTCAACCTGGGGTTGGTCGTGCTGGACAAGGACTTCAACATCCTGCTGTGGAACGGCTGGATGGAGCGGCATGGCGGGATCGACGCCGGGCGCGCGCTCAACGCCAATTTCGTCACGCTGTTCCAGCAGCAGCTGGCCCCCGGCTTCCTGCGGGCGCTGTCCAACACCATCAGTTACGGCCTGCCGGCGATGCTGTCCAGCGCCCTGCACCGCTCGCCGCTGCCGCTGTACCACGCCAATGCCGGCAACGACGGCGGGGCGCCGGCGCGCATGGTGCAGTCGGTGGTGATGACGCCGATCACGGCGGTCGACGGCAGCCGCGCCTGCCTGATCCAGGTCAGCGACGCCAGCCATTCGATCCGGCGCGAGAAGATGCTGATGTCGCACTCCGAGGCGCTGAAGCGCCAGGTGGTGACCGACGGCCTGACCGGCGTGTACAACCGCCGCTTCTTCGACGAGAGCTTCGCGCTGGTGCTGCAGCGGGCGCGGCGCAATGGCGAGGCGCTGTCGCTGTTCATGATCGACATCGACTATTTCAAGCAATACAACGACCACTACGGGCACACGGCGGGCGACCGCGTGCTGAAGCGCGTGGCCGCCGCGCTCAAGGCGCAGCAGCGCTCGTCGGCCGACGTCTTCGCCCGCTATGGCGGCGAGGAGTTCGTCATGCTGGTCAACGGCATCGATGCCGCCGGGGCGCAGGGAATCGCCGAGCGCCTGCGCGAAAGCGTGCATGCGCTGGAAGAGCCGCATGAAAAGTCGCCGGTGGCCCGCCGCGTGACCATCAGCATCGGGGTATGCACCGCCGTACCGCAGGAAGAAGCCGACGGGCGATGCCTGATGGACGCCGCCGACGCGGCGCTGTACCGCGCCAAGCAGGGCGGGCGCGACAGGGTGGTGGCGGGTTGAGCCGCGATGACCGGGGATTGATGGGCCCCTGAAATCCTTTGCCGCATGAGGATTTTTTTGCAGTACCGGCAATATGCGGGAAAATCCTTTCGATAGTGAGGATTTCGGTGATCTCCTGATCGAGGCCGGGCAGGCGCTGGGCCTGAAACCGCGGACGGCGGCGGACAGGCTCGCCATGATGCAGGCCTCGATCTTCGAGGTGGCCGGGCAGTTGCTGGGCGAAGTGGAGGCGGAGAACGCCGAGCTGGGCAGGAGGTTGCCCATCGGCCCGCAACTGGAAGGCGAGATGCGTTGCCTGCGCGCGATCACGCACACCGTCATCAGGGAAATGGTCGCGCGGCTGGCGCCGTGATGGCCGGGTCGTCCCGGGCAGGCTGCCCGCTTGGGCGGGCTTTCCGCTTGCCCGTTTGCCCAGATGCAAGCGGCCGGCGGGACAAGTTGGTTGCAACCGCTACAATCGGGCTTCCATTCCCTGGGGGTACCTGCATGCGTCTGAACCTTCTCGCTTTTTCCGTCGTTGCCGGGCTCGGCCTGGCCCAGTTGGCGCAGGCCGCCGAAGGTATGTGGGTGCCGCAGCAGCTGCCCGAGATCGCCGGTCCGCTGAAGCAGGCCGGGCTGCAGCTGGATCCGCAGCAGCTGGCCGACCTCACCGGCGACCCGATGGGCGCGGTGGTCGCGCTGGGCGGCTGCACCGCCAGCTTCGTCTCGCCGCAGGGCCTGGTGGTCACCAACCACCACTGCGCCTACGGCGCCATCCAGCTCAACTCCACCGCCGAGAAGAACCTGATCAAGGACGGCTTCAACGCGCCGACCTTCAAGGACGAACTCAGCGCCGGCCCCAACGCGCGCATCTATGTGCTGGATGACATCACCGACGTCACCGCGCAGGCGCGTGCGGCCATCGCTGCGGCGGGCGCCGATCCGCTCAAGCGCACCGAGGCGCTGGAGGCGTTCGAGAAGAAGGCCGTCGCCGACTGCGAGGCCGACGAGGCCTACAGCTGCCGGCTGTACAGCTTCTCCGGCGGCAACACCTATCGCCTGTTCAAGAACCTGGAGATCAAGGACGTGCGCTTGGCCTATGCGCCGCCGGGCAGCGTCGGCAAGTTCGGCGGCGACATCGACAACTGGATGTGGCCGCGCCACACCGGCGACTTCTCGTTCTACCGTGCCTATGTCGGCAAGGACGGCAAGCCGGCCGCGTTCTCGGCCGACAACGTGCCGTACCAGCCGAAGCACTGGCTGAAGCTGGCCGACCAGCCGCTGGGCGAGGGCGACTTCGTGATGGTGGCCGGCTACCCGGGCCGCACCGACCGCTATGCGCTGGTCAGCGAGTTCGAGAACACCGCCAACTGGCTGTACCCGGCCGTCGCCAAGGCCTACAAGGAGCAGATCGCGCTGGTGGAAGCGGCCGGCAAGGACGACAAGGACATCGCGGTGAAGTACGCGGCCAACATGGCCGGCTGGAACAACACCAGCAAGAACTTCGACGGCCAGTTGGACGGCTTCAAGCGCAACGGCGTGCTTGCCCACAAGCAGAAGGAAGAGGCCGCGGTGCTGGAATGGCTGCGCGCGCAGGGCGAAGCCGGCCGGCCGGCGCTGCACGCCTACGACCGCCTGCAGAACCTGGGCACGATGGCGCGCGCCACCCAGGAGCGCGATTTCGTGCTGGGCATGTTCAACCGCACCGGCACGCTGGGCACCGCGGTACGCCTGTACCGGCTGGCGATCGAGAAGGCCAGGCCGGATGCCGAGCGCGAGGAGGGCTACCAGGAACGCGACCTGCCGGCGATCGAGGGCGGCCTGAAGCAGATGGACCGCCGCTACGTGGCGTCGATGGACCGCCAGTTCCAGCAATATTGGCTGCAGCAGTACCTGCAGCTGCCGGCGGGCAAGGGCCTGCCTGCGCTGGACCAGTGGCTGGGCGGCCACGACGCGGCGGCGGTGGATGCGGCGCTGGCGCGCCTTGATGGCTCGAAGCTGGGCGAGCTGGACGAGCGCCTGAAGTGGTTCAACGCCGACAAGGCCGCGTTCGAGGCCAGCAGCGACCCGGCCATCCAATACGCGGTGGCGGTGATGCCGGCGCTGCTGGAGCTGGAACACCAGCGCAAGGTGCGCATGGGCGAGGAACTGGTGGCGCGGCCGCTGTTCCTGCAGGCCATCGCCGACTACAAGCAGAGCAAGGGCGGGTTCGTCTACCCGGACGCCAACCTGTCGCTGCGCATCACCTTCGGCAACGTGAAGGGCTACACCGGGCTGGACGGCAAGGTGCAGCAGCCGTTCACCGATCTTGAAGGCGTGGCCGCCAAGGAAACCGGCGCCGATCCGTTCGACTCGCCCAAGGCGCTGCTCGACGCGGTCAAGGCCAAGCGCTATGGCGGGCTGGAGGACAAGCGCATCGGCAGCGTGCCGGTGAACTTCCTGTCCGACCTGGACATCACCGGCGGCAACTCCGGCTCGCCGGTGCTGGACGCGCATGGCCGGCTGGTGGGCCTGGCGTTCGACGGCATCTGGGAGGCGGTGGCCAGCAACTGGGTGTTCGACCCGGTGATGACCCGCATGATCTCGGTGGACCAGCGCTACATGCGCTGGATCATGCAGGAAGTGGCCCCGGCGCCGCAGCTGCTGAAGGAAATGGAAGCCGCCTCGAAGTAAGCGGCGGCCGCATCGGATCGAAAGCCCCGGACGGGAAACCGCCCGGGGCTTTTTGCATGGCCCACCACTGGTAGGAGCGCACCTTGGTGCGCGATGAGGCTCTACCGGGAAAGCTTCATCGCGCACCAAGGTGCGCTCCTACAGGTGTTCAGGCATTCGCAGCGCCTACCGGTACGGCCCCGGCCCGCGCCAGACCAGTTCGCCCTGCCGGTACACGGACATCACCGTGACCACTTCGCGGGCATCGCCGATGGCCTGCAGCTCCGGCGAGTCGGGAGGAAGCAGGCGGCACTTGCTGGACTCGCGCCTGAGCGCGACCTCGGCCGGGCAGACCATCAGGTAGCTGGTGCCGGGCAGCGGGATGGACAGTTCCTTCATGCCCTGCTCCATCCAGTCGCGCAGCTGGGCCTCGCGCAGCAGGTCGTAGATGATCTGGTAGCCGCCCACCTGCATGGCGGGCTCGCCGCTCGCCATGTCGTTGCGGCTGCCGTTGCGGTTGACCTGCCCGCGGTAGCGGCCGTCGTCGTCGGGAGCGGTTTCCTTCTCCAGCCAGCCCGGCGGACGCCCGGTCCAGGTCCGCGGCTGGCGCTGGGCGGTGCCCGACGGGCTGGAGGCGGCCTGCGCCGGTACCTGCGCGGGCGGGTCCGCGGCCTCGGCCTGTTCCGGCTCCGGCTCCGGCTCGGCCGACGGTTCGATGAACCTGGCTTCGACCACCGGCTTGCGCTGCTCGACCTTCCTGCGTGCGGTTGGTTTGGGCCGCGGCTTGGGCGCGTCCGTCGGCTTCGGCCTGGGCGGGGCCGGCGTGGCCTGCGGCGAGGGCGGTGCCTCGCCGATGAAATCCACCTTGACCCGGCCGCCATTGGACGAACCCTGCGGCGTGCTCACTTGTGGCGGATCGGCGTGCAGCAGGAGCAGCACCACCAGCAGGTGCAGCAGCGCGCTCGCCAGCGCCGCCACCCACGGCTGCAGGCGCTCGTTCAAAGGCTTGGGACGGGGCGTCGGGGACGTCGAAAGGCTGCTCATGCCGCGTCGGGGGCGTGGGAGGTGCTGGCCCTCATGCGGATTCACACCAGGCAGCCAAAGGAGGGCCGGTATGGTAACGCCTGCCGTTGGCCGGCAAACGCGCTGGCGGTTGCAGGTTCGCTGCGAGAGCGACCACCCGCGATTTCGTAACGCGGGTAACCGACCCCGGCCGCGCCACGGGGGCAGGCTATGATGCGGGCCCCCTCCACGGACACTCCACTGCATGCGCATCCTGCTTGCCCGTCACGGCGAAACGCCGTGGAACGCCGAAGGCCGCTACCAGGGCCAGATCGACATTCCCCTTTCGCCGGTGGGCCAGGCCCAGGCCGCCGCGCTTGGCGAGCGCCTGCGGGACGTGCAGATCACCCGTGCCGTGGCCTCGCCGCTGTCGCGCGCGCAGAGCACCGCCAGGGCCGCGCTGGGCGCGGCGCGCGAAGCCATGTTGCTGACCGAGCCGGACTTGCAGGAAATCGCCCACGGCGAGTGGGAGGGCCTGCTTGCCAGCGAGATCAATGACTCCGACCCGGCACGGCTGCGTGCCTGGCGCGAGGAGCCGGACACCGTGCTGATGCCCGGCGGCGAATCGCTGCGGCAGGTGCTGGACCGCAGCTGGCGCGGGTTGGCCAAGGCCGCCGAAGGGCTGGGCGAGGACGACACCCTGCTGGTGGTCGCGCACGATGCGGTCAACCGAGTGATCCTGTGCCGGGTGCTGGGCCTGCCGATCGGCAAGCTGTGGACCTTCCGCCAGGCCCCGACCACGCTCAACCTGCTCGAAGGCCCGGATCTGGAGCATCTGGAAGTGGTGCGCCTGAACGACTGCGCCCACCACACCCCGTTCTTCGGAGAAGCCAAGCACCGCGCGTTGTAAGCGTCCTGTGCCCACCGGGCCATTGCCCCGGTGAAGCCCGTGCCGGGCAAGCCCGGCACCTACGGTGGAAAGGCTGCTTCTCGTAGCTGCGGGGCTTGCCCCGCATGGAGTTTTCCCGGTGAAGCCCCATGCCGGGAAGGCCCGGCATCTGCGGCCTCGGTAGCGTCCGATCATTGCTCACGCGGCGAGGCCAGCGCCGCTATCATGTGCGTCCCGCGCGCACGGCGCCGGTTTTTCCGTCGAGAACCCCGCATGTCCCCCGCACGTCCCGCCACGCTCGCGCAGTGGCTCGCCCATATCGAACAGCAGCACACTCAGCCGATCGCGATGGGGCTGGAGCGCGTGCGCGAGGTGGCCGCGCGGATGCGGCTGGCGCGGCCGGGCAAGCACTGCATCGTGGTCGGCGGCACCAACGGCAAGGGGTCGACCGTGGCCTTCATCGAGGCCATCGCCCGTGCCGCCGGTTGGAAGGTAGGCGCCTACACCTCGCCGCACCTGCTGGCCTACAACGAGCGCGTGCGCATCGATGGCGGCGATGCCGACGACGCCACGCTGGTGGCCGGCTTCAATGCGGTGGAGGACGCGCGCGGCGACACCGCGCTGACCTATTTCGAATACGGCACGCTGTGCGCGCTGTGGGTGTTCGGGCAGGCCGGGCTGGACCTGGCGGTGCTGGAAGTCGGCCTGGGCGGGCGGCTGGACGCGGTGAACATCGTCGATGCCGACGTGTCGGTCATCACCACCGTGGACATCGACCATGCCGACTGGCTGGGCGGCGACCGCGAAACCATCGGCATGGAGAAGGCCGGCATCATCCGTGGCTGGAAGCCGGTGATCCTCGGCGAGATCGACCCGCCGTCGAGCGTGCTGCGCCGTGCCTACGTGCTGGGCGCCAACGCGATCCGCTTCGGCAGCGATTTCTTCGCCGAGCCGATCGATGCCGGGCGCTGGCGCTGGCGCGACGTGTCGCTGCGGCTGGAGTTGCCGCAGCCGGCGCTGTGGGCGCCGGTGCAGCGCGACAACGCCGCCACCGCCATCGCCGCGCTGCGCGCGCTGGACCGGGCGGTGCCGCGAGCGGCATGGGCCAGGGGGATCGCCGAGGCACGGGTGGCCGGGCGCCTGCAGCGGTTCGAACGCGATGGCGTGGAGGTGCTGGTCGATGTCGGCCACAACCCGCAGGCCGCCGCCGTGCTGGCGGCGGCATTGCAGGCCCGCCCCGCCGCCGGGCGCACGCTGGCGGTGTACGCGGCGCTGGCCGACAAGGACGCGCCCGGCGTGGTCGCCGCGTTGCAGGGGCGCATCGACCGCTGGCACCTGGCCGGGCTGGAAGGCGCGCGCGGGCAGAGCGCCGAACGGTTGCGCGAGCGCCTGGCCGGGACCGCCGCCGCCGGCGCGGCATTGTCGGCCAATGTCGGGCAGGCGTTGGCCGGCGCGCTGGAACAGGCCCGGCGCGGCGACCGCGTGCTGGTGTTCGGCTCCTTCCACACCGTGGCCGAAGCGTTGCCGCTGCTGCACGGGTAGGCCGGGGCCACGCCCCCGGCGTTTGATTCGTCCGTGAAAGCGCGTCGGGGACGTAGCCCCGACCTACGGGCTGGAGCAGCGGGAACCGTAGGTCGGGGTTACACCCCCGACGCTCGATTCGTCGATGTGGAGGCGCGTCGGGAACGCAACCCCGACCTGCGGGCTCCATGCAGGGCACCCGCCAAGGCATTCAGCCATCGGCCGTCGTGCCCGCAGGCACCCGCATATAATCGGAACACACTCGCATGCCGCCGGACCCGCCTTCCGTGGATACCCCCCTGAAACAGCGACTGATTGGTGCCATCGTGCTGGTGGCGCTGGCCGTGATCTTCCTGCCCATGCTGGTCAAGGACCCGGCGCCGGACAGCGGTAGTGCGCAGGACGTGCCGCTGCGCGCCCCCGACGCTCCTTCCGATGGCCAGTTCGAGACCCGCGAGCTGCCGCTGGTGGCGCCCAACGCACCGGCATCCGGCAGTGCCACCGGCATGCCGGCGGCGCAACCGGAGTCCAATGCGGCCGCGCCGGCGACGGACGACGGCCGCGCGCTGCCACCGGCCGTCGCCGCCGGCAATTACGCGGTCAACTTTGGCGCCTATGCGACCGAGGCCGATGCCGATGCGGTGATCGCTCACCTGAAGACGGCCGGCCTTCCCGGTTTCCGCCAGCCGGACACCATCAACGGCAGCCGGGCCTGGCGGGTGCGCATCGGCCCCTACGCCGACCGCGCGCAGGCCGAACTGGTGCGGTTGGAAGCGGGCAAGGTGCGCAGCGACGTGAATGCGCAGGTGGTGGTGCTCGACGCCGACAAGGACGCGCCGGCCGCGTCGCCGGTACGGACCGAGGCGTTGCCGCCGGAAGCAGCAAAGCCGGTGGCCGCCGCGAAGCCGGAAACCCGGCCCGAACCCAGGCCCGCCGCGCCGCCGCCGGAAGCCGCCAAGCCGGCGGTGCCCGAGCGCAGCACCACCACGGTGAGCACCGCGCCGGCTGCCAGCGGCGTCGGCTTCGCGGTGCAGCTGGGTGCGTTCACCCAGCCCGCGGGCGCCAATGCGTTGCGCGACAAGGTGCGCGCGGCGGGCTTCAGTGCCTTCACCGACCAGGTGCGCAAGAGCGACGGCGTGCTGCTGCACCGTGTCCGCGTCGGGCCGGTGGCCAACCGCGCCGAAGCCGAGCAGCTCAAGGCGCAGGTGGCGGCGAAGGTCGGCATCCCCGGCATCGTCAGCCCGCACCCCTGATGCAGGCAGCAACGCCGCTCCACCGCCACGGAGGCGACGCATGATCGACATGGTGCTGCTGGCCGTGATCGGGCTGTCGGCCCTGCTGGGCCTGATGAAGGGCTTCGTCGGCATCGTCGTGGGCACGCTGTCGTGGCTGCTGTCGGGCTGGGCCGCGTTCCAGTTCGGGGGCCATGCCGCGCGCTGGCTCGCCGAGGGCGCGGCGCCGTCGCTGACCCACTACCTGGGCGGCTACGCGCTGGTCTTCGTCGGCGTGCTGGTGCTGGTGGCGGTGACCGGCATGCTGCTGCGCAGTGCGGTCGATGCCACCCGGCTCAACGGTACCGACCGTGCGCTGGGCTTCGGCCTGGGCGTGCTGCGCGGCGGGCTGTTCGCCTGCGTGCTGGTGCTGCTGATGGGCTTCACGCCGCTGCCGCGCGAGGCCGAGTGGGGCCAGTCGAAGGTGCTGCCGGTACTGCTGCCAGGCGCCGAATGGATGCGCGCGCAGCTGCCGGACCTGTCCATGCCCGGCGTGGACCTGGACGCATTGGCGCCGACGGACTTGGGGAACCTGCCGGTGACAGGCGATAATGCCGCGCTCAACGACATGATGAAGGGTAGTGGGCTGCCGGACATGGTGAGCCGGGCGCTGGGGAAACCCGCGCAGGACGCCACCGACGCCGCCCACCGGCAGGACCCTGCGAGGGCGTTGCCCTCCAATATCGACCCCGCGCAGGTGCGCCCGGGTCAACCCGACCCGGCGCGGGTCGAGGCACAGGGCCAGGCACGGCCACCTTCACGTTAACCGGGCCCCAGCGCCCAGCGGAGATCGCGCAACATGTGTGGCATCGTCGGAATCGTCGGCAACCAGAACGTCGCCGGGCAGCTCTATGACGGCCTGACCGTCCTCCAGCACCGCGGCCAGGATGCCGCCGGCATCGCCACCGCCAACGGCACCCGCCTGCGCGTGGAGAAGGCCAACGGGCTGGTCCGCGACGTGTTCGACGAGCGCCGCATGGCGCTGCTGCAGGGCCGCATCGGCATCGCCCACGTGCGCTACCCCACCGCCGGCTCGGAAGGCACCGACGAGGCGCAGCCGTTCTACGTCAACTCGCCCTACGGCATCGCGTTGGCACACAACGGCAACCTGATCAACACCGAGGCGCTGCGCCAGCAGGTGTTCGAGGCCGACCGCCGCAACATCAACACCGACTCGGACAGCGAAGTGCTGCTGAACGTGTTCGCCTACGAGCTGGACGCCCAGCGCATGCTGACCCCGGAGGCGGCGATCCGCGCCGTGGCCGGCGTGCACCGCCGCTGCAAGGGCGGCTACGCCGTGGTCAGCGTGGTGCTGGGGCTGGGGCTGGTGGCGTTCCGCGACCCGCACGGCATCCGCCCGCTGGTGCTGGGCAGGCGCAGCCACGCCGAGGGCGAGGAATACATCGTCGCCTCCGAGTCGGTGGCGCTGGACGTGCTCGGCTTCGAGCGCGTGCGCGACGTGCTGCCGGGCGAGGCGCTGGTCATCACCGAGCGCGGCGAACTGTTCGCCGAGGTCTGCGCGCCCAACACGCGGCAGACCCCGTGCATCTTCGAGTACGTGTACTTCGCGCGCCCGGACTCGATGATCGACAACGTCTCGGTGCACAAGGCGCGCATGCGCATGGGCCAGAAGCTGGGCGAGAAGATCCTGCGCCTGCGCCCGGACCACGACATCGACACCATCATCCCGATCCCCGACACCTCGCGCGACGCGGCGCTGGAGATTTCCAACGTGCTCGGCGTGAAGTACCGCGAGGGCTTCGTCAAGAACCGCTACGTCGGCCGCACCTTCATCATGCCGGGGCAGGGCGAGCGGGTGAAATCGGTGCGCCGCAAGCTCAACCCGATCCATCTGGAGTTCCGCAACCGCGTGGTGCTGCTGGTGGACGACTCGATCGTGCGCGGCACCACCAGCCAGCAGATCGTGCAGATGGCGCGCGACGCCGGTGCGCGCAAGGTCTACCTGGCCAGCGCCGCGCCGCCGGTGCGCCACCCGAACATCTACGGCATCGACATGCCGGCCGCCGAGGAACTGGTGGCGCACGACCGCAGCGTCGAGGACATCGAGAAGCACCTGGGCTGCGACTGGCTGGTCTATCAGGATCTGGAAGACCTGGAAGCGGCGGTGCGTGAAGGCAATCAGGAGCTGAAGGCATTCGATTCGTCCTGCTTCAACGGCGAATACGTCACCGGCATCGAACCGGGGTATTTCGAGCGCATCCAGCAACTGCGCTCGGATGAAGCCAAGAACAAGCGCCGCGCGTGAAGCCGCGAAGCGCACTTAAAGCCCCTCTCCCTTCGGGGCGAAACCGCACGGCATACGCGCCACTGGCGCGTGTGCGGTTGAGCGCCCACGCCGCTGGCGTGGGCCGGGG
>NZ_LDJP01000080.1 GCF_001431505.1 Stenotrophomonas daejeonensis
GCCGGCCCGATGTCCGACGGGTGCTGTACATGGCCACCTGGGCCGCCATCCGGGCGCGCTCACCGCTGGCCGAAACCTACCGACGGCTGGTGGAGGCTGGCAAACCCAAAAAACTCGCCGTCACCGCCTGCATGCGCAAGTACCTCACCATGCTCAACGCCATGCAGCGCGACAACCTGCCTTGGTACCCAAAAGGAAGCTCTGCATGAAATGACAGTTGACTCCTACACAGGTACGGCATGGCATTGCCCGGTGGCAATACCGCCGCACGGCTTATCATCTGCACCATCACCGTCTGGATTCACCGCAATGATGGAAGACCTCCTGATCGTCACCACCGGTGGCACGATCGACAAGATCTATTTCGACGACAAGTCCGACTACCAGATCGGCGACCCACAGATCGGCATGATCCTGCGCGAATTGGGCGTGACCTTCCGCTTCAACGTGATCTCGATCCTGCGCAAGGACTCCCTGCACATCACCGACGACGACCGCGAGCTGATCCGCGCCACCATCGCCGCGCAGCCGACCCGCCACGTGCTGGTCACCCACGGCACCGACTCGATGGTCGCCACCGGCAAGGTGCTCAAGACCATCCCCGGCAAGACCATCGTGATGACCGGCGCGCTCAGCCCGGCACGGTTCCGCGGCTCGGACGCCGAGTTCAACATCGGCTGCGCGATCGGCGCGGTGCAGTCGCTGCCCGAGGGCGTGTACATCGCCATGAACGGCCGCGTCTGGAACCCGGACAAGGTGCGCAAGAACGTCGAGGCCAACCGCTTCGAGTCGCTCTGACGTGGCCAGGGGCACCCGCGCCACCGCCGCGCTGGACAAGGCCGGCATCGCCCACGGCCTGCACGCCTACGACTACAGCGCCGAGGTCGAGAGCAAGGGCGTGGCCGCGGCGCAGGCGCTGGGCGTCGAACCGGCGCGGGTGTTCAAGACGCTGATGGCGTGGGTGGACAAGCAGCCGCTGGTGGCAGTGATCCCCTGCGACCAGCGGCTGTCGCTGAAGAAGCTCGCCGCGGCCTGCGGCGGCAAGCACGCGCAGATGATGGAGGTGCCCGAGGCCGAGCGCCGCAGCGGCTACAAGGTCGGCGGCATCAGTCCGTTCGCGCAGCAGCGGCCGGCCGACGTGCTGTTCGCCGACAGCGCGCCGCAACACCCCACGCTCTACATCAATGCCGGCCAGCGCGGCCTGCTGCTGGACATCGCCCCGGCCGACGCGCTGTGCTTCCTGAAAGCCCGCCATGCAGATATCTGCGAATAGAATGATCGAGGCAGCGCCAGGAACGCGCGGGCTTATCCGTTCCATTCCATAAACGGAAACCCCCGGCGCAAGGCCGGGGGCTCTTGGAATGGCAGGCAATCGAAACCACCTTCCATGATGCAAACCGCGTCAGCGGCTCGCGCGCAGGCTCACGCCGGAGAACGCGGAATAGCCCTTGACACGAACATGCCAAGTACCTGCGGTCGGCGCGTTGATCGTGCAGGTCTCGTTGTTGCCGGTCAGGTACGGACGGCAATTGTACGCGGTGTCGGTCGGCGCGCTGCCTTGACGCACGTACAGATCGGCATCGCCGCTGCCACCGGACATCTGCACCACCAACTGGCTGGTACCCGACGGCACGGTGAACGTGTAGTTCAACGAGGCGCCGGCCGCGCCCGACAGGCCAGTGACCGGTACGTTGTTCTGCAACTCGTTGCCGCCGCCGCTGCTACCGCTTTGGGTCGCCACCAGACTCAGCCCGGAGAAGCTGCTGTAGGCCTTGACCCGGATGTGCCAAGTGCCCGAGGCCGGTGCGTTGATCGTGCAGGTCTCGTTGTTGCCCGACTGGTACGGACGGCAATTGTACGTGGTATCGGTCGGCGCGCTGCCTTGACGCACGTACAGGTCGGCATCGCCGCTGCCGCCAGAAATCTTCACCACTAGTTGCGAAACGCCGGCAGGTACCTGGAAGGTGTAGTTCAGCGAAGTGCCCGTCGCAGCCGACAAGCCGGTAACCGGCACGTTGTTCTGCAACACGCCGGTACCGGGATTCGGGTTCGTACCGCCGCCCTGAGCGGCCACCACCGCCGCGTCGGCGTCGATGATGCCCGCCCCGCAACCACCGGTACATGCCCCCGGTAACGGGCGGGCGGTACTCTTGATGATGCTCTCCACCGCCGCCGGCAACAGTGGCGTGCTGGCCGCCGACTGCATCAACGCAACCACGCCAGCCACGTGCGGCGTTGCCATCGAGGTGCCATTGTAGGAGGCATAGGTCGCGCTGGCCGGTACCGTAGTGCCGCTGTTGAGGGTGGACAGGATGCTTTGCCCGGGTGCGGAGATATCCACCGCCGTACCATAGTTGGAGAAGCTGGCACGCGCGCCTGCTGAAGTGGTGGCTGCCACCGCGATCACATTGGCGCAATTGGCCGGCACCGAAGTGGATACATTGCGGTTCTCGTTGCCCGCGGCAACCACCACGGTGGTGCCGCGCGAGACCGCACTGTTGATCGCATTCTGGTAGGTGGCCGAACAACTGCCACTACCGCCCAGCGACATATTGATGACCTCGGCCGGGTTGGTGTTAGCCGGTACGCCGCTGACCGAACCACCGGATGCCCAGATGATCGCCTCGGCGATATCGGAGGTATAGCCACCGCACTTGCCCAGCACGCGCACCGGCACGACCTTGGCCTTGAACGCGGTGCCGGCCACACCGGTGCTGTTGTTGCTCACTGCGGCAACCGTGCCGGCGACATGGGTACCGTGCCAACTGGAACCGGAAGCCGCATGGCTGCCACCGCACTCGTTGGCAGCGACCCAATCGCCCTCGTCGGCGGGGTTGTTGTCGCGGCCGTTGCCATCGCGTGCCATCGCCGCGTCACTGATGAAGTCATAGCCAGGCAGGATGTTGGCGTTGAGATCGGGGTGGTTGGTGATGCCGGTGTCGATCACCGCCACCACCACGCCCTCG
Source organism: Stenotrophomonas daejeonensis (assembly GCF_001431505.1). Lineage (GTDB taxonomy): Bacteria > Pseudomonadota > Gammaproteobacteria > Xanthomonadales > Xanthomonadaceae > Stenotrophomonas > Stenotrophomonas daejeonensis. The sequence continues at coordinate 2,967 of NZ_LDJP01000080.1, forward strand.
CCGGTGGCCTTGTCCCAAGCCGGGCGCACGTTGATGCCGGCGTTGGTGGTCCCGAAGCCCCATTGTTCGGAGAAGCGCGGGTCGTTGGGAGTCAGCGTCGGGTGCATGATCTGATCGACCTCGACGTACTCCACACTCGGATCGGCAGCCAATTGCCGCATCAGCAGCGCGGCCTCAACCCGGTCGAGCGCGCGGTCGGTACGGATCACCGACGAGCCAAGCGCGAGTTGGCGCATCCGCTGCACGCCCAGCTTGCGCCCGGAGCGGGCAGGTAGCGCGGCAGCAGCGGCATTCAATGAATCGGTCTGGGCCGAGGCGGTAACCATCTGGCTACCGTCACGGTATTTGACGATGAATCGTTGGTGCGTTGGGGCGGAGTCCAAACCGTCCAGATAGGCCTCGCCGGCGAACGCCGGGACAGCCAGCAACGAACCGAGGGTAGCAACTCCGAGAACAGCCAATGCACACGAACGCAAACAACGTTGCGATTGAAGAGACATCGGATTTCCTTTCTGCGATGAGTAAGTGCCGCAGATGCGGCAAAGCTCCGCCCGATCAGCAGTTACGAACAGCGAATTGGAAGCCAATCGAGAGAAGACCCGGACCGGTCCCCTGTCACCGTCCGTCCGGCGACGCTAATGGCTTTGTCCTGTCAGGACAATCCGCGAGACAGAAACCTGACTGTCTCAAATTCAATTTTGTGGTTGAAGTCACGGAATAAAAGGAAAACCTTTTAATTATCTCTCTATCTCGTGGTGACATCTGCAACAAAAAACCGTTAGACATTTGACGCCACATGTCGATGGTCATTTCGGGTGGTGGCAACAAAAAAGCCCACCCGGATCACCGGGTGGGCCACAAAACGATCGAATGAGGGGCGAACTCAGCCGTCCAGCCGCACCAGCCAGCCGTGGCGGTCCGGCAGGCGGCCGTACTGGATGTCGGTCAGCTCCTTGCGCAGCGACATCGTGACCTCGCCGGCCGGGGCATCGAGGTTGCCGACGGCGAAGCCCTCGCCCTTGAGCTGGCCGATCGGGGTGATGACCGCGGCGGTGCCGCAGGCGAACACCTCGGTGATCTCGCCCGAGGCCACGCCCTGCTTCCACTCATCAATCGACACCTTGCGCTCTTCCACGTCCATGCCGCGGTCGCGCGCCAGCTGCAGGATGGATTCGCGGGTGATGCCTTCGAGGATGCTGCCCGACAGCGCCGGGGTGACCAGCTTGTTCTGCTTGCCATAGACCAGGAACACGTTCATGCCGCCCAGCTCTTCCAGGTACTTGCCCTCGATTGGGTCGAGGAACAGCACCTGCGAGCAGCCCTGCGCCTGCGCCTGCTGCTGCGGCAGCAGCGAGGCGGCGTAGTTGCCGCCGCACTTGGCCGCGCCGGTGCCGCCCTTGGCCGCGCGCGCGTAGTCGGTGGACAGCCAGATCGCCACCGGCGCCACGCCCTTGGCGAAGTACGGGCCGGCCGGGCTGGCGATGACGTAGTAGCTGGCCTTGTGCGCGCCGCGCACGCCGAGGAAGGCTTCGTCGCCGATCATGAACGGCCGGAAGTACAGGCTGGCCTCGTCGGCATCGGACACCCAGTCCTTGTCCAGCGCGATCAGCTGCTTCAGCGACTCGACGAAGATATCCACCGGCAGTTCCGGCAGTGCCAGCCGCGCGGCCGAGCGTTGCAGGCGGCGGCCGTTGGCGTCCGGGCGGAAGGTCCACACCGAACCATCGGCATGGCGGTAGGCCTTGATGCCCTCGAAGATTTCCTGCCCGTAGTGCAGCACCGCCGCGGCCGGGTCCAGCGCGATCGGGCCGTAGGGCATCACCGCCGCGTCATGCCAGCCGGTGTCCTTGTCCCAGCGCACGGCCACCATGTGGTCGGTGAAATGCAGGCCGAAGCCCGGCTTTTCCAGGACCTTGGCGCGCTCTTCCGCGCTGCGCGGGTGGTCCGAACGGGTGACGTGGAAACTCAGGGACTGGGACACCGGTAATTCCTTCCAGATTGCGGGTTTGGAGCCGGCCTGCATGCAAACCGGCCAGTTGGGACCTTACAGCATGCCGGTTTCGAGCCGCGCCGCCTCGGACATCATGTGCTTGCCCCACGGCGGGTCGAACACCAGATCGACGTCGGCCTGGGCCACGGTCGGGATCATCTCCAGCTTGCTGCGCACATCGTCGACCAGGATCTCGCCCATGCCGCAACCGGCCGCGGTCAGCGTCATCTTGACGTCCACCTCGCGCTGGCCGTCGTCCAGGTGCTTGATGTCGACTTCGTAGATCAATCCGAGATCGACGATGTTGAACGGGATCTCCGGGTCGAAACAGGTCCGCAGCTGCTGCCAGACCAGCTTTTCCACGTCCTCGTCGCCGGCGTCGGCGGGCAGGTCGAGCCCCCCCGTCACTTCCTTGCCGATGGCGTCGCCGTCCTTGCCGGCGATGCGGAACAGGTTGCCCTCGACGAACACCGTATAGCTGCCGCCCAGCGCCTGGGTGATGTAGCCATAGCTGCCGGCGGGCAGGGTCACGCTGTCGCCTTGCGGCACCATCACGGCCGGGCAATCGCGTTCGAAGTGGACGGGTTCGCTGCTGCGGGAGTACATGGCGTGCGATATGGGGGCGCCGGGAAGACCGGCAAGGACCCCATTTTATCCGACTGCGCGCCCCCGGCGCCGAAACGCTATGCTGCACGCCCTTTCGCGGAACGCTCATGGCCCCTCTTTCCCCGCCGCCGGCCGGTCGCACCCAGCACTGGCTCTGGCCGCCGCTGTTGCTGCTGGGAAGCCTTACCGTCGCCATCGCCTGGCTGCTGGCCGCCCTGGCCACCGGCACCCCGGCGGGCTGGATGGCACTCGTCGCCGCGCTGGAAGCGGCGTGGATGCTGCGCCTGGGCACGCTGCGCGGCGGCAGGCTGCGCGTGGCCGTCGCGCTGCTGGCGACCGTGCTGATCGCGCTGGCCGCCAACTGGGGCATCGCCGCGGCCTGGATTGGCGGGCCGATGGGGCTGACACCGTGGGAATCGGCGCTGCGCCTCGGCCCGCATCTGGCCTGGACCCTGATCGGGCTGGGCAACGGCGTTGCCGAAATCATCTGGCTGCTGGCCGGCTTGCTGCTCGCATGGTGGCTGGCGCGGTAGCGCCGGCCACTGGCCGGCAGCCCCGCACCCGCTCCGATGTTCCTGCGGTTGTCGACGCCAGGTAGGCCGGGGCTACGCCCCCGGCACTTGGGGTTCATGCCGCCGGGGGTGTAACCCCCGGCCTACGGGGCTGCATGACCTCCCGTGGATGCGGGGCTCGCCCCGCATGAAGCCTTCCCGGCCAAGCCCCGTGCCGGGCAAGCCCGGCACCTGCGCAAACATCGTGCAACGCCGGCCCACTGGCCGGCACCACCTCAATGCCCGCCGTCCAGCGCCTTCAGTTCGCTGACCAGTGCGCTGGCCATTTCCGCGCCATCGCCGTACAGCATGCGGGTGTTGTCCGCATAGAACAATGCGTTCTCGATGCCGGCGAAACCGGTACCCTTGCCGCGCTTGATGACGATGGTGTTCTTCGAGTCCACCACGTCCAGGATCGGCATGCCGTAGATCGGGCTGGTCGGGTCGGTCTTGGCCACCGGGTTGACCACGTCGTTGGCGCCGATCACCAGCGACACGTCGGTGGTGGCGAACTCCGGGTTGATGTCGTCCATGTCGGCGATCAGGTCGTAGGGCACACCGGCCTCGGCCAGCAGCACGTTCATGTGCCCCGGCATGCGCCCGGCGACCGGGTGGATGGCGAACTTCACCTTGACCCCACGCTCGATCAGCCGCTGCGCCAGTTCCCATATCTTGTGCTGGGCCTGCGCCACCGCCAGGCCGTAGCCGGGCACGATCACCACGCGCTCGGCGAAGGCCATCATCGCCGCCACGTCGGCGGCCTCGATCGGCTTCTGGCTGCCGCTGATCTCCGCGCCCTGCCCGCCACCGCCGAAGTTGGAGAACAGCACGCCGCTGATCGGCCTGTTCATCGCCTTGGCCATCAAGCGCGTCAGCAGGATGCCGGCGGCGCCGACCATCATGCCGGCGATAATCAGCGCCTCGTTGCCGAGCACGTAGCCCTCGAACGACACCGCCAGGCCGGTGAACGCGTTGTACAGCGAGATCACCACCGGCATGTCGGCGCCGCCGATCGGCAGCGTCATCAACACGCCCAGCGCCAGCGCGACGACGAAGAAGCCGATGATCGCCACCGGCTGCAGCGTGATCCCCGCCCACACGCCCAGCGACACCATCGCCACTGCCACCAGCAGGTTGAACACCTGCTGGCCGGGGAAGGTGACGCGCTTGTCCAACCGCCCGTCGAGCTTGGCCCAGGCGATGATCGAACCGGACAGCGACACCGCGCCGATCGCCGAACCAATGATCGCCAACGCCAGCACCGTCGCCGACGGCTGCCGCGCGGCCAGGTCGACGATGGCCTGCGCGCTCCAGTGGCTGGTGTCGCGGTTGGCCAGCGCGGAAAAGCGCAGCAGTTCCACCGCACCGATCGCCGCGGCCGAACCGCCGCCCATGCCGTTGTAGAGGGCGACCATCTGCGGCATGTCGGTGATGGCGACCTTCTTCGCCGATACCCACGCCAGCCCGGTGCCCAGCACCAGCGCCACCAGGATCAGCGCGATGTTGTGCAGCCCCGGCAGGAAGAACGTGGCGGCGGTGGCGATCAGCATGCCCAGCCCGGCCCAGCGGATGCCGCTGCGCGCGGTCGTCGGCGAGGCCATGCGCTGCAGGCCCAGCAGGAACAGCGTGGCGGCGACCAGGTAACTGGCGCCCACCAGCCACGAAAGCAGTTGCGCGGTGGTCACGTTCAAGCCCTGTCCTCCGCCTTGGCCGGCTTCCTGCTGGACTTGAACATCTCCAGCATGCGCTCGGTGACCACGTAGCCGCCGGCCGCGTTGCCCGCGCCCAGCGCCACGGCGACGAAGCCGATGGCCTTCTCCAGCGTGGTGTCGGCATGGCCCAGCACCACCATCGCACCGATCAGCACGATGCCGTGGATGAAGTTGGAACCGGACATCAGAGGGGTATGCAGGATCACCGGCACCCGCGAGATGATCACGTGGCCGGCGATCGCCGCCAGCATGAAGATGTACAACGCCACGAACCCGTCGCTCATTGCCGCTTTCTCCAAGGCGTGAAACCGTCTGTCCCGCATGATAACCACGGCAACGAAGCCGGCGCGACGGTTGCGATGTCAACCGTTTCCGCGCCCGTGCGTTGTTACTGGCAGTCCCCTTGCGAGCCGCTACCCTGTGCTGGTGACCAGCCCGCCCCTGCCGACCGCCGCGCCCGCCTCGCTCGATGCCTTCCTGGCCGGCATCGGCCCGCGCGCGTTCCGCTTCGCCGAAGCCGGCCTGCGCCAGCGCGACGATGCGCTGGACGCGGTGCAGGACGCGATGGAGCGCATGCTCGGCTACCGCGACCAGCCCGCCGAAGAATGGACGCCGCTGTTCTGGAGCATCCTGCGCCGGCGCATCATCGACATCCAGCGCCGCCGCAGCTTCCGCCTGAAGTTCTGGGCGCCGGCGCAAGACGAGGACGGCCCGATCGACTGGGCCGACGAAACGCCCGGCCCGGCGCAAACGCACGAGCAGCGCGAGGACTACGCGCGGCTGGTGCAGGCGCTGCGCCAGCTTCCCGCGCGCCAGCGCGAGGCGTTCGGCCTGCGCGTGTTGCAGGAACTGGACGTGGCGACCACCGCCCGGGCGATGGGCTGCTCGGAAGGCTCGGTAAAAACCCACCTGTCGCGCGCCCGCGACGCATTGCAGAAACAACTGGAGGCCACGCGGTGAACCGCCTGCCCACGACCAAGCACGACGATTTCGACCACTCGGTACGGCACCTGCAACGGCAGGCCGAAGCCGCGCTCTCGCCGGCCACGCTGGCCCGGCTGCGGCAGGTGCGCCAGCAGGCCACGGCCAATGGCGCGCCTTCGCCGTGGCGCCGCCGCGGCTGGTGGCTGGCCAGCGCCTGCTCGGCGGTGCTGGCGGTCACCGTGGCGCTGCAATTCCCCACGACGCCCACGCCTGCGCCCGCCGACATCGCGGCCGCAGCCGGCGCCAGCGACGACGACGCTTCCCTGCTGTTCGACGAAAACCCCGAGCTGTACCTGTGGCTGGGTTCGGACGCCCTGGCGATGGAGTGAGAACGATGAACACCCGCCCGTTTTTCCTGCTGCTGCCCCTGCTGCTCGCCTGCGCCGCCCCCGTTGCCGCGCAGCAGGCATTGCCCGAATGGGACCAGCTCACCCCGGCCCAACGCGAAACCCTGATCGCCCCCGTCCGCGAACGTTGGAACGACGCCCCGCCCGAACGCCGCCGGCACATGTACGAGCATGCCCGCAGCTGGCAGCAGATGACGCCCGAGCAGCACGAACAGGCGCGGCGCGGCATGCGCCGCTTCGAGAGCATGTCCCCGCAGCAGCAGCGCGAGGCCCGCGCCCTGTTCGGGAAGATGCGCGGCATGGACAAGGCACAGCGCGAACAGCTGCGCGAGCAGTGGCGGAAGATGACGCCCGAGCAACGCCGGCAGTGGGTGGAAGCCAACCCGCCGCCGGTGCAGGAACGCAGGTGAACCGCAGGCCGGGGATATGCCTCCGGCCTGCCTGCCGGGTCATACCGGCGGGATTTCCCCGGTAGCCGGCCGCTCCGGCCACACCGTCTTCGCCAGCAGTTCGTCGTTCCAATCGAAGGCCAGCGCGCCGTCCTTCAGGAACAGCGCGACGAAGTTGAGCACGTTGCGCGCGTACATCTCGCTGGCGTGGACGGCGCCCATGCTGGCCAGGTCGAGCGGGCCGGCGACGGTGACGCCGCCGACGCCGATGGTTTCGCCCGGCTGGGTCGCCTCGCAGTTGCCGCCGGTTTCGGCGGCCAGGTCGACGATGACGCTGCCCGGCTTCATGCCCGCCACCATCGCCGCAGTCACGATCTTCGGCGCGGGCCGCCCGGGCACCGCGGCGGTGCAGATCACCACGTCGATGCCCTTGAGGTGCTCGGCCAGCCGCTGCTGCTGCTCGGCGCGCTCTTCGTCCGTCAGCTGGCGCGCATAGCCGCCCTCGCCGGCGGCGCTGACGCCGAGGTCGAGGAACTTGCCGCCCAGCGATTCGATCTGCTCGCGGGTTTCCGGGCGCACGTCGAAGCCTTCCACCTGCGCGCCGAGGCGCCTGGCGGTGGCGATGGCCTGCAGCCCGGCCACGCCGGCGCCGACCACCAGCACCTTCGACGGGCGGATGGTGCCGGCGGCGGTGGTCAGCATCGGGAAGAAGCGCGGCGCCAACTGCGCGGCGATCAGCGTGGCCTTGTAGCCGGCCATGCCGGCCTGCGAGCTGAGCACGTCCATCGCCTGCGCGCGGGTGGTGCGCGGCAGCCGTTCCAGCGGGAAGGCGGTCAGTTGCCGCGCCTGCAACGCGGCCGCGCGCGCCGCGTCGGCCTGCGGGTGCAGCATGCCGACCAGCACCGCGCCGGGCTTGAGGCTTTCGATCCGGGCCGGCGCCTGCACGCACAGCACCAGTGCGGCGTCGCCGATGGCGTCATCGATCCGGGCGCCGGCTTCGGCATAGGCCGCGTCGGTGAAACCGGCGGCGCTGCCGGCACCGGCCTGCACCCGCACCTCGGCGCCGGCCGCCCGCAGCTTCTTCACCGTCTCCGGCGTGGCCGACACGCGCCGCTCGCCGCTCGCGGTTTCCTTCAACACCAGTACATCCACGGCCATTGCCCGTCCTCGATGCGCAGTTGAATACGCGTCGGATCGTAGCAAAGCCGGGCCTTGCGGCGGCACATGCGTGCGGATGAAAACATCCGGCGATCGGTTTCCACGGATACGAACGCGGCGGGGCAAGCCCCGCCGCCGCAACGGGTGGAAAACCGCGTCAGTGCAGCGTGGGCTGCTGCGGGTCGAGGCGGTCGATCACGCCCTGCATCGCGGTGTCGAATGCGCCGTCGTCCAGGTGCGGGCGCAACCGGCCCAGCCGTTCCATCACCACCAGTTCTTCCGGCGAGGCGACGCAGAAACGCACGCCGCGGCGGTTGACGAACAGCAGCCGCGAGGAAATCGGGCTCACCCACGACAGCTTGCCGGCCTGCACCTTGCCGTCCTTGTCGACGAAGTCCAGCCAGGTGCCCACGGCCATGCCGCGATAGCGCTCGGCGTCGGCGACGTCCACGCTTTCGGTCTTTTCGGTGCCGAGGTCGAGCGCCGGCGATTCCTGCACCGGCGCCGTCGGCAGCGCCACCTGCGGCAGTTCCGGCAGCGCGCGCTCCAGCTCCGGGCGTGCTTCGGCGATGGCCTGCAGCGTGTCGTGCAGCGCGTCGACCGCCGCCACGCTGCCCTCGCCGTGCAGGCCGACGCTGGCGAACACCTTGCGCAGCGCCGGCTGGCAGGATTGCAGCCATGGCTTGCCGACGATGTGGCGGTGCGCCTCGGCCACTTCCTCCAGCAGCGTGTCGGCCAGCTGCAACGCCTCGCCGACCGAGGCGCCGTCCTCGCCCTCGCGCAGCAGGCCGAGGGTCAGGTGGTGGTTCCACGGCTGCCGCAGGAAGTCGCCGATCGCCGCCGGCAGCGGCGCGCCAGCCTGCAGGCGCTTGTCCAGTTCGGCGGCGGCGCGGCTGCGCGCCATTTCCAGTTTTTCCTGGCCGCGCTGGGTTTCGGCCGCGCGGCGCTCGGCGATCTCGATGCGGCGGCGGTGCTGGGCAAGGAAGTCCCGGAACTCCTCTTCCAGGGTCAGGAAGATGGCCAGGTTCTCGTTGAATTCGGCGATCAGCCGGTCGATGATTTCCTCGACCTTGCCCATCAGAGCGCGCTCGGCCTGGCTTTCGCCGGCATTGCCCTCGCAGGCCTCGGCCAGCGAGTTGAGCAGCTTGCGCGCCGGGTGGGTCTTCTGCACGAACATGCGCCGGTCGAGCATGGCGACCTTGACGAACGGCACCACCAGGCGGCCGATCAGTTCGCGCGAGCGGCCTTCCAGTTCGCGCTCGTCCAGCATCACGTCGAACAGCATGCCGACCAGGTCGATGGCGTCCTCGTCCTGCGGGTCCAGCCGCGCCTGCGACGGATCCACGCCCAGCCGGGTGGCGCCGGAAATCACTTCGTTCTTCAGCCGCTGCGCCAGCGATTCGGTTTCGTCACCGACCGCCGCGCGCAAGGTGGCCGTTGGCGTGGCCTGCAGCAACGACAGCACCGACATCATCTCGTGCTGGCTCAACGGCCGCTGCTGGCCCACCGCGACCTGCGCGGCGGCGGTGGCGTCCTCGCGCACGTGGCGGGTCTGCGCCAGCAGCTCGTGCAGCGCTTCGAGCACCATGTTCTGCCCGTTCGGCGCCGGCTCGTCGCCGAAGGCGCCATGCGCACCGGCCTGCAGTTCGCTGCGGTGCCGGGCCCAGCGCTCGGTGAAACGCCGCGCCCATGCCGGCGCGCTCTGCGGGTCCTCCGGTTCGGCCTCGCGGGCCGGCTCCGGCTCCGGCTCCGGCTCGTGCCGCGCCTTGGCCGCAGCCCGCGACGCGGCGGGACGGCCCGGCTGGGAGATGCCCGGCATCACCCCGGCCTCGGCCAGGCCTTCGTCCACGTCGCGGTAGATGCGGCCGACCTGTGCAGCGAATTCGCGCTCGCACAGCTTGATCAGCACCAGCCGCACCTCGGCCACCAGGTCGCAGGTGGAGAACGCCTCGTGCAGGGCGACGCCGATGTGCTCGGGGCCGACCGGGTTGCTGCTGGCGTCCATCTCGTCCACGCCGGCCACCCACGCCAGGCGGCGGTCCAGCCGCGCCAGCACCGGCTTCCAGTCGCGCAGCACCACGCTGGCGAAATTGCGCACCGCCAGCCGCGATTCGAGGTCGTGCTCGGACAACAGGCTCAACCCGCCGTCACCCTGCGCGGCCTGGGTCAGCACCAGCTCGGCGGACAGCGGCGTGCCGCCTTCCAGCGATTCCCATGCCTGCTTCAGGTGCGCGCCGAAGCGCAGGGTGATGTCCTCGCGGCGGCGGCGCAGCTCGCGCATGCCGTCGAGGAACACCAGCTGCGAGGCGCCGGCAGTCTCGGCGCGGTTGAACAGTTCGTCGTCGAATCCGGCCAGGGCCTTGTCGAAGGCACTGGACAGCGCCGGCAGCGCGGCGTCGCGGGCAAGCGCCAGCAGACCCGGGTTGTGCCCGGGGTGGCCTGATGGATGCGGACTGGACTTCATGCGCAACTGCTCCACACCCGGCGGGAGGCCGGAATGCCGGAAAACGGAAAGTGGGATACGGCTGCTCCCCCAAGCACCGCCCGTGCATGGTAAGGAGACTCGCTGAACAGGGTCAGTGATGCAGTCCGCACTTTGTACCTCGCTGCCGGCAACCCGGCATCCAGCGCCATGCTAAGCACCCGCCGTCGAATTGGCGAGAAAACCGCCGCTGCCGTGGCAGAACGCAGATTTCCCGCCGCCTGAAGCAGGGCATCGGCCGATGTCTATAATCCTTGATTCCCCGTCGTCTGCGATGAACCATGCCCGACCCCGGTTTCCTGCACGCCCTGGAACAGCGCCGCTCGGTCCCGTCCCTGCAGTTGGGGGAGCCCGGCCCGGACCAGGCCACCCTGCTGAAGATGCTGGCCGCGGCGGTGCGGGTGCCCGACCACGGCAAGCTGGTGCCGTTCCGCTTCCTGCGCCTGCAGGGCGATGCCCGGCACGCGCTGGGCGAATTCGTCGCCCGTCGCAGCCATGAACGCGACCCACAGGCGGCCACGGCGGTGGTCGAAAAGGACCGCAAGCGCTTCTCGCATGCGCCGCTGGTCATCGCGGTGGTCGCCCGGTTGCAGGACCACCCCAAGGTGCCCGAGCAGGAACAATTGCTGAGCGCCGGCTGCGCCTGCTTCGCCCTGCTGCAGGCCGCGCAGGGCTTCGGCTTCGGCGCACAGTGGCTGACCGCGTGGATGGCCTACGACGCCGAGGTCGCCCGCCACCTTGGCCTGACCGGCAACGAGCGCATCGTCGGCTTCGTCCACATCGGCACGCCGAAGCTGCAGGTGCCCGAGCGCGAGCGGCCGGACCCGGCCGCGCTGCTGGAAGACTGGCGGCCGTGAACGCGCTGGCGCCGCGCCGGCCGCTGTACCTGGTCGACGCCAGCCTGTACGTGTTCCGCGCCTGGCACTCGATGCCCGACGAATTCCAGGATGCGCAGGGCTGGCCGACCAACGCGGTGCACGGCTTCGCCCGCTTCCTGCTGGAACTGCTCGAACGCGAGCGCCCGGCGCACATCGCCATCGCCTTCGACGAGGCGCTGGACAGCTGCTTCCGCCACCAGCTGTACCCGGCCTACAAGGCTAACCGCGAACCGGCGCCGGAAGCGCTGCGCCGCCAGTTCGCGCACTGCAAGGCGCTGTGCGCGGCGCTGGGCCTGGGCGTACTGGCCGACCGCGACTACGAGGCCGACGACCTGATCGGCAGCGCCCTGCACGCCAGCCGCGGCGACGCGTCGCGCGGGGTGATCGTGTCGGCCGACAAGGACCTGTCGCAGCTGCTGGGCGAACACGACGAGCAGTGGGACTACGCGCGCAACCAGCGCTGGGGCGCGGCCGGGGTCAAGGCGCGGCACGGCGTGCACGCGCACCAGATCGCCGACTACCTGGCGCTGTGCGGTGATGCGGTGGACAACATCCCCGGCGTGACCGGCATCGGCGCCAAGTCGGCGGCAGTGCTGCTGGCGCACTTCGGCAGCCTCGACGCGATGCTGCAGCGGATCGACGAAATCCCGTTCCTGCGCCTGCGCGGCGCCGCGCAGATGGCCACGCGGCTGCGCGAGCAGCGCGAGCAGGCGCTGCTGTTCCGGCAATTGACGACCATCGCGCTCGATGCGCCGCTGGCCACGGCCACGCCCGGCTTCGCGCGCGGCGCGGCCGATGCCGACATGCTCGCCGGGCTGTGCCAGGCGCTGCGCTTCGGCCCGCTGACCCGGCGCCGGCTGCTGGCCGCAGCCGGGCTGGACCGCCCTTCCCCTCCCGCCAGCGAGTTCGCATGAGCCACGACAACACTTCCGAACCCCGCGTCGTCTACGAAGGCAGGTACCAGCGCATGCTGGTGCGCGGCAGTTGGGAATACAGCGAGCGTACCCATGCCGGCGGGCTGGCGGCGATCATCGTCGCGGTCACCCCGGAGGACGAGGTGCTGTTCGTCGAGCAGTTCCGCGTGCCGCTGCAGGCGCGCACCATCGAGATGCCGGCCGGGCTGGTCGGCGACATCGACGCCGGCGAATCCATCGAGGACTCGGCCGTCCGCGAGCTGGAGGAGGAAACCGGCTGGACCGCCGACCATGCCGAAGTGCTGATGATCGGCCCCACCTCCTCCGGCGCCAGCAGCGAGAAGATCGCCTTCGTCCGCGCCACCGGCCTGCGCAGGGTCGGCGCCGGTGGCGGCGACGACAGCGAGGACATCACCGTGCATGCCATCCCACGCGCCCGCGCCGCGGCTTGGCTGGTGCAAAAGATGGCCGAAGGCTACGAGCTGGACGCCAAGCTGTGGGCGGGGCTGTGGATGATCGAGCATCACCTGGACGGCCGCCCACGATGAACCTGCACGCAAACCCGGCCGGAAGTCCGATCACGGCCGTCGCGTCCCTGCTTGGCCGCGACGACCCGCCGCCGTTTACCGTGCACAACCCGCACGGCGCCTCGCCGTTCATGCTGCTGGCCGACCACGCCGGGCAACGCGTGCCCGCGGCGCTGGGCAACCTCGGCCTGCCGCATGCGGAGCTGGACCGGCACATCGGCTGGGACATCGGCATCGCCGGCACCACCGTCGAACTGGCACGACGGCTGGATGCGTTCGCCATCGAACAGACCTGGTCGCGGCTGGTGATCGACTGCAACCGGCCGCTGGCCTCACCCACGCTGATACCGGAGACCAGCGACGGCACCGCGGTGCCGGGCAATGCCGGGCTGGATTCCGCGCAGCGGCAGCAACGCATCGACGCCATCCATGCGCCCTACCACGCGCGCATCGCCGCCGAACTGGACCGCCGCCGCGACGCCGGCCAGCCCACCCTGCTGGTGATGATGCACAGTTTCACCCCGGTGATGAACGGCCATCCGCGCCCGTGGCATTGCGGCGTGCTGTACCACCGCGATGCGCGTTTCGCCCACGCATTGCGCGATGCGCTGCGCGCCGAGGGCGACCTCGACGTCGGCGACAACCAGCCGTATGCGGTCAGCGACAGCAGCGACTATGCGGTGCCGGTGCACGGCGAGGGCCGCGGGCTGCTGCACGTGGAGCTGGAAATCCGCCAGGACCTGATCGCCGACGCCGCCGGCCAGCAGGCATGGGCGGCGCGGCTGGAACGGTTGTTCACGGCCCTGCAGCCGGCATTACCGGCGTAGATGCGGGGATTGCCCCGCATGGGGCTTTCCCGGTGGAGCTTCATGCGGGGCAAGCCCCGCATCTACGGAAGCGCATGGTCGTAGGTCGGGGTTACACCCCGACGCACGGGATACCTGGAGGTGCGCGTCGGGGATGTAACCCCGACCTACGTGCGTGCGCCCTCCCGGCGAGAGAGGGCCACGCGTCGATCGGATCAGGCGAAGCCGTCGGTCGCGCGCACCAGCGCATCCACGTTCTCGGCCTCGAACGCCGAATGGCCCGAGGCCGGGGTGATGTGCATCTGCGCCTTCGGCCAGGCCTTGTGCAGGTCCCAGGCGTTGGCCAGCGGGCACACCACGTCGTAGCGGCCGTGCACGATCACGCCGGGGATGTCGGCGATGCGGTGGGCGTCGCGCAGCAACTGGTCCTCGACCTCGAAGAAGCCGCCGTTGACGAAGTAGTGGTTCTCGATGCGGGCAAAGGCCAGCGCGAAACGCGGGTCGGCATGGCTGTCGGCGAAGTCGGCGTCCACGTGCAGGAAGCTGGTGGCGCCTTCCCACACGCTCCATGCCTTGGCCGCGGCCAGCCGGGTGGCCTCGTCGTCGCTGGTCAGGCGGCGGTGGAAGGCCGAGATCAGATCAAAGCGCTCCACTGCCGGGATCGCACCCACGTAGTGCTCCCACGCATCCGGGAACAGGCGGTTGGCGCCTTCCTGGTAGAACCACTCCAGTTCCCAGCGGCGCAGCATGAAGATGCCGCGCAGCACCAGCTCGGTGACGCGCTGCGGGTAGGTTTCGGCATAGGCCAGCGCCAGCGTCGAACCCCAACTGCCGCCGAACACCTGCCACCTGTCGATGCCCAGATGCCCGCGCAGCTTCTCGATGTCGGCCACCAGGTCCCAAGTGGTGTTGTCCACCAGGTCCGCGTGCGGGGTGGAGCGGCCGGAGCCGCGCTGGTCGAACAGCACGATGCGGTACTTCGCCGGGTCGTGGAACTGGCGCATCTTGTCGGTGCAGCCGCCGCCGGGGCCCCCGTGCAGCATCACCACCGGCTTGCCGTCGGGGTTGCCGCACTGCTCGTAGTACAGCACGTGGCGGTCGTCGACCTTGAGCGTGCCGGTGTCGTAGGGGGCGATTTCGGGATAAAGCGTGCGCATGCGCGGCCTCGCGATTGAACAAGCGCTGATTGTAGGCGGCGGGGGCGCGGCGCGGGCGCGCGCTCAGCCCACGACGCGGTTGCGGCCTTCGCGCTTGGCCCGGTACAGCTGGCGGTCAGCGGCAACCAGCAGGCTGCGCGCGTCGTCGCAGCCCGGCTGCAGGTGGGCCACGCCGATGCTGATGGTCACCGGCACGGGGCTGCCGTCGGGCGCCACGATCTGCAGCCCGGCGACACGGACATGCAGCTCCCGCAACCGGCGCAGCGCATCGTGGCGGCCCATGCCTTCCAGCACCAGCAGGAATTCTTCGCCGCCGTGGCGCGCGGCGAACACCATGCCGGCACAGTCGTCGTCGCCGCGCAGTACCGTGGCGATCCGCTGCAGCACATGGTCGCCGACTTCGTGGCCGTGGTTGTCGTTGATGTGCTTGAAGTGGTCGACGTCGGCCAGCGCCACGCACAGCGGCGTCACCGCGCTGCGGGCGCGGGCCACGGCCTGCTGCAGGCGGCGGTCGGCGGCGCGGCGGTTGGGCAGGCCGGTGAGCTCGTCATGCGTGGCCTGGTGCTCCAGCCGCTGCATCAGGCTGCCGCGCTCGCGGTCGGCCGCCTCCAGCGCGCGGTTCTTCTCGCTCAGCTCCTCGGTGCGGACGCTGATCTCGCGATGCAGCCGGCGCTGGTTGCGGCGGTAGCTGGCGGTATGCAGCCAGAAGCCCAGCGCCACCGCGCCGGCCAGCAGCAACAGGCCGAGCAGACGCGAGGACGGGCGCTTCCACAGCGGCGGCACCACTTCCAGCGCCATCACCGCCGAACCGATGGACTCCTGCCGCGTCCAGTCCAACGGCAGGGTCATGGCCTGCACTTCCAGCCGGTAACGGCCCGGCGGCAGGTTGGTGTAGAGCGCCTCGGTACCGGCGCCGGCCTCCACCCAGCCGGCGTCGAAGCCGTGCAGGCGGTAGCGGTAGCGCAGCTTGTCCGGGGCGCGGAAGTTCAACGCGGCATAGCCGACGGCAAGCCGGCGGGTGCCGGGGCCGAGCTGCAGGCCGGCCTGCAGCGGTTGCTCGACCCCATCCACCGCCAGGCTCTCGAACACCACCGGCGGCACCCGGCCGTCGTCGTGGCCGGCGATCCGCGGGTCGATCAGGCCCAGGCCGGCCGAAGTCGGGAACAGCAGCGCGCCGTTGTCGGCACGCCAGCCGGACGGCATCGAGGCGCCGTTGCCCTGGTTGCCGGGCATGCCGTCGCTGCGGTCGACCACGTGCACCGCCAACAGCCGCCGCGTGCCGGCATCGATCTGGTCGAACTCCCCGCGCGCCACCCGGAAGATGCCGTGGTTGCTGGACAGCCAGAAGTTGCCGCGCTGGTCGTCGAGGATGCGGAACAGCTTGTCGCGCGGCAGGCCGTGGCGGTGGTCGTAGACGTGGAACGTATCGCCGCGCATGCGCAGCAGGCCACGGTCGCTGGCGATCCACAGGTCGCCGGCCGCGTCGCGCAGGAAATCGAACACGTACTGGGCCGGCATGTCGCGCCCGCCGGCCCAGCGGCGGATGGCGCCGGTGCCGTCCAGCGCCGCCATGCCGCCGGTGGTGCCTATCCACAAGGTGCCGTCGACATCGCGGTACAGCGCCTGCACCACCGATTGCGGCTGGCCCTGGCTGTCCAGCCATGATTCAAGGCGGCCATCGTGGTAATGGGCCAGGCCGTGGGTACCGCCGATCCACACACCGCCGCTGGCGTCGGCCAGCACCGCCCGCACCATCGGTTCGGTGTGCTCGCCCAGGCGGATCCGCTCGCGCACCCGGCCCTGCATGTCGAGCCGCAGCACGCCCCGGTCGTAGGTACCGGCCCACAGCATGCCGTCGCGGTAGTCCAGCGACAGCACCGAGGGATCGCGGCCGCCGTCCGGCACCAGTCCGATCGTCTGCATCCTGCCCTGGTACCAGCGGTTCAGGCCGCCGGCGTGGCCGATCCACAACGCGCCGTCGTCGCTCTGCAGCACCGAGCGGACGTAATCGCTGCCCAGCCCGTCCTCCTGGGTGAAGCCGACCGCGGCCACCTCCGCCACCCGGTACAGGCCATCGGTGCTGCCCACCCACACCAGCCCCTCGCGGTCCTCGAGAAGCGCCTGGCCGACGGTGCCCGGCACCTGCAGCCGTTCGTCGCCGCCATTGCTGCGCCGTACCAGCTGGCCGCTGGAGAAATTCATCCAGATCGCGCCGAGGCGGTCACGCAGTACCGCGTCGACCCGCTGCCCGGGCCGGAAGTGCTCGATCCGGCCATCGGCATGGCGCCAGCGCACGCCATCGTCGCCACCGGCGAGCCAGCCGCCCTCGCCGTCGCGGGCGAGCGCACGCACCAGTTCCGTACCCAGCCAGTCCACGCCCCAGCCACTGGCCTGCCCGTCGCGCAGGCGCGTCACGCCACCCGCTTCGGTGGCGACCAGCAGGCCGCCTTCGCCATCGGCCACCAGGGTGATGACGCGCGCGGCCGGCAGCCCGGCCGCGGCGCCGGCATCGTGCAGGTAGCCATCGCCATCCATCCGCAGCAGGCGCTTGGCCGAGGCGATCCACAGCGCGCCGTCGCGGTCGCGCAGCATCCCGGACACCGGCAGGTGGTGCGCCTCCTCCTCCGCGCCCAGTGGCTGCCAGCGTCCCCGGTAATAACGGAACACGCCATCGGCGGCGGTGCCGAACAGCACGCCGCCATCGTCCTCGGGCAGGATGCTGAACACGCCCGACAGCTCCGCTCCCGGCGTGTTCTGGCGGTCGAATGCGGTGAAATGGCGGCCGTTGAAGCGGACCACGCCTTCCCAGGTGCCGGCCCACATGAAGCCGTCGCGGTCCTGGGCGACGACGTGCACCATGTTGTGCGGCAGGCCGTCGTCCATCGTCCAGCCGCTGACCATGTAGTGGCGGCCGTCGTTGCCCCACGCGGCCGGGAGCAGCAGGCACAGGCACAACAGCGCCAGCCGGCGGCACGAGCGAATGGCCCTTCCCGTCATGTGACCGCGACCGCTCGACAAAGCCAACCCTCCGGCGACCGCGGCCGGTGCCCCCTGCACCGGCCGTCGCGCCAATCTACCATCCGCGGCCCCGGCACGGCGCCGCGGCGGCGGGGGTCAGGCGTCGGCTTCGTCCGGGTGCACCCGGAACCAGGCCGCATACAGTGCCGGCAGGAACACCAGGGTCAGCACCGTGCCGACGATCAGCCCGCCCATGATCGAGATCGCCATCGAGCCGTAGAACGCGCTGCGCGACAGCGGGATCATCGCCAGCACCGCCGCCAGCGCGGTCAGCACGATCGGGCGGAAGCGGCGTACGGTGGCGTCGATGATGGCGTGCCAGCGGTCGTGGCCGGCGTCGATGTCCTGCTGGATCTGGTCCACCAGGATCACCGAGTTGCGCATGATCATGCCGGCCAGGGCAATGGTGCCGAGCAGCGCGACGAAGCCGAACGGCACCCGGAAGATCAGCAGGAACAGGGTCGCGCCGATGATGCCCAAGGGCGCGGTGACCAGCACCATCGCCGCGCGCGAGAAGCTGCGCAGCTGCAGCATCAGCAGGGTGACCACCACGATCAGGAACAGCGGCATGCCGGCCTTGATCGAGTTCTGCCCGCGCGCCGAATCCTCCACCGTGCCGCCCACTTCCAGCAGGTAGCCGTCCGGCAGCGCGGCGCGGATGTCGTCCAGCGTCGGCAGGATCTGCGCGGTCACCTCCGGCGGCAGCAGGCCGTCGCCGATGTCGGCGCGCACGGTGACGGTGGGCAGGCGGTTGCGGTGCCAGATGATGCCGTCCTCGAACACGTACTCCAGCCGGGCCACCTGCGACAGCGGCACCGCGGTGCCGCTGGGCGTGGGGATGGCCAGGCTGCCCAGCAGCTCCAGCTGCGCGCGCTCGGCGTCCGCGCCGCGCAGCAGCACGCCGATCTGGCGGTTGCCCTCGCGGTAGGTACTCACTTCCAACCCGGTCAACGCGCTGCCCAGGAACTGCGCGATCTGCGCGCTGCTCACGCCCAGCACGCGGGCGCGGTCCTGGTCGACCACCAACCGCACCACCTTGCTCGGCTCGCTCCAGTTGAGGTTGACGTTGGTGGTGTGCGGGTTCTGCCGCACCTTGTCGGCCACCTGCCGCGCCAGCGCCTGCACCCGCTCGGGGTGTTCGCCGGAAACCCGGAACTGCACCGGGTAGCCTACCGGCGGGCCGTTCTCCAGCCGGGTCACGCGCAGCTGCACGTCGGCGAACTGCGGCACCACCTCCTTCAGCAGCCAGTCGCGCACGGCCTCGCGCGCATGGATGTCCTGCGCCAGCACCACGAACTGGGCGAAGTTGGTGGCCGGCAGCTGCTGGTCCAGCGGCAGGTAGAAGCGCGGCGAGCCGGTGCCGACGTAGCCGACATAGTTGGCGATGCCCTCGCGCTTCTCCAGCAGCGCCTCAAGCTTGCGCGCCTGCGCCTGCGTGGCGGTCAGCGAGGCGCCTTCGGCCAGTTCGATGTCCACCATCAGCTCGGGCCGGGTGGAGTCGGGGAAGAACTGCTGCGGCACGAAGCGGAACATCGCCAGCGAGAACACGAACAGGCCGACGGTGGCCAGGATCACCAGCCAGCGCCGCCGCAGGCAGGCGTCGAGGAAGCGGCGGAAGCGCTGGTAGAACGCGCTCTTGTACGGGTCGTGGTCGTGCGCCAGCTGCTTGGGCGCGATCAGGTTGGCCAGCGCCGGGTTGCGGTCGGCCCAGCGCAGGCGCAGCGCGTGCCAGCGCCCGGCGAGGCTGCCCGGCTTCGGGGCCGTGCGGTTGTGCAGGTCCGGCAGCATCTTGTCGCCGAGGTACGGGATGAACAGCACCGCGGCGATCCACGACACCACCAGCGCGATGGTCACCACCTGGAACAGCGAGCGGGTGTATTCGCCGGTGCTGGAGGCGGCGGTGGCGATCGGCAGGAAGCCGGCGGCGGTGATCAGGGTGCCGGTCAGCATCGGGAACGCGGTCGATTCCCACGCGAAGCTGGCCGCGCGCATCCGGTCGTAACCCTGCTCCATCTTGGTCGCCATCATCTCCACCGCGATGATCGCGTCGTCCACCAGCAGGCCCAGCGCCAGCACCAGCGCGCCGAGGGAAATCTTGTGCAGGCCGATGTCGAACTGGTGCATGACGAAGAAGGTCATCGCCAGCACCAGCGGGATGGTTACGCCCACCACCAGCCCGGTGCGCAGGCCCAGCGAGAAGAAGCTGACCAGCAGCACGATCACCACCGCCTCGGTCAGCACCTGCACGAACTCGCCGACCGAGTCCTCCACCGCGTGCGGCTGGTCGGACACCTTGCGCAGCTGCATGCCGGCCGGCAGCGTCTGCTGCAGGCGCTCGAACTCGGCATCGAGGGTGGCACCGAGCTTGAGGATGTCGCCGCCGTCCTTCATCGCCACGGCAATGCCGATCGCATCCTCGCCCATGAAGCGCATCTTCGGCGCGGCCGGGTCGGCGAAGCCGCGCCGGACCTCGGCAATGTCGCCCAGCCGCACGGTGCGGTCGCCGGCATGGATGGGGAAGGCGCGGATGTCGTCGACCGACTGGAACTGTCCGCTGACGCGCAGCTGCACGCGGTCGCTGGGCGTCTCGAACCAGCTGGTGGGGACGATGGCGTTCTGCTCGGACAGCGCCTGTTGCACCTGCTGCATCGACACGCCCAGCGTGGCCAGCTTGGTGTTGGACAGCTCGACCCACACCTTCTCGTCCTGCAGGCCGACCAGGTCGACCTTGCCGACGTCGGCCACCCGCTGCAGCTCCAGCTGGATGCGGTCGGCGTAGTCGCGCATCAGCGCGTAGTCGAAGCCCTTGCCGGTGAGCGCGTAGATGTTGCCGAAGGTGTCGCCGAACTCGTCGTTGAAGAACGGCCCGACCACCTCGGCCGGCAGCTGCGAACGGATGTCGCCGACCTTCTTGCGCACCTGGTAGAACAGCTCGGGCACGTCCTTGGAGCGCATCGAGTCGCGCGCCATGAAGATCACCTGCGACTGGCCCGGGCGCGAGTACGACTGGATCGACTCGTACTGCCCGGTGTTCATCAACGCCTTCTCGATCGGCTCGGTGACCTGCCGCGACACCTGCTCGGCGGTGGCACCCGGCCAGGCGGTCTGCACCACCATCGCCTTGAACGTGAACGGCGGGTCCTCGGACTGGCCGAGGTGCTTGTACGACCAGGCGCCGATGACCGCCATCGCCAGCATCGCGAACAGCACCAGCGGGCGGTTGTTGAGCGCCCATTCGGAAAGATTGAAGCGGCGCACGCGCTTACTCCTTGTCCGTGGTGGACGTGGCCGGCGTCAGCACGGGCCGGTTCTGGCGATCCACCGCCGTCACCGGCTGGCCTTCGCGCAGCAGGTGGCCGCCGGCGGCGACCACCCAGTCGCCGGCCTTCAACCCCGACAGTACCGGCACGCTGTCCGCGCCATAGGCGCCCAGCGCCACCTCGCGCAGGTGCACCGCGCCCTTGGCCGGGTCCACGACCCACACGCCGGCCTGCCGTTGCGACTTGCCCGGCTGCACCGCCGCCAGCGGCACGCTCAACGCGCCGCCCTCGGCATGGGCGGCGAACACGCGCGCGCTCTGCCCCAGTTCCACCGCGTCCAGCGCTTCGGCCGCCAGGCTCACCCGGGTGGCGTAGGTACGCGCCTGCGCGTCGGCGGCCGGGGCGATCTCGCGGATCGTGCCGGGCCAACGCCTGCCCGGCTGGTTCCACAATTCCACTTCCACCGCCTGCCCCACCGCGAAGTCGCGGATGCCGCTCTCCGGCAGCGCGATGGCGACCTCGCGGGCGCCGTCGGCGGCCAGCGTGTAGACCGGCTGGCCGGCGGCGACCACCTGCCCGGCCTCGGCCTGGCGGCTGGCGATCACCCCGTCGGCCGGCGCGCGCAGTTGCGCGTAGCCGGCCTGGTTGCGGGCGACATCGAGGTTGGAGCGGGCCGCGTCGGCCTGCCCCTGCGCCGCCTTCAGCGCGGCGTTCTGCGCATCCAGCGCCGAGCGGCTGACCAGTTGCTGCGCGGCCAACGCGGCGTAGCGCTTCTGGTCGTCGCGGGCCCGCACCAGGTCGGCCTCGGCGGCGGCGTACTGCGCCTGCGCCGCGCGCGCCTGCAGGGCGTAGTCGGCCACGTCCAGCTCGGCCAGCAACTGGCCCTTCTTCACCCGCTGCCCGGCGTCGACGTGGCGCCGCAGCAGGTTGCCGCCGACGCGGAACGACAATGCCGCTTCCTCGCGCGCCCGCACTTCGCCGGGATAGGCGGTGGCGGCGACGTCACCACCACCGGGGTGGACGACCAATACCGGGACGGCAGCGGCGGGAGGGGTGTCCGGCTTGCCGCAGGCGGCCAGCAGCGTCGTCAGCAGGGCGGTGCCAATCCATCGAGCAGTGTTCATGGGCGGGGGTCGCTTGGAGGGAGGGGGATGGCGTCAGCCATCATTATTGAACGCCCCGGTATGGTATAAATATCGAACTGATTGGTCTAGTATTGCCACAATGTCTCCGCAGCACTCCACCTCCCCTCCCACAAAGACCACCACCGCGTGACGCCGGCCCCGGCCGCCCCAAGGACCTGGGCAAGCGTGCCGCGATCCTGGACGCGGACAAGGACATGTTCATCGAACTGGGCTTCAACGGCGTGCGCATGGACGGCATCGCAGCCACCGCCGGCGTCCCCAAGCCCAACGTGCA
>NZ_LDJP01000081.1 GCF_001431505.1 Stenotrophomonas daejeonensis
TCTTCATTCCGATGCCTAACGCCTGAATTAAGCCGCGCCGCGGAGCGGCGTCGGCTTGAATGAGTTGTTAGGCAGCAGTGGCCGAGAAACTAGCAGAAAGCCAATGCTGCCCACTTGAACAACAAGACGAAGGTCGATGATGCCACAGCCGGCAAGACAGGGCTTGCCCAGCGAAGTCTGCCGCGCGGAGCCACCGAAGCCAAATGCAATGCGAGTGTGGCGGACCTGACGCCAAGGCCGAAGTCGCGAACTGGCCGATACCGGAAACGGTGAACAACGGTGGCCGGAGCCGACCGGAAAACAGCCAGTGGATTTGCCGAAGCAGGAACCACCACCCAACTTTTACAACTGCGGCCTAACGCCTGAATTAAGCCGCGCCGCGAAGCGGCGTCGGCTTGAATGAATTGTTAGGCTGTACCGTTGCCGAGTACAGCTTGCTACTTTTTGAAGTCTGTTGGCTGCTCAAGTTGATAAAGCGCATCTTGAATGTCCTCCAGCTTGCTGGCGAGAAGAGTTTGCGCGTCATACAGGCCACGGTTGTAGAAATAGGAGCCAACCTCTCCGCTGAAAAAGTCGAGCAGAAATTCTGCGTCAAAACGGCCAATCTCTTGTCTCAGCTCTTCCGTGAAATACATCTGTATTTTACGAACGATGATTGCTTTTTCTTCGTTCGTGAACTCAACGTTTTCCATGCACTCTCCTGTACAGCCTAACGCCTGAATTAAGCCGCGCCGCGAAGCGGCGTCGGCTTGAATGAGTTGTTAGGTCTTGGCCCGCGGGAACCAATACGCGGCATGTGACCCACTAGGGAAAAAAGGATCTTTCTCTTGGAGCGCAAGATCATGCCAATCGGTAAGCTGATTGATAAAAGCCGCCGCCGTGTAAGCCGCAATTGACGCGTCACGCTCATGCTCCGTCTTGACCATGCCCTCAATACTCTTGAGGAAATTTCTAGCGCCCCTATCAAGAAGGAGCAATGCTTTGGGATGAGCTTCAGTTGCTTTTGCGCTTGGCCATTGGGCTGATGCCATTCGGGTTACTTGAACGCCTTGAACCAAGCAAGCACCACGCAAGGAGTTAACATGGCCGACCGTGCCAGACTTGCCGCCAGCGGAGCATACGAGCTTGCGCACGAAGCCGTCCGCTTTCCGATCGCCAGAGGAAACCCAGAAGAGTGGCGCGTCCGTTGCGAATGCGGCCGGGGCAATCTCAGAGACTTTGTGAGCGGATCGAACCGCATCAGGGGCTGAACTACACGTCCCTGTGCCGAGCAACTCAAGACCAGAGGTGGTGGACAGAAGTACTGCCCAGCCGAAGGCCTTTTCACCTCCAGGGTCGAATCCAACAAATCGCATGGATGTGCCTGCCAAGACCTAACGCCTGAGTTAAGCCGCGCCGCGAAGCGGCGTCGGCTTGAACGAATTGTTAGGGCGCACTACCACCAACCCCGGAGTTGCGCCCATGGATAAGCCAATTGCGCTGAATTGCCAATACGACTCCTGCAATTAAGAGCGTAGCGGGAAGCCAGACAACGGCAAAGATGACAAGCTGAAAGCTCCAATTGTTGGCGTAAAGATCACCACTTGGCGTGTCAGCAAGCAGAGATCTAGTCCGGAAGTAGAACAAAACACCTGCACAAATCACGGCTACAGATAGCTCAGTCACCGCGAGCTTCCAAAAGGCGACCTGTCGATGTCCTGTCATATGTGCGCCCTAACGCCTGAATTAAGCCGCGCCGCGAAGCGGCGTCGGCTTGAATGAATTGTTAGGCATCGGCCTTAGGGCTATCACTTGCTGCTCTGAAGAATAGTCCAAGGTTCAGCCCGGGGAAGCAAGAGAGCTGATGGTAGATGTTTGT
>NZ_LDJP01000082.1 GCF_001431505.1 Stenotrophomonas daejeonensis
GGCAGCTACGGGTTGGACGCCATGACCGGCAACCACCCGGACACCCCTGAACAGCAGGCGCTGGACCTGATCGCCGGCCGCGACACCGCCAGCCTGCATGCGGCGCTGGGCGGCAACGCCCCCCGTTCCGCCGATGCCCTGCCGGGCGCCGCGGACTGGCCCCAAGACTGGGCGGCCGCCAACGACCGCTGGAGCGGCGTCGGCCCGGCCACCGACAACGGCGGCGCGCTCGACGCGGCCAGCGCCAACGCCGCCGCCGACCAGCTCGGCACGCACACCCCGGAAGGCTTCGTCGCCAGCATCTGGCCGCATGCCGAGCGCGCCGCGCGCGAGCTGGGCGTCAACCCGCGCGCGCTGGTCGCCCAGGCCGCGCTGGAGACCGGCTGGGGCCGCCGCAACATCAAGCGCGCCAATGGCGGCAGCAGCCACAACCTGTTCGGCATCAAGGCCACCGGCTGGAAGGGCGAGAGCGCCACCGCCGCCACCCACGAATACGTCGACGGCCAGCGCCGCAACGAAACCGCCAGCTTCCGCGCCTACGGCTCGCCGGCCGAGAGCTTCGGCGACTACGTGCGCATGCTGAAGAACAGCCCGCGCTACCAGGCCGCGCTGAAGGCCGGCACCGACGTGCGCGGCTTTGCCCAGGGCTTGCAGCGCGCCGGCTATGCCACCGACCCGGGCTACGCCGCCAAGATCGCCGCCATCGCCGCCGGCCCCACCATCGACCGCGCCGTGGCCGCCATCGGCCAGGCCGGCGCGCGGCTGGGCCAATCCTTCGCCAACGCCACCGGCCTGTCCGGCCTGGTCCGTCGTTGAGGTAGCCGCCCATGCCCAGCGTCCTGTCCACCGGCACCAGCGCCCTGCTCGCCTTCCAGCGCGCACTGGCTACCACCAGCCACAACGTCGCCAACATCAACACCGACGGCTACAGCCGGCAGAAGGTGGATTTCGCCACGCGTTCGCCCACCGACGCCGGCTACGCCACGGTCGGCAACGGCACCAAGATCACCGACATCCGCCGGGTGGCCGACCAGTTGGCGATCTCGCGCCTGCTCGACAGCAACGGCGAACTGGCGCGCCTGCAACAGCTCTCGGCGATGGCCGACCGCGTCGATTCCCTGTTCTCCGACAGCGCCACCAACCTGAGCGGCGTGTGGTCGAACTTCTTCGACTCGATCAGCGGCCTGTCCGCCAACGCCGCCGGCAGCGCCGACCGGCGCAGCGTACTGGACAGTGCCAACACGCTGGTCAACCGCTTCAAAAGCATGTCGGCCAACCTGGAATCGCTGGGCAGCGAGGTCAACAACGGGCTGATGGCCGCCGCCGACGAGGTCAACCGGCTGGCCGCGGAGATCGCCCAGATCAACGGCGTCATCGGCAGCAACGTGGCCAAGGCCGCGCCGGACCTGCTCGACCGCCGCGACCAGCTGATCACGCAGTTGGTGGGCTACACCGGCGGCACCGCGGTGATCCAGGACGGCGGCATCATCAACGTCTACTCGGCCGGCGGCAACGCGCTGGTGGTGGGCACCAGCGCCTCCAAGGTCACCACTGTGGCCGACCCGTACCAGCCCGAGCGCCTGCAGCTGGCGCTGGTGACCCAGGGCCAGACCATCACCCTGGACGGCAAGGCGCTGGGCGGCAGCATCGGCGGCCTGCTGGAGTTCCGCGACACCATCCTCGCCCCGGCGCAGGCCGAGCTGGGCCGCATCGCCGTGGGCATGGCGCTGGAGTTCAACCAGAGCCACCGCGAAGGCATGGACCTGTACGGCGACATGGGCGTGGACTTCTTCAACCTGGCCCCGCCCAAGGTATCCGCGCACAGCGGCAACGACCCGGCCAGCACCGCCAGCATCAGCGCCAGCTACGACGACTTGGCCGCGCTAGACGGCCAGAACCTGCAACTGCGCTTCGACGGCAGCAACTGGATCGCCACCCGCACCGACACCGGCGTGCAGGTGCCGATGACCGGCACCGGCCCGACCTACGTGGTCAACGGCATCGAATTGACGATCAGCGGCACCCCGTCGCTCAACGACCGCTTCCTGCTGCAGCCCACCGCCACGGCCACCAACGGCCTGTCGGTGGCGATCACCGACCCCTCGCGCATCGCCGCCGCCAACCCGGTGCGCGCCAGCGCCGACCTGGGCAACATCGGCACCGGCGTGGCCGGCAAGGTGGACGTGACCGACGCCACCGACGCCGCCCTGCTCAACCCCGCCAGCATCGAGTTCATCGACGCCGACAACTACACCATCGACGGCCTCGGCCCCTACCCCTACAGCCCCGGCCAGACCATCAGCGCCAATGGCTGGAGCCTGGTGCTGGACGGCAAGCCGGCGGCCGGCGACCAGTTCATCGTCGCCCCGAACCAGGCCGGCTCCAGCGACAACGGCAACGCCACGCGGCTGGCCGCGGTCGAGGACGCCAAGTCCTTCAACGGCGGCACCATCACCCTCAACGGCGCGCTGGGCGGGCTGACCACCCAGGTCGGCGCCGCCGCGCGCGCGGCCGACTATTCGCTGCAGGCGCAGCAGGTCATCAACGAGAACGCGCAGGCCACGCGCGACGCCATTTCCGGTGTCAATCTGGACGAGGAGGCGGCGGACATGCTCCGCCTGCAGCAGGCCTACCAGGCCGCCTCGCAACTGATTTCCACCGCCGACACCCTGTTCCAATCGATCCTGCGAGCGGTGGGCTGATGAACAATCGCATCTCCAGCAACATGATGTACGACCAGTCGGTGTTCCTGATGCTGTCCCGGCAGAGCAAGATGAACCAGCTCGAACGGCAGCTCGCCACCGGGCAGAAGCTGGTCACCGCCAAGGACGACCCGGTCGCCGCCGGCACCGCCGTCGGCATGGACCGCGTGCTGGCCGAGCTGGAACAGCTCGGCGCCAACGCCGCCAACGTGCAGAACCGCCTGGGCCTGCAGGAAAACGCGCTGGCCCAGGCCGGCGAACTGCTCACCCGCGTCAACGAGCTGACCCTCGAGGCCAACAACGCCGCGCTGTCCACCGAGGACCGCAAGAGCGTCAGCGCCGAGCTGAAGTCGGTGCGCGACGCGCTGCTCTCGCTGGCCAACAGCACCGACGGCAGCGGCCGCTACCTGTTCGGCGGCAGCAACGACGGCGCGCCGCCGTTCTCCTCCGTCGGCGGCAGCATCGTCTACAACGGCGACCAGACCCAGCGCCAGGTGGAAGTGGCGCCGGGCAGCTTCGTGCAGGACGCCCTGCCCGGCAGCGAGATCTTCATGCGCATCCGCACCGGCGACGGCAGCATCGACGGCAGCGCCGCCACCGGCAACGGCGGCCAGGGCGTGCTGACCAACGTCAGCCGCGACGGCAGCGCCACCTGGAACGGCGAGTCCTACACCGTGCGCTTCAGCGGCCCGGACACCTACGACATCCTCGACGAACTGGGCAACCCGGTCGGCGGCGGCACCTATTCCGAAGGCCAGGACATCGTGTTCCAGGGCCTGCGCATGCAGCTGACCGGCGTGCCCGCGGCCGGCGACGAATTCAACGTCGGCCAGGCCGGCAACCGCGACGTGTTCTCCACCATCGACCGGCTGGTGCAGGCGCTGAACATGGACACGGCCACCAGCGCCGACCGCACCGCGCAGCAGAACCTGCTGCAGTCCAGCCTGCGCGACGTCGCCCGCGCGTCGGAAAAGATGATCGACGCCCGTGCAGCCGGCGGCGCCCAGCTGAGCGCCATCGACAACGCAGCGTCGCTGCGCGAAGCGAACTCCATCACCCTGAAGGATTCGCTGTCGCAGCTGCGCGACCTCGACTACGCCGAGGCCATCGGCCAGTACCAGCTCGAAAAAGCCTCGCTGCAGGCCGCGCAGACCATCTTCACGCAAATGCAGTCCATGTCGCTGTTCAACATGATCCGCTGATCCAGACACCGCCCCACACCGATTCCCCTTTCACGCACGACCCCGAGAGCAACGGAGAAGTCCCATGGCACAAGTCATCAACACCAACATCATGTCGCTGAACGCCCAGCGCAACTTGAACACCACCGGCACCAGCCTGGCGACCAGCATCCAGCGCCTGTCCTCGGGTCTGCGCATCAACAGCGCCAAGGACGACGCCGCCGGCCTGGCCATTTCCGAGCGATTCACCACCCAGATCCGCGGCCTGGACGTGGCCGTGCGCAACGCCAACGACGGCATCTCGCTGGCGCAGACCGCCGAAGGCGCGATGGTCGAGATCGGCAACAACCTGCAGCGCATCCGCGAACTGGCGGTGCAGTCGGCCAACGCCACCAACTCGCAGAGCGACCGCGAAGCGCTGAATGCCGAAGTGCAGCAGCTGCTGAGCGAAATCGACCGCGTCGCCAACCAGACCAGCTTCAACGGCACCAAGCTGTTGAACGGCGACTTCACCGGCGCCCTGTTCCAGGTCGGCGCCGACGCCGGCCAGACCATCGGCATCAGCAGCATCGTCGATGCCAACATCAACGAACTGGGCCGGGCCGGCTTCGCCGATTCGGTGAGCGGCGCCGGCGTGACCGCGGCCTCGACGGCCTCGGGCACCATCAGCGGCATCACCGTCAACATCAGCACCGCCGGCCAGAGCAAGTCGGTCACGTTGAACGACGTCAAGGTCGGCGACACCGACACCACCAAGGACGTGCAGCAGAAGGTCGTCCAGGCGTTCAACGACAAGCTGGACCAGACCGGCCTGTATGCCGAACTGGCCGAGACGCCCGCGGGAAGCGGCACCTACGAGATCAAGCTGACCTCGCTGAAGTCGGGCCAGGACCTGGACTCGGTCACCGGCGGCACCTCCAACGGCACCGATGCCACCGTGGACTTCAGCGCCTTCGGCCCGGTCACCGCGGCGGCCGGCACCGCCCAGGTCCACCTGGAAGACCTGGACATCGCGGACTTCGCCGGCGCCCAGCGCGCGCTGGAGATGGTGGACAAGGCCCTGACCGCGGTGAGCGGCTCGCGCGCGGAGATGGGCGCGATCCAGAACCGCTTCACCTCCACCATCGCCAACCTGGCCACCACCTCGGAAAACCTCTCGGCCTCGCGCAGCCGCATCCGCGACGCCGACTACGCCAAGGAAACCGCCGAGCTGACCCGCACCCAGATCCTGCAGCAAGCCGGCACCGCGATGCTGGCGCAGGCCAACCAGGTGCCGCAGAACGTGCTCAACCTGCTCCAGTAAGCTTCACTGGCCGCACTCCACGAAGCCCTGGCAATGCTGGGGCTTCGTGCTACCGACAATCCCCTTTTCGCAAACCGCGGCAATGCTCCCGACCGGAAAGCAGACAAAGAAAAAGCAGGTTCTTTGTGGACTCGTGCATATCGATCAGCCAACCGCAGCCATGTGGCCGATGTAGCCGAAGTGCGTCTCGCCCACTTCCTTCGTCTTGGCGTCTAGGCGCATCAGGACACGGCACGGCAGGGAGTCGTCGGTGTTTCACTGATCGTTCAAGTCGCCTCCGCCACCAAACGGCGCAGGCCATCTCGCAACTTGCCGAAGCTGGGCGATAGATTGTGATCCAGATCAAGCAACGGTCCGATCCTCCCAGCCCATTCGTGTTTGACTTGTCCCGGCAGTGGCCATCTTGCTTTCTTGATGGCGGCAGAACCACCGGGATAAATCGCATCCGCCAGCAATTCCCATGTGCCGCATACGCTGTCTTGCGCGTAGCGGTTCAACACGTCGATCTTTGCTCTCGGGTAGGCCGTAATCAGCGCCTTCCGGTCGCCAAAGTACCAAGCCTCCATCTCTTCGATGGCGATACGGAATAGCGTATTCGGGGCGGGATTGCAGCCTGCCGCCAACGCCTTGAGTTCTGCAAGGAAGTCCACGCAGTTGCGGCGATCGGAATCCAACACCACCACAACGGCACCAATGCCCGGCGTCTTGCCGTAACCGCGCAGCAGTTTGGGCAACTGATCGAGCAGAATCCGCTTGGCCGGATCGCCGCCTGCATTCAGATTCTTCGGAATGCGACCGATCCCTTTGTAGGCATGAAGCCGCCAAGTGTGCGGATCGCCTTGTTCACCGAACAGCTTGGGTAGCAATGATTCGAGCAGCTTCTCTCCAGAGGTATCTTCGACCAAAATCTCGATGTGCATCACATTCACCTCGCATCGAGATAGTCGCTGTACCAAAGTCCGCCTAGCGGCAAATCTTCCGCTACCAAATTCCTGACGATTTCAAGATCGGAAACCCGGCGTATCGTCGAATAGCCATCCGCTCCCTTTTCCAGAATCCAAACCTCTTCCGGAGACAGCGCATCCACAAAATACGGCTGATGCGTGGTCACGAAAATCTGCGGCGCATGCTTCTTGCCACTGGCATGGGCGCGAAACTCCTGTGCCAACGATTCCAGCAGCTTGTGATATAGCCCATTCTCTGGTTCCTCGATACAGATAAATGGCGGCGGGTCGGGGTCCTCAAGCAACAACAGGTAGGCGAACACCTTGAGCGTGCCATCGGACATCTGCTGCGCGAAGAATGGATCATCAAAAGCGCCATCATTGAAGCGCAGCAGCACGCGCTTGTCGGTGGTGACTTCCGTGTCGATCTTGGCGATACCGGGAATCTTGCCGGCGATGCGAGTCAAAATATTCTGGAAGCGATCCTTGTGTTCGCGTTCCATGAACTGCACCACATTGCCGATGTTGTCGCCATGCACGTTCAAGTGCCGCTGCGGCCCGGCGCTTGGCAGGCTGCGCGCTGCATCAGGATAAAAGTACGACAGATACCAACCCTTGAGGAAATCTCGGAACTGCCCGATACGTGGGTGCTCCTTCAATGTCCCCAAGGTCGAAATGCCGAGTTCACGAGGATCGGTGAGTTCCACTGAACTACTGGCGTTGCTCTCCTCATGCTCGTCGTCAACCGCTTCTTCGCCAGCCCATACCGTACCCTTGCCATGCTCCAGCCGAAGGAACGGAAACGGGCGACCATGCTTCTGCCCCTTACGGCGTTGCCTCAAGGTTTCCGACAACACGAACGGGCGGCCACTGCTGTCCAGATCAATGGCGAGTTCATAGGTAATAGGCCGCTCGTTCTGCGCTTCGCGGTAATAGATCTCGAAGCGAATCGGTTCGTCCGCACTCTTGGAGCGCAGCCGCTCAAAGCCACCGCGTTGTTTCATGTCACAGGCAGTTTCCACGTCAGTGGCCAAGCAATCAGCGACAAAACCAAAGGCATCGAACAACGAACTCTTGCCTACGCCGTTCTTGCCAATCACCACAGTGAAAGGCGTCAGCGGATTGCCATTTTGCTGCGCGGAAAGCTTGCCCAGCGTCACATCGCGCAAGGCACGAAAGTTTTGAACGCGAAATCCTTCGATGATGGCCATGGTTATTGTTCCTCACTGCGTGTCAGCGCCATGTCGTACAGGGTGAGCAGCTTTTCGTCCTCTTGCAGCGTGGCCTCCGGCAGCTTGTCGGCTTGGCCAGCCGCCACAACTTCACCCCATCCGGCTTCACCAGCAGATACATGCCCGAGCCATCGCGCAGTTTGTACGGCCCGACCTGCGGCTTGGTATTGACGGCTTCTAGAGTGGGGCAGCCGCTTGATGGGCTTGGGCATGGCGGCATCTGTTTTGGCGATATGTCCTCATGCACAGCGCCCGCATGCCGCCAACCGTACCGCCAAATTTGAGTGATCTCCAGTGATGTTGGCGAACATCGGCAGACAGCGGACAAAGAAAAACCCCTGATTTTCCAGGGGCCCCGTGATGCTCCGGGAAGTCCCGGCATCTCAATATGGTGGAGGTGGGCGGAATCGAACCGCCGTCCGAAGGCACTCCATCCCCGGCACTACATGCTTAGCTCGCCGTTGAATCTCGCCCCGGGACAGCACGGCGTGCAAAGCGCATCCCGGAGCCAGCCCGCTTTATCTAGCTTGAGGCTGGCGGGCAGCCACCCCATGCGATTCCGTGATGATGACCCTACGCAGCGAGCACGGACACAAGCTGTTTCGGGGCTTAGGCCTTAAGCGGCCAGAGCGTAGTTGTCGTCGTTGGCAACTATGAGTTTTGCAGCTGGATTTACGAGGAAAGCTACCCCCTCGGCATGCGCCAAGCGACTTCACAACCCCCGTCGAAACCAGTGCACCCCCGGTTGGACGTTGAGCTGAAGGGGCTTCCCGGTCGAATCCGGCCAGCCCCTCGCTGACCGGAAGCATGCTACAGGGAAACGGCTGAACCGTCACCGCCGGCACGCTCTCAGCGCGGCGTGCCGGGAGCCTCGCCCTTCTTCGTTTCCTCGCGCTCGGCCACGTCCACCTGCGGGTCCTTCCACGGACCGGTGACGCGATAGGTGCGGGCGCCGATCTCGCCCAGCGGCTTGCCCAGCACGGCGTTGGCGGCCGCGCCCACCGCGGCGCCGACCGGGCCGCCGGCCACCGCGCCGACCACGGTGAGCAGGTTGCCCGAACGCGGGTTGACCTCGATGGTCTGGTCGAACTGCTGCGCGCGCAGGTCGGCCTGGCCGCGGATGACGATGTCCACCGCCGGGCCCTGCATGTTGATCCCGTCGGTACGGGCGAGCCCGTCGCCGAACCGCACCTGGCCTTCGCTCTGGTTGAAGGCCAGGCCCTTGGAGAAGAAATCGCGGAAGTCCAGCATCAGCCGGCGCGGCAGCTGGGTGATGCTGAGCAGGCCCAGCACGCGCCCGGCGCCGGGCTCCACTTCCAGTATCTGGCCGTTGCGGGCGTTGAACGACAGCGTGCCTTCCAGCCCGGCCAGGTTGAACCCGGCCGGCGCGCCGTCCCAGCCGGCGCTGAACTGCATCTGCCCCTGCCCGCCGCGCAGCTGCCCGCCGTAGCCCAGGCTGTCCATCAGCCCGCCGAGGTTCTCGCTGCGCACGGCCACGTCGAAATCGGTCCGCGCCCGCGCGCCGATGCCGCGCCATTGCCCGGTCATGTCGATGGCCTGCTTCGGCGAACGGAACTGCAGCTGCGTCACCTGCAGGCCATCGGCCAGCGGCTGGGTGCGCAGCGTGGTCCTGCCCAGCGCCGCCTTGCCGAACGCGAGGTCGTCGATGTCCAGCGCCAATGGCGGGATCTTCGCCGGGTCCATCGGGTCGGACGGGGTATCGCCCGCCTCGCCGGCCAGCGTCGGCGCCGCCTGCCAATGCACGCGCGCCAGCGTGCCGCTGACGGTGCCACCCTCGGCCTCCGGCACCCGCACGTCGCCGGCCAGCGACGGACCTTCCAGTTGCACCGCCACCGCATCCTTGCCCGGGCGCAGGCGCAACCGGGTCTGATCGAACTGGCCGCCCACCAGCAGCAGGCGGTCGGCCAGCACGTCCACCTGTTTCAGCGCGACGCCTTCATCGCCGGCATTGCCCTGCCCGCGCGCCAGCGCGATCCATTCCAGTGCATCCAGCGTCGTCGTGTGGCCGTCCACCATCAGCCCGTCGGCCGGCGGTTCGCGGCTCACGCGGTCATTGCCCAGCGTCACCTGCACGCCGGTAGCGCCGTTGCGGGTACGCGCGGCCAATGCCATGCGCCTGCCGAAAACGACCTCGGTGGTGCCGCTGCCCAGCGGCAGGCTGGCCGTCACCCGGGTCGGCAGGGACTCGACGGCCGGCTTGTCCAGCGGTGCCGGGAACTGCAGGCGCGTGCCCTGCAGGTCCGAGTGCAGGCGCAGCGTGGTCGGCGGTTCGCTGCCGCTGCCTTCGGCTGCCTTGGGCAGGCTCACGCCGATGCGCCAGCGCGAGGTGCCGTGCATGTAGGGCTTGAGCCAGCCCAGCTCCGGCGCACGTTCCAGCAGGTCGGCCGCGTCCAGTTCCGCGGCCAACTCGGCCTCGAATGCGTTGCCCGGGTCGGCCACCGGCGCGCCGGCGGCCAGCGACAGCACGCCGTCATGTTCCTTGTGGCGGACCTGCAGGGCCGGCGCGCGGAAACCGTCGCTGCCGTACTCGGCCTTGCCGCGCACGTTGTCGAAGCGCAGGTCCCAGCGTTTGTCGGCCAGGGTGACGTCGCGCAGTTCCACCGTGCCGCTGACCTTGCCCTCGCCTCCGTGCAGCGGCAGGCGCAGGCCGAAATCGACCGCCGCCGGGCCGTTGGTTTCCAATGCATCCAGGGTTTCGCCATGACTGGCGTGCAGCGGGCCCTGCCGCAGCAGTGCCAGCAGGCGCCTGCTGTCGTCGCGCGTGCGCGCGTCCACGTGCAGCAGCGATTCGTGGAAATCGGCGACGCCAGCCTGGAAGGCATCGACCTTGACCCCGCCCAGGTTGCCCTTGCCATGCAGTTCGAAACCGTTGGCGATGAAGGCGATGTCGCCATCGACGCCGCGCATCTCCGGCCAGTCGTGGGCAAAGCGGATGGTGCCATCGTCGATATGGCCACCGGCTTCGAAGCGGCCATCGCGGCCGTCGAACGGCCAGTCGTCCAGGTCGCCCACGGCCAGGCCGGTGCCATCGCGCAGTTGGCCGCCGACCAAGGCCGCGTCCAGCCAGTCCACCGCCTTCCGGCTCATCTTCGAGCGCACCCAGAAGCCCTTGGCCGCGGTCATCGGCACGTCGTCGAGCCTGGCCGCCAGGTTGATCCACGGCCGCGTGCCGTCGCCCTGGAACCACAGCCCGCCGCGCACGTCGGCGGCGTAATCGCGGCCCTGCACCCGCAGCGCCGGGGTGGCGACCTGCCAGCCGGCGCCTTCGCGCCAGACCACGGCGCGACCGTCCAGCTTCAGTTCGTGCAGCACGCCGAAGCCGGTGGGCCAGTCGAAGCGCACCACGTGGTCCGGCCGCAGGTCCAGCGCCAGCGCCTGGCCATCGCCTTCGAAATGGCCGCGCAGGCCGCTCATGCCGGGGCTGTGGCCGACCGCGGCGAACGCGGCCTCTTCCAGTTCGCCGCGGCCGCGCATCAAACCATCGCCGTGACCGGCGATGTCCACGTCGACGAAGCGCAGGGTCGGCGCGGCGCGGTACAGCCACTGCCGCAACCCCGGCTTCACGTTGTCGCTCAACGCGGCGATGCGCAGCAGCGGGGTGACGTCGATCCGCTGGCCGCGCAGCGCGAACTGCCGGCCGCCGGCCAGTTGCAGGCCATCCAGCACCTGCGTGCCCTGCGCGGTCGCAATCTTCAGCTGCGGTGCGTCCAGTCGCCAGTCGCCGCCTTGGTGACGCCAGCGCGCGCGCAGTTGCAGGCGCTCGAAGCCGGCCTCCGGCGCGGGCCCGCCCGCGACGAACGGGGCACCGGCCAGCGCCACGCCCTTCAGGTCGGCATCGGCGATGACCGAGGCGACGCGGTGGTCGCGTACCGCCACCCAGCCACGCAACGTGCCGTTGCCCCCGCGCACGTCGACGCCGCCGAAATGCAACAGCGGCGCCCATGCCGCCAGTGCAGAAGGGGCGGCGAGCCAGGCGGTGCCGTCGCCGCGCTGGCGTTGGAAATCCAGCACCGCGGTCAACGGCGGCGCGGCGTTGTCGATCCAGGCGCGGGCACCGGCGCGCACGCGCCCGCCATCCACGCGCAGGCGCAGGTCGATGCGCGGCAATTCGGTATCCAGCCCCAGCGACGGGGCATGCAGGCGCAGGCGGCCACCGATCACCTGCAGCTCGCCGAGGCGGCGCAGGGTTTCCAACGGGTCGCCACCGCCATTGGCGCTGGGCAGGCCACGTACCGACCAGCGGCCGTCGTCGGCGCGCTGCAGGGTCAGCGCCAGCCCGCGCAGGCGCAGCTCGGTCAGCGGTGCGCCCGGCAACAGGCCGGAATACAGCGACACCAGCACTTCGGCCCGGCCGATGCGCACGCCCTCGCCTTCGCCGATGCGCAGGCCGTCCAGTTGCAACAACGGGCCGCGCCGGGTCCAGGCGGTGTCCAGCGTGTCGAACGCCACCGGCTGCCCGGCCCGCTCGCTCAGCCATGCCGCCACCCGCTCCGGATGGCGCTCGACCAGCGGCAGCAACTGGTTGAGCGTACCCACCAGCAGGGCCACGAGCACGAGCACGCCCGCCGTCGCGTAGATCGCGTAACGGCGCAGGCGACGCAGGCGGTGGCGCAGCAGGGTGGGCATCGGGGTCGGAAGCCGGGAAACGGGGGCCGGACGTCAAGGAGGAACGGCGGCACCGGCTCTGGACGCAAGGCCAGCCACCTTGCCACACCGGCAATGAATGCCAGCCCCTGCCTCCCCGCCTCCCGGCACCGGCCGGGTCACAGCAGCACCACGTCGTACTGCTCCTGCAGGTACTGGTCGTCGGCTTGGAAACGGATGCTCTTGCCGAGGAACTCCTCCAGCTCGGCCACCGCGGTGGATTCCTCCTCGGTGATGCGCGCCACCACCTTGGTCGAGGCGATCACCAGCAGCCGCGCGGCGTCGAACTGGCGCACCGCGCGGGTGATCTCGCGGAAGATCTCGTAGGTCACCGTCTCGGCGGTCTTGATGCTGCCGCGGCCGCTGCATTCCGGGCAGGGCTCGGACAGCTGCCGCTCCAGGCTCTCCACCGTGCGCTTGCGGGTCATTTCCACCAGCCCCAGCGGCGAGAAGTCATAGACCGTGGTCTTGGCATGGTCGCGCGCCAGCGACTTCTCCAGCGTGCGCAGCACCTGCCGGCGGTGCTCGGGGTCGGTCATGTCGATGAAATCGATGATGATGATGCCGCCGAGGTTGCGCAGCCGCAGTTGCCGCGCCACCGCCTGCGCCGCCTCCAGGTTGGTGCGGAACACGGTTTCCTCGAGGTTGCGCTGGCCGAGGAAGGAGCCGGTGTTGACGTCGATGGTGGTCATCGCCTCGGTCTGGTCGATGACCAGGTAACCGCCGGACTTCAGCGGTACCTGCTTGTTCAGGGCGCGGACGATCTCGTCCTCGACGCCGTACAGGTCGAAGATCGGGCGGTCGCCGGTGTACAGCTCCAGCTTCTCGCCCAGCACCGGCATGTACTTGGCGACGAAGGCCTGCAGCTGGCCGAAGGTTTCCTTCGAGTCCACCTTCACCTTCTCCACGTCCTTGCGGATCAGGTCGCGCACCGAGCGCAGCGGCAGGCTCAGGTCCTCGTAGATGATGCTGCGCGGCGGCGCCTCGCGGCCGCGGCGCTCCACCACCGCCCATACCCGTGACAGGTAGGAGATGTCCTCGGCCAGCGCCTCGGCCGGCTGGCCTTCGGCGTTGGTGCGCACGATGTAGCCGTAGCCGCCGTGCTGGGCCGAGATTTCCGTCACCAGCGCCTTGAGCCGGGCGCGTTCCTCCTCGTCCTCGATCCGCGCCGACACCCCCACCATCTTCGACTGCGGCAGCAGCACCAGGTAGCGCGAGGGAATGCTGATCTGCGTGGTCAGGCGCGCGCCCTTGCTGCCGATCGGGTCCTTGACCACCTGCACCACCACGTCCTGGCCGTCGCGCAGCAGCTCGACGATCGGCACCGACGCCGGCAACGGCAGGCTGGGCGCGGTCTCCTCGGTGTCGGCGGCCACCGGCGCCGGCCGCACCACGTCGTTGGCGTGCAGGAACGCGGCGCGCTCCAGCCCCACCTCGACGAACGCCGCCTGCATGCCCGGCATCACCCGCTGCACCCGGCCCTTGTAGATATTGCCGACCACGCCGCGGCGCCAGCCACGTTCGATGTGCAGCTCCTGCAGCATGCCGTTCTCGATCACCGCCACGCGGGTTTCGCGCGGGGTCACGTTCACCAGTATTTCTTCGGACATCCGTTCAATCCTTGGTAACACCAAAATCGCGCAGCAGCGCCGCGGTCTGCTGCAACGGCAGCCCCATCACGCCCGAATAGCTGCCCGCCAGGCGGCTGATCCAGCGCTCGGCGCCGCCCTGTATCGCGTAGCCGCCGGCCTTGCCCATCGGCTCGCCGCCGGCGACGTAGGCGGCGATCTCGGCCTCGTCCATCGCCACGAACGTCACCTCCGACTCGACCACCACCTCGTCCTCGCGCCCGTCCGCCACCAGCGCCACCGCGGTGATGACCCGGTGCGTGCGCCCGGCCAACGTGCGCAGCATCGCCGCCGCGTCGGCGGCATCGGCCGGCTTGCCGTAGACGCGCTCGCCCAGCACCACCTCGGTGTCCGAGCCCAGCACCACGGCGTGCGGCTCGCCGGCCACCCGCGCGAAGCCGGCCCGCGCCTTGTCCCGTGCCACCCGGCGCACGTAGGCTTCCGGTGGCTCGGCGGCGGCGCGGATTTCCGGCACTTCCAGGTCCAGCGCGCGGAACGGAACGTCCAGGCGCGCGAGCAGTTCGTTGCGGCGGGGGGAACGGGAGGCAAGGTAGAGCATCGTCGAAGCATAACCCGTGCCTCCGGCCTGAACCCCGGGCAACACCACCGGAAACGACTCGACCCCACCCGACCTCACTGCCCGTTCATCGCCACCGTCTCACCTTCAGCATCCACCCAAGGAGGATCACCATGCGCCACACCACCCTCGCCCCGCTGCTGCTCGCCCTGTCCTTCGCGTTGGGAGCCCCGATGACCAGCCACGCCCAGAACATCCCCACCGCCGTTGCCAGCGACGCCACCCTGCTCAACATTTCCGCGCAGGCCGAGGCCACGCGGGTGCCGGACGTGGCCACGCTGTCGGCCGGCGTGGTCACCCAGGCCGCCGACGGCAACAGCGCCATGCGCGCCAACGCGGTGCAGATGGACAAGGTGATGGCCGCGATCAAGGCCGCCGGTATCGCCGAGCGCGACATCCGCACCAGCGGCATCAACCTCGGCCCGCAGTACCGCTACGCCGACAACGAGGCGCCGAAGATCATCGGCTACCAGGCCAGCAACACGGTCAGCCTCAAGGTCCGCGACATCACCAAGCTGGGCCGCGTGCTGGACAGCCTGGCCGCGCAGGGCGCCAACCAGATCAACGGCCCGTCCTTCGAGATCGACCAGCCCGAGCCGGTCTACGACGAGGCCCGCGTGGCGGCGCTGAAGAAGGCCCAGGCCCGCGCCGAGACCTATGCCAAGTCGCTGGGCCTGCGCGTGCGCCGCATCGTCAGCATCTCCGAAGGCAGCAGCGGCGGCTTCCGCCCGGTACCGATGATGGCGATGGCGCGTTCGGCCAAGGCCGAGATGGACACGGCGGTGTCGCCGGGCGAAACCACGCTGTCGGTCAACCTGGACGTGGTGTTCGAACTGGGCCGTTGAGGTTCGTCTGCCTGCAGGAGCGCACCTTGGTGCGCGATGGAGCTTTCCCGGTAATGCCCCATCGCGCACCGGGGTGCGCTCCTGCACGCCCCGCCACCTTGCCCCTGTTCCTGTCTGCCGGCTGACCGGAAATCCCGCCCCCGCTTGCCGTAACCCGCATTTACGGGCGCACTGCCCACACGCGGGCCACTTCCTGCAACCCCGGCCCGCGTCATCGCGCGTTGTTCCCGGCACACGCCCACGCATGGAGGTGGCACATGGTCCGCACGCAATCCGGCACGTCCCCGATCCGCTTCGATACCTCGCGCATCCTCGCCTACAGCACGGCCATCGCCCTGCACGCGCTGGCGCTGGGCCTGTTGCTGGTTCCCCTCTCGCAAGCGCCGGTCCGCAGCGACACGGCCCGCGAGCCCCGCTGGCAGGTGCCGGAGCTGAAACCGGTGACGCCACCATCGGCGCCGCCCACGGTGCCGATCACCCGCATCACGCCGCCGCCACGCCAGCCGGCCCTGCCCGCACCGGTGGAAACCGCACCGGTGCCGGTATTCGCCACCGAGGCGGTGATGAACCTGCCGGTCGATGTCGCCCCCGTCGTCGATACCCCGCTGGCCGTCGGCGGCGACGGCCCGGCCACGCCGCTTCAGGGCGTGCAGCTGCGTTACCTGCGCGCACCGGCGCCGGCCTACCCGCGCGACGCGCTGTTGGCCGGCATCCAGGGCACGGTGACCCTGCGCGTGCTGGTCGGCGAGGACGGTGCGCCGCTGGAAGTGAGCATCGAGCACAGCAGCGGCAACCGCAGCCTGGACAACGCCGCCCGCACGCAGGTGCTGCGCCGCTGGAAGTTCCAGCCGGCCATCGACAACGGCCGGCCGGTGCAGGCCTATGGTCTGATCCCGGTCGATTTCAAGCTGGGTTGAGCCGGCCGCAAAACGAAAAAGCCGCGATCGCTCGCGGCTTTTTCACTGTCTGGCGCCCGAAGTTGGACTC
>NZ_LDJP01000083.1 GCF_001431505.1 Stenotrophomonas daejeonensis
AACGTAGTGCGCTTGTGTTAGTTGTGCTTACAGTAGCCAGCGTCCACCGCGATCTACCCACTGATTATCGGTGGCAGCGTCAGATGGGTATAAGGGACAGCTCTGAACCGGGGGCGGGCCGGGACATGACGTCGTTGCTTGAAAGGTGCGCGAATGATACTTCATGCGGCCGTGCAGGCGGCGTGCGGCTAGAATTGGCGTCCGCTCACCCCCACCGTTTGCAGGAGTTTGGCCCGTGATAAAGCCCCGTACCCCGCCCGGCATCATGGAATTGCTGCCGCGCGAGCAGATCGCGTTCCAGCGCATGCTGGACGTCATCCGCCGCAACTACGAGCGCTTCGGGTTCCTGCCGGTGGAGACGCCGGTGTTCGAGCTGTCCGACGTGCTGCTGACCAAATCCGGCGGCGAGACCGAGCGGCAGGTGTATTTCGTGCAGTCCACCGGTGCGCTGGCCAATGCCGCGGAGTCGGCCGAAAAGGGCCTGCCGGAGCTGGCGCTGCGCTTCGACCTGACCGTGCCGCTGGCGCGCTACGTGGCCGAGCACGAGCACGCGCTGACCTTCCCGTTCCGCCGTTACCAGATGCAGCGCGTCTACCGCGGCGAGCGCGCCCAGCGCGGCCGTTTCCGCGAGTTCTACCAGTGCGACATCGACGTGATCGGCAAGGACGCGCTGAGCATCCGCTATGACGCCGAGGTGCTGGCGGTGATCCACGCGGTGTTCTCCGAGCTGCGCATCGGCAGGTTCGCCGTGCAGCTGAACAACCGCAGGTTCATGCGCGGCTTCTTCGAGGCGCAGGGCGTGGCCGACCCGCAGCAGCAGGCGCTGGTGCTGCGCGAGGTGGACAAGCTCGACAAGCGCGGCGCCGACTACGTGCGCGAAACCCTGCTGGGGCCTGACTTCGGCCTGCCGGCGGAAGCGGTGGAGCGCATCCTGGCCTTCGTCGAAGTGCGCTCGACCTCGCACGCCGACGCACTGGCGCAGCTCGACGCGGTGCTGGCCGAAGCAGGCGAGGGCGCCAGCGAATCGTTGCGCAGCGGCGCGGCCGAGCTGCGCGAGGTGCTGGAGCTGGTGAAGGCGCTGGGCGTGCCAGAAAACGCATACTGCCTGAACTTCTCCATTGCCCGCGGCCTGGACTATTACACCGGCACCGTCTATGAAACGACGCTGCTGGACCATCCACAGATCGGTTCGATCTGCTCCGGCGGCCGCTACGAAGACCTTGCCAGCCATTACACCAAGAGCAAGCTGCCGGGCGTGGGCATTTCCATCGGCCTGACCCGGTTGTTCTGGCAGCTGCGCGAGGCCGGGCTGATCGACGGCATCGCCGAGAGCAGCGTGCAGGCGATGGTGGCGCTGATGGACGAGGTGGCGATGCCGCACTCGCTGGACATCGCCCGCCGCCTGCGCGCCGGCGGCATCAACACCGAAGTGCAGATGGAGCCGAAGAAGATCGGCAAGCAGTTCCAGTACGCGGCCAAGGCCGGCATCCGCTTCGTGGTGCTGGCCGGCGAGGACGAACTGGCGCGCGGCGTGGTGGCGGTCAAGGACCTGCTGCGCGAACAGCAGTTCGAGGTCGCCCGCGACGAGCTGGCCTCCACGCTGCAGGTCGAATTGGAGCAGGCGCGCGTGATGGCGCGTTGAGCGGAAAATCCGGCGCAATGAAGCAGAAGCCCCGCAGATGCGGTGCTTCTGCTTTTCCGGCCCGGTAATCGGTGGCGCCCGGCCGTTGGTCGAGCGGGTTTGGTGCGGGCCGATGGTGCCGACCAACGGTCGGCACCCACCTGCCAATCGCGACAGCGGGTAGGTCGGGGTTATGCCCCCGACTGGCCTTGGCTTGCCGAAAGGATTGCCGGCAGATACGCATCGCGTCGGGGGCGTAGCCCCGACCTACGGTATCGCGGGGTTTGACATGGTGGCTCGATTGCATCAATGTATTAGCACGCTATTACATTGATGCAGATGAAACCACGTCCAGAATCCGACCGTGAGAAGTCCTCCGATGCCCCGCTGAAGGCGCTGGCGCGTGCATTCGCCGCGCTGGAACGGCCGCAGGACGTGCAGGCATTCCTGCGCGACCTGTGCACGCCCGCCGAGCTGGAGGCGATGGCCGACCGCTGGCGGGTGGTGCCGCTGCTGCGCAAGGGCGTGCCGTACCGCGAGATCCATGACCTGACCGGGGTGAGCGTGACCACCATCGGCCGGGTCGCGCGCTCGCTCGAACACGGTGCCGGCGGTTATGCCGCCGCCATCGAGCGCATCGCCACGCGCAAGACCGAATCCAACTGAGAAACCAACATGAGTGCTTCCACCTCCGCGCCGGCCCGTGACCGGCTGCGCATCGCCATCCAGAAGAGCGGGCGCCTGGCCGACCCAGCGCGCAGCCTGCTGGCCGCCTGCGGGCTGAGCTGGCGGCAGAGCCGCGACAAGCTGTTCTGCTTTGGCGAATCGCTGCCGGTGGACCTGCTGCTGGTGCGTGACGACGACATCCCCGGGCTGATCGCCGACGGCGTCTGCGACCTCGGCGTGGTCGGCCTTAACGAACTGGACGAGCAGGCCAAGGCGCGCCGTCGGATCGGCCTGGCCGATGCCTATCAGCCGCTGCGCGGCCTCGGCTTCGGCCAGTGCCGGTTGATGATCGCCGTACCCGACGAGTGGGAGTGGCAGGGCGTGCAGCAACTGGTCGGCAAGCGTATCGCCACCAGTTACCCGGCCATCCTCGCCGCGTGGCTGAAGGAAAAGAACGTCGATGCGCAGGTGGTGGAACTGTCCGGCTCGGTGGAAATCGCGCCGAAGCTGGGTACTGCCGACCTGATCTGCGACTTGGTTTCCAGCGGTGCCACGTTGGCCGCCAACCAGCTCAGGCCGGTGGAAACCCTGCTCGACAGCGAAGCGGTGCTGGCCGGGCCGGTGCACGAGTTGGACGACGCCCGCGCCGGGCTGATGGCGATGCTGCTGCGCCGCCTCGATGGGTTGACCCGTGCGCAGGACCGCAAGCTGCTGATGTTCTCCGCCGAAGAAGCGCACGTGGACGAACTGGCGCGGTTGCTGCCGGACGCCGAGCCGCTGCTGCGGCTGCCGGGGCAGGGCAGTGCGGTGCGCCTGCAGGCCATGTGCAACGGCGCGCTGAGCTGGCAGCGGCTGGAAGAGCTGGAACGCGCGGGCGCGCAGGAGTTGATGGTGCTGGCGGTGGAGAAGTCGCTGGCATGAACGTCCTGGACTGGAACACGCTGGATGCCGACGCACAGGCGCAAGCCCTGACCCGTCCGGTGCAGGCGGTAGCCGCGCAGACCCGCGAAGCGGTGGCGGCCTTGGTCGAGCAGGTGCGTGGCGTTG
The DNA here is from genome assembly GCF_001431505.1 of Stenotrophomonas daejeonensis. Classification (GTDB taxonomy): domain Bacteria; phylum Pseudomonadota; class Gammaproteobacteria; order Xanthomonadales; family Xanthomonadaceae; genus Stenotrophomonas; species Stenotrophomonas daejeonensis. The sequence goes on from NZ_LDJP01000083.1 coordinate 3,335, forward strand.
GTGACATTGCCTTGCGCGAGATCACCGCCCGTTTCGATGGTGTCACGCTGGAAAAATTCGAGGTGAGCGAAGCCGAGTTCGCCGCCGCCGAACTGGTGGTGCCGGCCGAGCTGCGCATCGCCATGCAGCAGGCGGCCGAGCGCATCGATGCTTACCATCGTGCCGGCATGGCCCGGCCGTACAGCGTGGAAACCGCACCGGGCGTGGTCTGCGAAAAAGTCATCCGCCCGATCGGCCGTGTCGGCCTGTATGTGCCGGCCGGCAGCGCGCCGCTGCCTTCCACCGCGTTGATGCTGGGCGTGCCGGCCAGGCTCGCCGGTTGTCGCGAGGTGGTGCTGTGCACACCGCCGCGCAAGGACGGCAGCGCCGATCCGGCGGTGCTGGTGGCCGCGCGCCTGACCGGGGTGCACAAGGTGTTCAAGATCGGTGGCGCGCAGGCGATCGCAGCGATGGCATGGGGCACCGAAACCGTGCCCTCCTGCGACAAGCTGTTCGGGCCGGGCAACGGCTACGTCACCGAGGCCAAGCAGCAGGTGGCTCAGGCCGGTGCCGCCGCCATCGACATGCCGGCCGGGCCGTCGGAAGTGCTGGTGATTGCCGATGCCGGCGCCGTCCCGGCCTTCGTCGCCGCCGACCTGTTGTCGCAAGCCGAGCACGGCCCGGACTCGCAGGTGATCCTGCTCAGTGACGATGCCGCGCTGATCGCCGCGGTGCAGGCCGAGGTGGAGGCGCAGGTGGTGCGCTTGGCGCGCGAGAATATCGCTCGCAAGGCACTGGACGCCTCGCTACTGCTGAAGGTGGATTCGATCGAACAGGCCTTCGCCATTTCCAACCGTTATGCGCCGGAGCACCTGATCCTCGCGTTGCGCCAACCGCATGACTGGCTGGATCTGGTCGAGGCCGCAGGCTCGGTGTTCATGGGCGACTACACGCCCGAGGCGCTGGGCGACTATTGCTCCGGCACCAACCACGTGCTGCCCACCGCTGGTGCCGCGCGGGCGTACAGCGGTGTCAGCGTCGCCAGTTTCCAGAACCAGATCAGCGTGCAGGCCGCCAGCCGCGAAGGCATCGCCAACATCGGCCCGTGCGCCTTGACTCTTGCGCGCGCCGAGGGCCTGGGCGCGCATGCCAATGCCGTCGCCGTGAGGCTGGGAGTCGCACCATGAGCGGCGTGCTCGAACTGGTACGCGATGACCTGCGCGGCTTCGCTGGTTATTCCTCCGCGCGCAGCGCCAGGCTCGATGGCGAAGTCTGGCTCAATGCCAACGAATCGGCATGGGCCAATCCCGGCGATGTGCAGGCCAGCTGCCGCCGTTATCCCGAGCCGCAACCGCAGGAACTGCGCGAACGCATGGCGGTGCTGTACGGCTGCGCACCGGAACAGCTGCTGATCGGCCGCGGCAGCGACGAGGCCATCGACCTGCTGGTGCGTGCGCTGTGCGTGCCGGGCCGCGACGGCGTGCTTTGCACGCCGCCGGTGTTCGGCATGTACGCGGTAAGCGCGCGCTTGCAGAACGCACCTTTGCTGGAAGTGCCGCTGCGCGATACCGAAGCCGGCCTGGTGCCGGACATCGACGCGATCATTGCCGCCGCCAGGCAAGGCAATGCCAAGCTGGTATTCCTGTGCTCGCCCTCCAACCCCGGTGGTTCGAGCATTCCGTTGGCACAGGTCGAACAGGTGGCCACCGCGCTGCACGGGCAGGCCTTGGTCGTGGTCGATGAAGCCTATGCCGAGTTCGCCGACGAACCTTCGGCGACCACGCTGCTGTCCAGACACGACAACATCGCCGTGCTGCGTACCTTGTCCAAGGCACACGCGCTGGCGGCGGCGCGCATCGGTTGCGTGATCGCCGATGCCGGCCTGATCGCGGTGCTGCGCACCTGCCAGGCGCCGTATCCGATTCCGACGCCATGCTCGACGCTGGCGCTGGAAGGCTTGAGCGACGCGGCGTTGGCGAAAACCCGCGCGCGTATCACCACCGTGCGCAGCGAGCGCGAACGCCTGCGTACCGCGCTTGGGAACCTGCCGAGCGTGCGCCGCGTCCATGCCTCCGACGGCAACTTCCTGCTGGTGCGTTTCGCCGATGCCGAAACCGCGTTCCAGCGCCTGCTGGCTGTTGGCGTGGTGGTGCGCGACCAGCGCGCCGCGCCGCAATTGCACGATGCCTTGCGCATCACCCTCGGTACGCCCGAGCAGAACAACCGCGTCCTCGACGCACTGGCCGCGCTGGAGTCCGCCGCATGACCCCCATCCTGTTCGTCGACCGTGACGGCACCCTGATCGAGGAGCCGGCGGATTTCCAGATCGACGCCTACGAGAAGATCCGCTTCGTCAGGAACGTCATCCCGGCGATGCTCAGGCTGCGCGACGCCGGCTACCAGTTCGTCATCGTCTCCAACCAGGACGGGCTGGGCAGCGAGGGCTATCCGCAGGAGAGCTTCGACGGCCCCAACGACCTGATGCTGCAGATCTTCGCCAGCCAGGGCATCGTCTTCCGCGACGTGCTGATCGACCCGAGCTGGCCGGCCGACAACAGCCCCAACCGCAAGCCGGGCATCGGCATGATGCTGCCGTACCTGCAGGATCGGAACATCGACTGGGTGCGCTCGGCGATGGTCGGCGACCGCCCCACCGACATCCAGTTCGCCGACAACATGAAGATCCGCGGCTTCCAGCTGCGCACCGAGCAGTTCGGCGGGCAGTGGGACTGGGACGCCATCGCCCACGAACTGGCCGATGCGCCGCGCCGCGCCACCGTGCAGCGCGACACCAAGGAAACGCAGATCCGCGTGTTCGTCGATCTGGACAAGCCGGCCGCATCGAAAATCGACACCGGCCTGCCGTTCTTCGACCACATGCTCGACCAGATCGGCCGCCACGGCGGTTTCGCGCTGGAGGTGCAGGCCAGGGGCGATCTGCACATCGACGAACACCACACCATCGAGGACACCGGCCTTGCCTTGGGGCAGGCGCTGCGCGAAGCGCTGGGTGACAAGCGCGGCATCGGCCGCTACGGCTTTACCCTGCCGATGGATGAAACCCTTGCCAGTGCCGCGCTGGATTTCAGCGGGCGTCCTTACTTCGTGTTCGACGGGCAGTTCAAGCGCGAGCGCGTCGGTGACATGCCGACCGAACTGGTGCCGCATTTCTTCCGTTCGCTGTGCGATGCGGCCGGCCTGAACCTCAACCTCAAGGTGGAAGGCGACAACGACCACCACAAGGTCGAAGCCTGCTTCAAGGCGCTGGCGCGGGCGCTGCGCCAGGCCATGCGCCGCGAAGGTACCGAACTGCCTTCGACCAAGGGGGCGTTGTGAGTGCGGTCGGGCTGATCGACGCCGGCGGCGCCAACCTCGGCTCGGTGCGCTATGCGCTGGAACGCTTGGGCGTCGCCGTGCGCATGGTGCGCGAGCCTGCCGCATTGGAAGGCGTGCAGCGGGTGATCCTGCCCGGCGTCGGTGCCGCCGCCGAAGGCATGCGCCGCCTGCACGCGCAGGGGTTGGTGCAGCCATTGCGCGGGTTGCAGCTGCCATTGATGGGCATCTGTCTCGGGATGCAGTTGCTGTTCGAGCGCTCGGAAGAGGGTGAGGTGGAATGCCTCGGCCTGCTGCCGGGCGTCGTGCGTCGCATGCATCCGGCGGTGGGCGTGCGCGTGCCGCACATGGGCTGGAACAAGTTGCTGGCGTTGCGCGAATCGCCGCTGCTTGATGGCGTGCCGCCCGGCGCCAGTGCCTATTTCGTGCACAGCTACGCCGCGCCGGTCACGTCCGACACCGTGGCCGCCTGCCATCACGGCGGCCTGTTCACCGCCGTGGTTCAGCGTGGCCGGCTGTGCGGCGCGCAGTTCCATCCCGAGCGCTCGGCGGGTCCCGGCGCGCGCCTCCTGCGCAACTTCATCGAGAACGATTTTTCATGAACTTCACCGTCTATCCCGCGCTCGACATCCGCAACGGGCAGGTGGTGCGCCTGTTGCAGGGCGACTATGCGCAGCAGACCACCTACGGCGACGACCCGCTGCCGCGCGCACAGGCGTTCGCCGCCGGCGGCGCGCATTGGATGCATCTGGTCGATCTGGACGCGGCCAAGGCCGGTGGCTACACGCTGGCTCCGCTGCTGGGACAGATCGCATCGAACACGTCGCTGAAGGTGCAGACAGGCGGCGGCGTGCGCGGCCGCGATGACGTGGCGCGCATCCTCGATGCCGGCGCAAGCCGCGTGGTGATCGGTTCGCTGGCGGTGCGCCAGCCCGAACAGGTGCTGGCGTGGCTGGACGAATTTGGCGCCGAGCGCCTGACCATCGCGCTGGACACGCGGCAGGGCGCAGACGGCGTATGGTGCCTGCCGGTGCATGGCTGGACCGAAACCGCCGACGTCACCCTGGACGAACTCGCCACCCGCTATGCGCAGACCGGCATGAAGCACCTGCTGTGCACCGACATCGCCCGCGACGGCATGTTGTCCGGCCCCAACATCGACCTGTACGCGCACCTGTCGAAGCTGCTGCCGGGCGTGGCCGTGCAGGCGTCCGGCGGCGTGCGCGACGTGGCCGACGTGGCCGCGGCGAAGGCCGCAGGCTGCGGCGGCGCGGTACTCGGCAAGGCGCTGCTGGAAGGCCGCCTGCAACTGGACGAGGCACTGGCATGTTGAGCCGCCGCATCATTCCCTGCCTCGACGTGCGCGAGGGTCGCGTGGTCAAGGGCGTGCGCTTCCGCGACCACGTGGACATGGGCGACATCACCGAACTGGCGCTGCGCTACCGCGACGAGGGCGCCGACGAGTTGGTGTTCTACGACATTTCCGCCAGCCCGGAAGGACGCTCGGTGGACCGCGGCTGGATCGAGCGCGTGGCGCGGCTGATCGACATCCCGTTCTGCGTGGCCGGTGGCATCCGCGACGTGGAAACCGCGCGTGAAATCCTCCATGCCGGCGCCGACAAGATTTCGATCAACACGCCCGCGCTGGAAAATCCGGCATTGATCGGCGAATTGGCCGATGCCTTCGGCCAGCAATGCGTGGTGGTCGGCATCGACTCCATCCGCGAGCCGGACGGGCAATGGCGGGTGCGCTCCTATACCGGCGACCCCGCAAAAATCCGCGCCGAGGCCCGGCTCACGCTGGATTGGGTGCGCGAGATACAGCAGCGCGGCGCAGGTGAGATCGTGCTCAACTGCATGGACAGCGACGGCGTGCGCAAGGGCTACGACATCGCCCAGCTGCGGCAGGCACGCGCCTTGTGCAAGGTGCCGCTGGTCGCATCCGGCGGGGCGGGCACGCCGCAGCATTTCGCCGACGTGTTCGAGCAGGCCGACGTCGATGGCGCGCTGGCCGCCAGCGTGTTCCATTCCGGCGCCATCGCCATTGCCGACTTGAAGCGCTACCTGCGCGAACAACAGATCGAGGTGCGTGATGTGCAGTGAATTCGACCCGGCCGCGCTGGACTGGGACAAGGTCGGCGGGTTGGTGCCGGCCATCGTGCAGGATGCGGCCACATTGCGCGTGCTGATGCTTGGCTACATGGACCGTGCCGCGCTGGAAAGCACGCTGAAGGGCGGGAAGGTCACGTTCTTCAGCCGCAGCAAGCAGCGGCTGTGGACCAAGGGCGAGACCTCCGGTAACCATCTGGACGTGGTGGACGTGCGCACCGACTGCGATGCCGACACCGTGCTGGTCACCGTGCGCCCGCATGGACCCACCTGCCATACCGGCAGCACCAGCTGCTTCGGCGATGCGCCGGGGCAGTTCCTCGGCGCGCTGGATGCGTTGGTCGAACAGCGCGAGCGTGAGCGCCCGTTGGACAGCTACACCACGCAACTGTTCGAAAAGGGTACGCGCCGCATCGCGCAGAAGGTGGGCGAGGAGGGTGTGGAAGCCGCACTGGCCGGCGTGGCGCAGGGTGACGACGAACTGCTTGGCGAGTCGGCCGACCTGCTGTTCCACCTGATCGTGCTGCTGCGCGCGCGCGGGCTGTCGCTGGCCGATGCGGTGGCGGTGCTGGAGCAGCGACACGCAAAAGCAGTGGAGAAGTCATCCGGTCGGTAGGTCGGGGTTACACCCCCGACGACGCGGTGCGGGAGGCTGAGCGCGCCGGGGGCGTAGCCCCGGCCTACGTTGGCCCAAGCCATCAGCATGGTAGGTCGGGGTTACATCCCCGACGACACGGTGCGGGAGGCGGAGCGCGCTGGGGGCGTAGCCCCGGCCTACCGCGCGATAATGGCGGCCTGTCCGTTCGCCTGACGAGGCTTCCATGCGCCATCCCCTGCTTGCCGGCCTGCTGCTGGCCTGCACACCGTTCGTCGCCACCGCTTCCTGCGTGGAGGGCATGGTGTTCGAGGATGCCAACGGCAACGGCGCGCGCGACGCGGGCGAGAAGCCGCTGCCGGGCATCCGCGTTTCCGATGGCGAGCACATCGCCGTGACCGGCCGCGATGGCCGCTATCGCTTGCCGGATTCCGTGCAGCCCACGGTGTTCGTCATCAAGCCGGCCGCGCATCGCGCCGCGCCGCGCGCCGACGGCCTGCCGGACATCTGGCGCCCGCGCGCCGGTGAAGCCGAAGGCGGGCAATGCCGCCCCTTCGCGCTGGTGCCGCAGCCGGATGCGCCGGCCAGCTTCCAGACGCTGGTGATGGCCGACAGCCAGACCGCCAGCGCGCGGGACGTGGATTATTTCGAGCGCGACATCGTCGCGCCGCTGCGTGGCAACCATGCCGCGCGGCTGGGCATGACCCTGGGCGACATCACCAACGACGATCCCTCGCTGTACCCGCTGCTGGTCAAGGCGGTGACCTCGCTGGGCGTGCCGTGGCTGCATGTGCCGGGCAACCACGATATGGACGTGGGCGCGGCCAGCGATGCCGAGTCGCTGCGCAGCTACCACCGCCAGCTCGGCCCGGACACGTATGCGTGGGAAGAACCATCGATGGTGTTCATCGGGCTGGACGACATCGTCGCCCAACCAGGGCGCAGGCCGGCCTATGTCGGTGGCCTGCGCGAGGACCAGTTCGCTTTCCTCGAACGCTATTTGCCGACGGTCCCCAGCGACAAGCTGGTGGTGCTGGGCATCCACATCCCGCTGTTCGACCGCGACTTCCGCGCTGAAGACCGCGCGCGCCTGTTCGCCCTGCTGGAAAAGGTTGAACACCCGTTGGTCCTCAGCGGCCACACCCACAACCAGAGCCAGCGCTTCTGGAATGCCGCGCAGGGTTGGAACGGCGCAAAACCGCTGCACGAATACAACGTCGGCGCGGCCTGCGGCGCGTTCTGGTCGGGGGTGAAGGACGCACAGGGCATTCCCGACAGCACCATGTCCGATGGCACGCCCAACGGCTACGGCCTGCTGAACGTGCAGCCGCAGGGCCGCTACAGCGTGGAATACCGCGTCGCCCGCGCGCCGGCCGACGAGCAGATCGCGCTGCATGCGCCGAAAGTCCTGCGCCGTGGCGCGTACCCGGCGTGGGGCGTATATGCCAACGTGTTCATGGGCTACGACGGCCTGCCGGTGGAGTTCCGCGTGGACGCGGGCGAGTGGCAGCCGATGAAGCGCGTCGAACAGTCCGACCCGCGGCTGCTGGTGGAAAACGTGGCCGACGACCTGAGCGATGGCCTGCGCGGCTACGACCGCTCGCCCGAAGCCCGGCCCTCCACCCACCTGTGGCGCGCGGCGCTGCCCACCAGGCTGGAAGCGGGCGAGCACACCGTGGAAGTACGCGCCACGTTCGACGGCCGCGAATACCGCAGCCGCACCGTTTACCGCCTGCAGGACGCGCAGCCCTGAGCATCCGGCTCAGGGCTGCTTGCGGGCCAGCCGTTCGTGCACCTCGCGCAGGCCGATCAACGCGGCGCTGCCGTAATAGGCGTGGTATTCGGCCACCATCTCGCCGTTGACCAGCACCGGATCGGTCGCGGCGAGCTGCCGCGCCTCGTCGATGTCGGCCACGGCGAAGACGAACAGCCCGCGCCAGCCGTCCACGCCGTCCAGCGGCCCGGCCAGCACCAGCTTGCCCTCGTCGGACAGGCGCTGCATGTTGGCGAAGTGGCCGCGGAACATCGCCTCGCGCTCCGGCCCGGCCGGCATCGTGTTCGGCCCGGTTTTCAGGATGACCAGCACATAGGCGCGCATGCCGTATTCGTCGGCCCCGTACTTCGTGGCCAGCGCCTCGTCGTAGGTCGGGGCCTGCTGCGCGGCGACGGGCGGGGCGAGCACCAGCAAGGCGGCAAGGGCGCCGGCAAGCTTGAAGGACATGCGCGTTCTCCCGGAGGGCGTGCGGGCATCGTACATGCGCGCCGGCTGGCGGGTGCGCCGGCGCCGGTGCTATCGCGACTTGCGGTTGTCCGGGCCCGGGTCGCGGTGAAGCGACGGCTGCCGCCGCGGGGCATGGGTGAAGGGATAGGGCACCGGCGGGCTTGCCGGCAAGCCGGAGCGCCAGCGTGCCAGTACCGGGGCGATCGCCTTGCCGGCGAAGAACTGCGGCTGCGAGGGCAGCTCGCCTTCTTCCACCTCCCGCTGCCGCACCGTGGCGCTGGCCGCCTTGAAGGCGCTGGCGAAGTCGTTGGTGGCGTTCAGCGCCTCGACCAGGAACGCGCGGCCGAACCAGGTGGCGCTGTCGGTATGGCCGCAGCCGAACGACGGGCGATCCCTGCGCGCGGCGGTGATGACCATGCGGTTGGGCGCTTTCAATACCGGCACGAAGCCACCCGAGTAGCAGGCCGACACCACGATCACCGCGTTGCCGATCCCGGCTTCCTCCAGCAACTGCGCGAGGTCCTCCGGCGCGAGGTAGTCCTCCTGGTCCGGTCCGGTGTGCAGGTAGACGCTGTTGTCGTCCAGCCCGTGGCTGCTCAGGTACAGGAACAGCACGTCCTCGCGCGGGTCCAGCGTCTGCCCCAGCACGTCCAGCGCGTAGCCGATGCTTTCATACGTGGCCAGTGGCGCGACGGGCTCGCCGGGCAGCACATTTGGTTGGTTGACCAGCGCCAGCATGCGGTCCCGGGAATCCCAGCGTTGCGCCGACAACTGCCGCAGGTAGGCCACCTCGTTGCGGAACACGTCCTCGTCGGCGTCGCCGGCCACGCCCAGCACGTACATGTCGGTCACGCCCGGCCGCTGCGGTGGCAGGCGCTCCAGCGCGGCGTCGAGCAGGGCCAGTTGCGCGCCTTCCAGCCTTGGCGTGGTCGGCTCCCATGCATCGGGTCCGGGCGTCTGCGCCAGCGCCGGCCAGACGCAGAAGAACAGCGCCAGAACGGGTGCCAGCGCCTTCGGGTGTCGGGCATGGCGCGTCGTGGCGGAGGCTGCGCGAGTCATCGGGTACGGGCACGAGGGAGGGCGGGGCGATTCTAGCGTGGCCGTTCGCGGTCGATCCGTCGGTCAGTGGCCGGCCGGGACGCCTGCCTGCGCGGCCTGCTCCGGCAACGGCTTCGCCAGATGCACGACGTCGCCCCCTTCCATGCCGGCGATGTGCTCGAAACCTTCGCTCAGGTACAGGCGGATGTTCTGCGCGCTGCGGGCGCCGGTCTCCAGCGTCGCCCGGGTGCACGCCGGCCCGGCCTTGCCTTCCACGAGCCTCAGCAGCCAGCGCCCGAGGCCGCTTCCGCGCATGTGCGGCGCCACGGCCAGGCGGCCGATGTTCCATGCGTCGCCCTCGCGCCGGGCGCGGACCATGCCGAGCAGCTTGCCGTCGCGCCACAGCCCGAGCGCGGTCCATTGCCCGAGCCAGTTGCGCACGTCGTCGAGGCCTTCGTGCAGGGCCGGGATGTCCAGGGTCTGGTTGGCAAGGGCCTCGTCCACCCAGCAGCAACGTTGCAGGACGATGACGTCTGCCGCATCTGCCGGCGTCAGGCGCCGGGCATGGGAGCCGGCGACCGGCCCCGCCTGCGTCGAACCATCCAAGGGCTCGCGCATGGGCCGCAGCGCGTGCCCCAGCCTGACGACCTCACCCAGGAGCCGGGCCGCGAGGCCATCCAGGCGCTCGTCCTGCCGTACCTGTCCCTCCACGATGCCGTCGCCGATGCGGAGGGACACCGTCGCGCCGGTCGGGACCAGCCGGAGCGCGGACACGACCTGCTTTGCGTGCTGCACCGACCGCGTGCCGGCGGAGGTATGCCCGTAGCTGACGAAGCCGGCCGGTTTCCACGCCCATTCGCGGCCGAGGTAGTCGAGCGCGTTCTTCAGGACGGCGGGCATGCCGTGGTTGTATTCGGGCGTGACGAAGACGAAGCCATCGACGCCGTCGACCAGCGCGCTCCAGGCCAGCGAATGCGGCTGCCGGTAGACGCCGGACGCGGGATGCTCGGGTTCGTCCAGGAACGGCAGGTCGAGGTCGGCCAGCGAGACGGGCACCAGTTCGACGTCCAGCGTCTGCGCGTGTGGCGCGGCCGCGCGGATGAACCAGTCTGCGACCGCGGGGGCCAGCGCGCCGGGGCGGGTGCTGCAGGCGAGCACCATGATGCGGGGTTTGTTCGTTGACATGTAATCGAGATTGGGGGATATTCGATTACATGTCAACGAAAAAGAAGACGGCCACCTCGGGCTGGCTCGACGGCGACGAGGAAAGCGCCTGGCGTGCCTTCCGGCGCATGACGGTCGGCGTGCGCGCGCGGATCGGCCAGGCCCTCGCCGCCACCGGGCTGTCCGAAGCGGACTACGAGGTGCTCAGCACGCTGGTCGAGCGCCCGGACACGACCAGCCCCCTGCACCTGCAGGCCACCAAGATGGGCTGGTCGCGCAGCCGGCTCTCGCGGCATGCCTCGCGCATGGAGGAGCGGGGGCTCATCGAGCGCGCGCCCGATCCCGAGGACGGCCGTGGTTGCCTGCTGGTCCTGACCCGTGCGGGCCGGGACGTGCTGCGTGCGGCGACGCCGCGGCACCTGGAGTCCGTCCGCCACCATTTCGCCGACCTGCTCGATGCCGACGACCTGCGCGACCTCAAGCGGATCGCGGGGAAACTCTGCGCGGGCGGCTCAGCCGCGCCGCAGCCAGAAATAGATCGGCAGCCCGGCCACGATCAGTCCGGCACCCCATAGCAGCGCCTCGGCGCCGATCCCGCCCAGCGCGTAGAGACTGAAGGCCAATGCGCCGGCGGCAGCCAGCCGCGAGGCGGTGCCGCTGCCGCGCCACAGCCATGCGGCGGCACCGGCGAGGTAGGGCAGCAGGGTGGCGGCGGTGGACAGCAGCACCGAGAACTTGAACAGGTCCACCAGCGAGCGGTTGTAGTTGCTGATCACCAGCACGGTGGCGAGCAGGCAACTGACGAGGATGCCGAAGGCCGGGGCGCCACGCCGGTTCTCTTTGGCGAAGGCGCGCGGCAGCACGCCGTCGCGGGCGGCGGCCATCGGCAGCTGCGCCGACAGCAGCGTCCAGCCGTTGAGCGCGCCGATGCAGGAAACGGCCATCACCGCCGCCAGCAGCATGCCGGCGCCGGGTCCCCACAGCGCGGCCGCGGCGTCGGCCATCGGCGCGGCCGAGGCCGCCAGCACGTCGGCCGGCAACAGGCCCAGCACGGTGGTGCAGGCCAGTACGGTGGCGACGCCGGCGATGGCGGTGCCGGCGACGGTGGCGCGTGCCACGGTGCGCGGCGCATCGTCGACCGACTCGGCCGGCACGGTGGCCGCCTCCAGCCCTATCATCGCCCACAGCGTCAGCGCCACGGTGGCGCCGGCCACGCTGCCCAGCGGCTCGCCGCTGGGATTGAATGGCACGTAGTGGCGGGCATCGACGAACCACAGCGCCACCAGCCCGAACAGCAGCAGCGGCACCACCTTCAGCACCGTGGTCAGCAGTTGCAGGCGCCCGGCCTCGCGCACGCCGAGCAGGTTGACGCCGGCGCACAGCCACAGCGCGACCAGCCCGCAGCCGGCCGCGCGCACCGGGGTGGCGGTCAACGTGGGGAACAGCGCGCCGATGCTGCCGGTGAAGGCAACGGCAATCGCGGCGATGGCGCACCACATCGAGATCCAGTAGCTCCACGCCACCATGAAGCCGGGCAGCTCGCCGAAGGCGTTGCGGGCGAACACGTAGGGGCCGCCGGTCTGCGGCCAGCGCCGCGCCAGCCGCGCGAAGGTGACGGCCAGCAGCAACGCGCCGCACAGGGTGATGCCCCAGCCGACCAGCGTGGCGGCGCCATAGGGCGCCAACGTCGCCGGCAGCAGGAAGGTGCCCGAGCCGATCATGCTGCCCACGACCAGGGCGGTGGCGGACCAGAAGCCCAGCGGGCGGCGGGAGGTAGTCATCGAATGCGGCAACGGCAAGGGCCGGATCGCGCGGGCCACGCAGGCGGCGGATCAGGCGGGAACGGGCATCCACCTGATGGCGGGGTGGGGCGGGCCGCGGATTATGACGGTTTGCCGACGGCGCGGCGACGGCAATGACCTTTGGCCCTTCCGCGGCCACGCCGGCGCATGGACGCTGCCGGTTTCATTCCCTCGCTGGATTCCCCATGACGCTGCGTCCGCTGGCATTGTCCGTTTCCCTCTCGCTGGCCACGGTGCTGGCCGCCTGCTCGCCTTCCCCGTCGCCGGCCGGCGACACCGCCGCGCAGCTGGCGCCGGCCGAAAAGGCCGCGCAGTTGAACCAGCTGTATGCCGACTACTGGGAAGGCGTGCTCAAGCTCAACCCGCTGCAGGCCACCTTCCAGGGCGACGACCGCTACAACGACCAGCTGCCGGACATGGGCTCGGCCGAATACCGCAAACAGGTCCACGACTTCACCGCCGAATGGCTGGACAAGGCACGGAAGATCGGAGACGCCGGGCTGGCCGGGCAGGACCTGCTCAGCTACCGCATCTTCGTCGAGGAACAGCAGCAGTCGCTGGAGGGCGAGAAGTTCCCCGGCTGGATGCTGCCGGTCAACCAGATGGGCTCGACCGTGAGCTATGCGGTGATGCTGGGCTCGGGCCAGGTGGCGCAGCCGTTCAAGACGGTGAAGGACTACGACAACTGGCTGGCGCGCGCCGCGCGCATCCCGGTGCTGCTGGATACCGAGATCGCCAACATGCGCGAAGGCATCAAGGCCGGCGTGGTGCAGCCGCGCGTGCTGATGGAAAAGGTGGTGCCGCAGTTCGACGCGCTGATCGCGGCCAAGGCCGAGGACAGCCAGTTCTGGGGCCCGATCACGCTGATGCCGGCCGATTTCCCGGCCGCCGACAAGGAGCGCCTGACCGTCGCCTACCGCGAGCTGGTCGAGGGGCAGCTGATGCCGGCGATCAGGAAGCAGCGCGACTTCATCGCCAACGAATACCTGCCGGCCACCCGCGACACGGTGGGCCTGGACGCGCTGCCCGACGGCAAGGCGTGGTATGCCTTCAGCGCCAAACAGATGACCACCACCGAGCAGACCCCGGAGCAGATCCACGCCATCGGCCTGAAGGAGGTCGAGCGCATCCACGGCGAGATGCACGCGGTGATGGAGCAGGTGGGCTTCAAGGGCTCGCTGCAGGACTTCTTCACCTTCATGCAGCATGACAAGCAGTTCGAGTTCACGTCGGAAGATGCGCTGCTGGCGCATTACCGCGGGCTGGAGGCGAAGATCGAGGCCAACATCCCCAAGTTGTTCTCGCTGACCCCGAAGGCCGGTTTCGAGATCCGCCCGATCGAGGCGTTCCGCGCCGAATCGGCGGCTGGCGGTGAATACATGCAGCCCAGCGAGGACGGCAGCCGCCCGGGCATCTTCTACGTCAACACCTTCGACCTGCCGACCCGGAAGACGTGGGACGCCGAGGACCTGTTCCTGCACGAAGCCATCCCCGGCCACCACTTCCAGCTGGCGTTGCAGCAGGAGCTGCAGGGCGTGCCGGCGTTCCGCCGCTTCGGCGGGCAGACCGCCTTCATCGAGGGCTGGGGCCTGTATGCCGAGAGCCTGGGCAAGGACCTGGGCGTCTACACCGACCCGTACAGCTACTTCGGCCGCCTGCAGGGCGAGCTGTGGCGCGCGGTGCGGCTGGTGGTCGATACCGGCCTGCATTCGAAGGGCTGGAGCCGCCAGCAGGTGCTGGACTACATGTTCGCCAACTCCTCGGTCAGCGAGCCCGACGCCATCGCCGAGGCCGAGCGCTACATCGCCTGGCCAGGGCAGGCGCTGGCCTACAAGACCGGCGAGCTGAAGATCCAGGAACTGCGCAGGCGCGCCGAGCAGAAGCTGGGCGACAGGTTCGACATCCGCGAATTCCATGCCGAAGTGCTGAAGGACGGCTCGGTGCCGCTGGACGTGCTGGACGGAAAGATCGAACGCTGGATCGAAGGCAAGGGCGCATAACGGCCCGCGCTTCCCCCGCCGGCACGGGCCCGTTCCGTGCCGGCTTTCCCCCGATGGTTTCCCGCCGGGTTTCGACATGCGCCGGTGACCGGCGCGGCTGCGGTTTGCATTGATGATCGTATCGATATTGCTGTTCCCGCTGCTGCTGGCCTTCTGGCTGTGGTGGCCGGTGGCGGCGCTTGGCCGCAAGCGCCGCTGGTATGCAGGGCTGACCTTCGCGCTGGGCTTGCTGCAGCCGTTGCTGGGCTGGCTGTGGCGCCGACAGGCGTTCGGCGACGTCGCCAACGCATGGGTGCAGCTGCTGTTCGGCTGGGTGATGGTGGCCTTCGCGCTGGCACTGGTGTTCGTGCTGCTGCGCGACCTGCTGTGGCTGCCGCTGCGCCTGTCGCGCCGTGCTGGACGACTGCGCGCTTTCCTGCACGGGGCGCGGTTGCACCACGTCGCGGTACCGCTGGTGCTGTTGCTGGCGACGCTGGGCACGTACAACGGCCTCAAGCCGCCGAAGGTCCACGAGCGGGAGGTCGTGCTGTCGTCGCTGCCGGTGGAACTGGACGGGCTGCGCGTGGCGGTACTGGCCGACCTGCACGCCAGCCCGGTCAAGGGCGCATGGCGTACCCGGCGCATCGTCGACGACGTGCTGGCGACGAAACCCGACCTGATCGTGTTGCCGGGCGACATGGTGGACGGGCAGGTCGCGGGCAACGCCGCCAATGTCGCCGCCCTGGCCGAACTGCATGCGCCGCATGGCGTGTGGGTCGCGCCCGGCAACCACGAGTATTACAGCAACTACACCGCGTGGATGGCGCACTTCCGGCAGCTGGGTCTGGGGGTGCTGGAAAACGAGACGGTCAAGCTTGCGATCGGTGGCCGCACGCTGGCCGTGTCCGGCGTGGGTGATCCGGCCTTCTACAGGAATCCCGGGCTCGTGCAGGGCGGCGGCATCGCGCCGGACATCCCGCGCGTGGTCGGGCAAGCACGGGGCAGCGATTTCCACCTGCTGCTGGCGCACCAACCCAAGCTGGCGCGCGAAGCCGCCGCCACCGGCGCGGTGGATCTGCAGATTTCGGGGCATACCCACGGTGGCCACATCATCGGCATGGACCGCTGGCTGGTGGCACCGTTCAACGACGGCTTCGTGCGCGGCGACTACCGCGTCGGCGGCATGACCCTGTTCGTCAGCGCCGGCGTGGGCCAGTGGGATGGGTTCAACGCGCGGCTGGGCGTGCCGTCGAGCATCGACGTGCTGGTGCTGCGCAGCGTACGTCGGCGGTAGCGCCCGACCGTTGGTCGGGCGGGGGCGTCACCGCGCAGTGCCGACCAACGGTCGGCACCTGCCGGGTTCACGGCGCGATCTGGCTGAAATCCTCCACGCGCGCGTGGCCGTGGGTGGCATCGCCGATGCGCGGCGTCGGGTAGTCGCTGATGCGGTCCAGCAGCACCGTGCGCAGTCCGGCTTCGCGGGCCGCGTCCAGCTCTTCCACCACGTCGGACAGGAACAGGATGTCGCCGGGGGCGATGCCGATGGCCCCGGCGATGCGGGTGTAGCTGGCCGCTTCGCGCTTGCCGCCGATCTCGGTGTCGAAGTTGCCGGAGAACAGGCCGTTGAGGTCGCCTGCGTCGCTGAAGCCGAAGAACAGCTTCTGTGCCGGCACCGAGCCGGAGGAATACACGTACAGCGGCAGGCCGGCCGCATGCCAGCCGCGCAGCACGCCGGCCACTTCCGGGTACAGGTGCGCGGTGTAGTCGCCGTTGCGGTAGCCGACGTCCCAGATCATGCCCTGCAACGCCTTGAGCGCGGTGTGCTTGCGGTCCTGGTCGATCCAGCCCTGCAGGGTTTCGACGATGACCTCGTCCTGGCAGGCGCTGGCGGCGATCTCGGTGGCCACCGCGTCCAGCCAGCGGCGCACTTCCGGTTCCTTGCCATGCAGGCGCACGAAGCCGGGCAGGGCGTCGCGGGCGTAGGGGAACAGTACTTCCTTGACGAAGGAGATGCTGGAGGTGGTGCCTTCGATGTCGGTGAGGATGGCGCGGATGGTCATGCGAGGAGTCCAGTTCCTTCCCCCTGCGGGGGAAGGT
>NZ_LDJP01000084.1 GCF_001431505.1 Stenotrophomonas daejeonensis
GCTCAATCAACAACGGCGCCGAAAGGCGCCGTTGCTGTTTACTTCGCCATGAAGCTCAACGCTGCTGCGGGCGTCGCCGGGCCGCGATGGCCCAACGGGCGGCGAGGTTGGGGGCGGTAATGCAGACCGCTTCCGGCGCGATTACTGCGCCGTCGATGCCTGCTCCCGATCCTTCATCATTGCATCGCGATTGGCCTTGAAGGGATTGCCCTCATACCAGTTCGGCCAGCTGTCGCCGCCGGCCAGTGCCTTGCCTACGCCGTAAAGCAGTTGCAGGTCCTCGATGGTGCCGTCGAATTTCCAGTTGGGATCGTATTCGTCCTTCGGGCCGTGGTAGCGCTCGCCGTAGGCTTCGCTGGCCTTGCGGCCGGCTTCGGTGCCGCCCTCGCGCAGGTCGCCGCCGCCACCGGCATAGAGCGCCGGGACGCCGGCTTTGGCGAAGTTGAAGTGGTCCGAGCGGAAATAGAAGCCGCTCTGCACCGAGGTTTCGGCGTGCAGGGTGCGGCCCTGCTCGCTGGCCAGCGGCTTGAGGATGTCCTCCAGCTCCGAACTACCGTAGCCGGTGACGGTCACGTCGCGGGCACGGCCGCCGACCGACATGGCGTCGATGTTGATGACGCCGGCGATCTTGTCCAGCGGGAAGGTGGGATGGTTGACGTAGTACTGCGAGCCGAGCAGGCCGGACTCCTCCAGGGTGACGGCGAGGAATACCACCGAGCGCTCCGGCGGCGTCTGCTGGTGGGTCATGGCGTCGGCGACCTCGAGAATGCCGGCCACGCCGGTGGCGTTGTCGACGGCGCCGTTGTAGATGTTGTCGCCCGGTTCGTCCTCGTGCTTGCCGAGGTGGTCCCAGTGCGCCATGTAGACGACCGCTTCGTCGGCGCGCTTGCTGCCCGGCAGGACACCGACCACGTTGCGCGACTTCTTCTCGGCGATGCGGCTGTTCAGGTCCAGCGAAAGCGTGGCCTGCAGTGGCACGGGCTTGAAGCCGCGCTTGTTGGCGTCCTTGTAGGCCTTGTCCAGGTCCAGCCCGGCATCGGCGAACAGCTTGCGCGCGGCTTCGGCGCTGAGCCAGCCCTGCGCCTGCAGCCGTGGCTCCTTGTCCTCGGCTACCGGCAGGTCGTATTGCGCGCCGCCCCAGGAGTGCCTGACCACGTTCCAGTCGTAGGAGGCGCCGGCGGTGTCATGGACGATCAACGCGGCCGCGGCGCCCTTGCGCGCGGCCTCCTCGAACTTGTAGGTCCAGCGGCCGTAATAGGTCATGCGCTTGCCGTCGAACAACGTGTCGTCGTTGGCGTGGAAGCCCGGGTCGTTGACGAACATCACCACGGTCTTGCCCTTCCAGTCCTGCCCGGCGTAATCGTTCCAGTCCTGCTCGGGGGCATCGACGCCGTAGCCGACGAACACCATGTCGCTGCCATCGATGTGCACGTCCGGCTGGCCGCTGCGGGTGCCGATGACCATGTCGCTGCCGAACGCCAGTTCGTGCGTGGCATCGCCTTGCCGGATCTTCAGCACGGTGGCCGGGTCGGCGGTGGTCTCGGTCATCGGCACTTCCTGGAACCAGCTGTCGCCGTTGCCGGGTTGCAGGCCGATGCGCTGCATCTGGTCGCGGATGTAGTTGACCGTCAGCTCCTCGCCCCGGCTGCCGGGCGCGCGGCCTTCGAATTCGTCCGAGGCCAGGGTCTTGACCAGTTCGCCGAAATCGGCCGCATTGATGTCGCTGGCGAAGGCATGCGTGGCGGCGGGCGCTGCGGCAGGCGCAGCCGGCGCTTGCGGCTCGCCCTTGCAGGCGGCCAGCGCCGCGCTCGTGGCAAGACAGAGCAGGAGTTTGCGGGGCATGAAGAGAGGCTCCGGGTTGCGGACGTGAGGGGGTGCAGGATTCATTCCGTTGGCGCGGTGTCGGTGTCGAAGCGGAGCACGCTGGCGCCGCTGACCGTGCCGATGGTGGCACTGGCATGCACGTACAGCGTCACCTCGCGCTCGAACACGAGCGGGCCGTCGACCACCGCATTCGGGCCGATGACGATGCGCGGCTTGCGCGGTGGCGTCAGCGACAGGTTGAACGAAGGCTTCTTGACCTTCACCCCGCCCTTCACGTGCGAGCCGATGCCGATGGTGATGTCGCCGTTGACGGTTTCGACGTCGTCCCCGACCTCGGTGCCGACCAGGCCGATGCTGCCGTTGACGGTTTCCACCCCGCCGGCGACACGGCCGCCCTGGTCGATGAAGATGCTGCCATTGACGGTTTCCACGCCACCGTCAAGTTGCAGCCCGCGGCCACCGCGGATGGCGCCGTTGACCGTCTCCATGCTGCGGGCGCGCACGTTGTCGCCGGCGTTGATGCTGCCGTTGACGGTTTCCACGCCACGCGCCTGCACGCCCTGCGCCAGGTGGATGCTGCCGTTGACCGTCTCCAGGTCGCGGTAACCGGCGCCGGCATCGGTGTGGATGCTGCCGTTGACCTTGCTGATGTCGTCGGCGGCCATTGCCAGCGGGGCGCAAGCGCCCAAGGCCAGCAGAAGAAGGAATCGTTTCATCGCATGTCTCCGTCAGGAATTCCGATGGGCAGGGTCCGATGGCAGCATGGCTGGGTACAATCCGCATCTGCCTGAAGTCACTGGAGTGCCGTTGCAACCGTACCGCCATCGCACCCCGATTGCCCGGTTTCCGCTGCTGGCGCGTTCATGTGCGGGCGGGATGCTGGCCCTGCTGCTGGCCGCGGGCGCCGTGGACGCGCAGGAATCGCCGCGCGATGCGGAGAAGAAGCTGCAGCAGCTGCGCGGCGAATTGAAGAGCGTGACGCGGGAACGGCGCCAGCTGGAAAGCGATCGCGATGCCGCGACCCGGCGCCTGCGCGAAGCCGACCAGAAAGTCGCGCGCAGCGGCCGCGCGGTGGCCGAGACCGAAGCGGCGATCCACCGGCAGCAACAGGAGCTGGCCGAGCTGCAGCAGCGCCGCGGCACGCTGGAAGCAAGCCTGGGGAGCCAGCGCCGGCAGCTGGCCGCGTTGCTGCGCGGTGCCTACCAGCTGGGCAACCACGCACCGCTGAAGCTGCTGCTGGCGCAGGACAGCGTGGCCGATGCCAACCGCGAACTCGCCTACCACCGCTACCTGCAGCGCGAACGCGCGCGCGCCATCATCGTGCTCACCGGCGACCTGCAGGAGCTGGCGGCAACCGAACGGCAGATCCTCGCGCATGGCGAGGAGCTGGAACAGGCGCGCGAGCGGCAGCGCCAGCAGGCCAGCGCGCTGCTGGCCGATCGCCGCCAGCGTGCGCAGGTGGCCGAAGACCTGGACAAGCGCTACCAGGACCGCAGCGACAAGGAAAAGGCGCTGGGGCAGAACGCGCGTTCACTCGAACGCCTGCTGGCCAACCTGCGCGCGGCGGCGGCGCGTGCCGAGGCCGAGCGCCGCGCCGCTGCCCGCCGCGCCGAGAACGAGCAGGCGCGGCAGGCGAATGGCGGCCCGGCGGGCAAGGTCCCCCCGCGGGTCACGGCCAACGCACCGGTGCCGAAGGTGGGCGGGCTGGGCTGGCCGTTGTCGGGCAACCTGCTGGCCCGCTACGGCGGCCGCCTGCCGGATGGCCGCACCAGCAACGGCGTGCTGATCGGCGCGCCGGCCGGCACCACGATCACCGCCGTCGCCGACGGCACGGTGGTCTTCTCCGACTGGATGACCGGCTACGGCATGATCCTGATCGTCGACCACGGCAATGGCTACATGAGCCTGTACGCGCACAACGACACCCTGCTGCGCGATGCCGGTGCACGGGTGCGCCGTGGCGAGGCGGTGGCGAGGGTCGGCAACTCCGGCGGGCAGGGCGTGCCGGCGCTGTATTTCGAACTGCGCCGCAACGGCCAGCCGGTGAATCCTTCGACCTGGCTGCAGCAGCGGCAGTGACCGCGGGCTGAGCGGCATGGCTGCCGGCCATGCCGCGTTCAACGGGAATTCGGCCATGCTTCGCGCATAATCGGCGACGACGCGCATCGCGCGTACCCGTTTCGATGGAGTGGTTCATGCGTGTAGCCGGTCTTGCTGCTGCCCTGCTGTTTGTCCTGTCGCCGGCCATCGGCCTGGCGCAGGACGCCCCGGACAAGGCGTCCGCCGGGGACAACCCCGATGCCCAGGAATCGGTGACCTCGAAGGTGCCGCTGGAGGAAGTACGCCGCTTCGTCGCCGTCTACAACGCGGTGCGCGCAGCCTACGTCGAGCCGGTCGACGACCGGAAGCTGATGCAGTCGGCGGTGCGCGGGCTGCTGTTCGACCTCGACCCGCACAGCACCTACTTCGACAAGGAGGACGCCGAGGCCTTCGACGAGCAGGCCAGCGGCGCCTACGAGGGCATCGGTGTGGAGCTGCTGCAGCAGGACGACGTGCTGAAGGTGGTGTCGCCCATCGACGACACCCCTGCCGCCCGTGCCGGGCTGCGCGCCGGCGACCTCATCGTCGCCATCGACGGCAAGCCGATCAGCGCGGTCGAGGCGATGGAACCATTGCGCGGCCCGGCCGGCAGCCAGGTGGTGCTGACCATCGAGCGCGGCGATGAAAAGCCGTTCGACGTGACCGTCACCCGCGAGACCATCCGCGTCACCAGCGTGCGCAGCAAGATGCTCGAACCGGGTTACGCCTATGTGCGCATCAGCACCTTCCAGGCCGATACCGGCGCCGACTTCCAGAAGCACCTCGCGCAGTTGCAGGCGCAGGCCGGCGGCAAGCTGAAGGGCATGGTGCTGGACCTGCGCAGCAACCCTGGCGGCCTGCTTACCGCCGCGGTGCAGGTGGCCGATGGCCTGCTGGACAAGGGCGTCATCGTGACCACGCGCGGGCGCATCGCGGTCAGCGACGCCCGCTTCGAGGCGACGCCAGGCGACCTGATGCAGGGCGCGCCGGTGGTGGTGCTGGTCGACGCCGGTTCGGCCAGCGCCTCGGAAGTGCTGGCCGGCGCGCTGCGCGACAACGGCCGCGCGCGCGTCGTCGGTAGCCGCACCTTCGGCAAGGGTTCGGTGCAGACCGTGCTGCCGCTGGACAACGGCGATTCGGTCAAGCTCACCACCGCGCGCTATTACACGCCCAGCGGCAAGTCGATCCAGGCCACCGGCATCGTGCCGGACGTGGAGCTGGCGCCGACCGACGCCGCCAAGGACGTGCCGGCTGGCGTGGCCGACTTCAGCGAGGCGCGCCTGCCCGGCCACCTGCGCGGCGACGACGAAGCCACCGGTACCGCCACCGGCGTGGTGCTGCCGGGCGATGCGCCGGTGCAGTCGGCGTTGCGCGAACTCAAGCATCCCGGCGTGCTGGCCAGCGCCACGACGACCAAGCCGGCGGCACGCCCGGCCGCCGGGCAGGAAGCCGCGGCCGACACCGCGCCGGCCACGGCCGAAAAAGAAGCCGAACCGGCCACGGCCGACGACGACAAGTGACGGCACCAGTCCCGTCTCCCGCGGGAGACGG
>NZ_LDJP01000085.1 GCF_001431505.1 Stenotrophomonas daejeonensis
TTCTTCGACATCTGCCAAAGATATCGGCTGAATGTCGATTCGGCCTAGGGCGCCACCGTAAGAGACCGCCGGCGCGCGCGCGGATCGATGTTCCCCACCCGCTTCACCTGGCATCGTCCAGGCCGAACACCTGTCGCAGGTAGGCCAGGTAGCCAAGGTCGTCGCACATGCTCTTGCCCGGCGAGTCGGACAACTTCGCCACCGGCTGGCCGTTGCAGCGGACCATCTTGATGACGATGTTCAGCGGCGTGGGGCCGAGGTCGTTGGTGAGGTTGGTGCCGATGCCGAAGGCCACCTGGCAGCGGCCGCGGAAGTAGTCGTACAGCCGCATCACCTTGTCGATGTCCAGCCCGTCGCTGAACACCAGGATCTTGCTGGCCGGGTCGGCACGGTTGGCCTTGAAGTGCGCCAGCATGCGGTCGCCCCACACGAACGGGTCGCCGGAGTCGTGGCGCACGCCATCGAACAACTTGCAGAAATACATGTCGAAGTCGCGCAGGAAGGCCTCCAGCCCGACCACGTCGGACAGCGCGATGCCGAGGTCGCCGCGGTATTCGCGCGCCCATGCCTCCAGCGCCGCCACCTGCGAATCGCGCAGGCGCGGGCCCAGCGCCTGGAAGGCCTGCAGGTATTCGTGCGCCATCGTGCCGTGCGGGGTCATGTCGTACAGCCGCGCGAAGTGCACGTTGCTGGTGCCGACGAACTGCGCACCGAGCGCATCGCGCAGCAGCGGCAGCATGTGCCCGTGCCAGTGGCGCGAATAGCGGCGGCGGCTGCCATAGTCGGCGATGCGGCAACTCTCGAAACCGGGCGTGTCGCGCAGCAGCGTAGCCTTGGCCTGCAGGCGGCGCTCGCCCTCGGCGAAATCCGGCTCGCTGGTGTTGCGGAACCAGACCTCGTTGATGATCGCCAGCAGCGGCACCTCGAACGGGATGGTGTGCAGCCACGGCCCGCTGATGTCCAGTTCGATCTCGCCGGGCACGCTGGCCGACGGGCGCAGGTCGATGTACTTGCGGTCCAGGTGGAACAGGCCGAGGAAATCGACGAAGTCCGGCTTCAGGTAGCGCAGGCCGCGCATGTAGTCCAGTTCCTCGACCGTGAAACGCAGGCTGCACAGGTGGTCGATCTCGGCGCTGATCTGGTCGATGAAGCGCGCCAGGTCGATGCCCGGCGTGCGGCACTTGAACCGGTACTGGACGATGGCGCCGGGGTGCTGGTGCAGCACCGCCTGCATCATCGTGAACTTGTAGAGGTCGGTGTCGAGCAGGGACTGGATGATCATGGCGGCATTATGCGCCGCTGCCCTGCACTCGCAGGTCGGGGCTACGTCCCCGACGCGCCATGCCCGAAAGCGTCGGGGACGTAGCCCCGACCTACCTTCGCAGCAGCAGCCGCGGCAGCTGCGCCGCCGCGTGCGCCCAGATCACGCACCACACCGCCACCCGCACCGGCAGGCTGCGCCGCGGCGCCTCGAACTTGCCGAAGTAGCGCCACAGCCCGCGGTGCTTGTGCCATTCGACGAAGAACGGCCGCGCGCGGCTGGACACGCCGCGCACGTGCAGCACCTTCAGATCGTTGGCGATGGCGACCGTGGCCCCGGCCGCGCGCGCGCGCCGGCACAGGTCCAGGTCCTCGGCATGCAGCCGGTAGCCGGCGTCCCAGCCGCCGAGGCGATCGAACAACGTGCGCGGCATCAGCAGCAGCGCGCCGGACAGGGCCGGCACCACCTGCAATGGCTGCGCCGGATCGGCCGCCAGCGCCAGCCGCGAACCGGCGGCCGGGCTGCGCAGCATCGCCGCGAAATCCGGGTCGCGGCGGCGCACCGCGGCATCGGCCCGGCCCTGTTCGTCCACCTGCTCGACGCCGAGCAGGCATGCTCCCAACGGCTGGCCGAGGTCGCGCAGCCGCGCCAGCGTGTCCGGCTCGACCATCAGGTCCGGGTTGACGAAGACCAGCCACGGCGCGTCGCAGTCGTGCGCGCCCTGGTTGCAGGCGGTGGCGAAGCCGGGGTTGTCGGGATTGGCGATGAAACGCACCCGCGCGTCGGCCAGCGCATGGCGCTGGGCGATGGCCAGCGAACCGTCGCACGAGGCGTTGTCCACCACGCGGATCTGCGCCACGCCGTGCGCGGCGCGCAACCGTTGCAGGCATTCGTCCAGCGTGCCTTCGCTCTGGTAACTGACGACGACGGCGGCGATCGGAGCGCTCACGGCTGCCCCTGCCCCGGCGTGGTGCCGGCATCGAACAGGTCGCGCTGCGGCTCCGGTAACGGCGCCTGCGCGTATGCCTGCTGCAGTTGCAGGCGATGCGCGTGCAGCGGGTCGTCCATCAGGAATTCCGCCAGCCGCGCCGTCCAGGTCGGCCAGCGGTTGGCCAGCAGTTCCATGTCGCCCTCGGCGGGCCGGCCCTCGTCGCGGCGGCCGACGAAGGCGTCGTCGCACAACACGTTGCGCCAGCCCAGCCCGCTCATGCGCAGGCTCAGGTCCACCAGCGCCGCGTACCACGAGCCATAGCTGTGCGTGTCCAGGCCACCGGCGCGGGCACGCGCGCTGCCGCGGATCAGCACCGCGTGGGTGATGGCCGAGGGCAGTTCCGGGTGCAGCAGCGGCATCGCCGCGCAGGCGCGCGCCAACCGCTCGACGTCGGCCGGTAACGGATTCAGTTCGCCGGCGCGCGGCCACGCCACGGTTTCGCCGGCGTTGCTCCACGGCGTGGCGGTGGCGATGGAGGCATCGCGCGCGAGGCAGTCGGCCAGTTGCTGCAGCCAGCCGGGCAGCGGCAGCGCGTCGGGCGCCAGCACCGCCACGTCGGCGTCGCCGCAGGCCCGCAGCATCTCCTCCAGGTGCACCGATTCGCCGATGGCGCGCGGGCGCCGGGTGTATTCGGCACGCAGGCCGGTGCACTGCAGCCAGCGCTCGATGATGGCGATCCCGCGCGGCCCGGCCTGAGCATCATCGGCCAGCCATACCCGCACGCCGGAAGGCGTGCCCGCATCCAGCGCGGCCAAACAAGCATCGAGCGCGTCATCATCGGCACTGATCGGCAACAGGACGACGGGAAGCGAATCGGCTTGGCTCACGGGACCTGCGGCGGATGGGAAGCGGCGGCGGGACGAACCGGCACAGAGTACCAATTCCGTCCCCCACGCGTCCCTCTTCTGGCTGCGCCCGGCGCGTACTTCAGGCACCTGGCGCGGCGGACCGGGCACCTGTAATCCAGCAACCCGAACGGGGAAGCCCGGCTCTCGCCGGGCTTCCGTTGGAACGGTGTGGTTGGCAGCGGGGCTATCCCTCAGCGCATGCGGTCACTGATAGACCCGCACGTAGTCCACGTACATCCGCTGCGGGAAGCGGCTGGAACCATCCGGGCTGCCCGGCCAGCTGCCACCCACGGCCACGTTGAGCAGCACGAAGAATGGCTCGTCGAACACCCATTGCCCACGGGCGGTGACGTCGGCCCGGCTCACACTGTAGAACTGCTGGCCGTCAACGGACCAGCGGATGCCGTTGGCATCCCATTCCACCGCATAGACGTGGTAGCCGGCATCCACCTGCTGGTTGAGGTTGTGGGTACCCGTGAACGGCGTGTTGCCCGAATAGCCGGGGCCATGCAGGGCGCCGTGGGTCAGGGTCGGCTCGAATCCGACGTGCTCCATGATGTCGATCTCGCCACTCTGCGGCCAGCCAACCTGACCGATATTGTTGCCCAGCATCCAGAACGCCGGCCAGATGCCCTGGGTCTGCGGCAGCTTGAGCCGTGCCTCGACACGGCCATGGCGGAAGATACGCTTGTCGCGGCTGACCATGCGCGAGGAGGTGTACTGGCAACTGCCATACCAGCAGCTGTAGTTGCCGGGATTGCCTTGCCGCGCCTCGATCACCAGCACGTTGCTACCGGCGGACGCGTCGTACTGGATGAAGGCGTTCTGCCCGGCGGTGTAGTACTGCAATTCCGAATTGCCCCAGCCACCGCCCCCGGTCTCGAAGCTCCAGTTGGCACCGTTGATGCTGTCGAACTCGTCGGTCCAGACCGGGGCCGCGCTGGCCTGCCGCACCACCACCGAGCTGGCCTTGTCGTTGAAACCCTCGTTGTTCAGGCAATCATCGTCACCACGCACTACCGTCGAGGTGCCACCGAAGTTGTCGTGTTCGTAGAGCACCGCCTCGTACCCGGAGGCCACCCGAAGCGAGGAGACTGCATCATTGGCGACGCCGCGCGCCTGCAACGCGGCCAGGTTGTATGACCCCACATCCAGACCAGCCGCCCAGCCGCCATAGTTGCAGTGCTCGTAGAGCGTGGCGCGCGCGGTGCCACCTCCGCCGCCGCTGGGGACGATCTCGATCCAATTGAAGTTCCAGTCCCCGGTCTGGGCAAACACGCCCAGATTGTAGGTCCCGGCGTTGAGGTCCACGGTGCGGCTGACCGTGGTCCAGTTCTGCCAGCCGCCGGTGTTGGGGATGTCGAACTGGCCGAGCACGATCGACCCGGCGTTGAGATCGACCGAAGCGCGGCCGCCGACCGGGCTGGCCACGCGCATGCGCACGGTGTAGCTGCCGCTGCTCGGGATGGTCAGGCTGTTGTAGACCAACCACTCGTTGGCAGCGATCCAGCCGACGTTGTAGCCACCGCCGGTGTCGCTGGTGGCCTCGATGTCCACCCCGTCCGAGCGGTAGGCACCGCCGCTGTTGCCCGGAGTGGTGTCGTAGTAGGCGTTGTAGTTCTCGGCCTGAAAGACAGTGGCGCCGACACTGGCCGACATGCCCGCCAGCAATGCTGCGCCGGACAGCGACAGCACCCGCTTCTTGAGCGAAATCGATCGTTTCATCTTCAGTTTCTCCCTCGCCATGTATGAGGTGCGCGGCCGGACGGTACCGGGGTGCGCACACGGTGATTCGCCTGCCGACATCGCCCGGAGTTCGCTGAACTTCCAGAGCGACGCTGCCAAAGACATGCAGCAAGCGCGTGACCAACCCACGCAGGCCTCGGTGGTCAGGAATGGCCATCAGCCCTGCGCTGAAAGGCGGCATGCCGTTCCCGGCATGCCATGCGGTTCCATCGGCGAAACGGCGGCGCACGTACAGTGCGCCGCCGCTCGTGCTCACCAACCGATGGTGTAGGTCACCGTCGTCGGCGCCGGTGCATACAGCAAGGTCGCGTGGTCGCCCACGTCGTCATAGGAGAAGCCGTACGCCTTGCCGTCATGGGAGATGTCGCCGTTGTGCCAGAACCATGCATACCAGTTCGAGCGCTGTCCGGACGGATAGTGGTAGGCGGCGTTGTACCACTGAGCCGGCATCTCCAGCACGTGGCGATTCAGCGCTGCGGCGAACTGCGCCTGTATCTGCAACTGGGTGCCGATGTCCTGTGGCGCAGCGTTGGCGGCATCGGCCAGCAGCCCGGCGCCGAGCAGCACCATCTGCGTGTCTGGCTTGCCATTGATGTAGAACGTGCCGTTCTGGTTGCCGCCAGTGAAGCGGAAGGTATCGCCCTGAACGCGGCCGGTGAAGGTGCCCAGGTTCTGCAACGTGAAACTGATGTTCTCATTGCGGTAGCGCGACCACACCGAGTCGATATAGGCCTGCAGATAGCTGGCGTTGGCCTTGCCGTAATTGAAGTTGCCGTGGCCCGGAGCAACGATGCGATAGGGTGCATATGGTGTCTGGGCCAGGTGCTTGAACTCGCCTGGCACTCGCTCCACGAAGCGCTGGAACACCTGATCGCGGGTCAGCCCGGCCACATTCTCGCCGACCGTGCGGTCGTAGCCGTCCAAGCCCTGAACACGCAGTTGCAGCGGGAAGCCGAAGTGGTCCACGCGGGTGGTGTTGACGAAGATGCCGCTGTCGTTCTGGTCCTTGGGGATGATCGCCATCTCGCCGAAGTCGAAGTACACATCGAGGTTGGGATCGCTCGGGTTCTGGATGTTGGCGCCGGCGTAGCCGAGGTTGCCGTTCACGTCCACCACCACCTTGATGTACATCGGGCTGCCGACCGAGAGCAGGATGCGCGCGGAGTTGATCGGATCGATCGTCATCTGCGGCACGTCGGACAGGCGGTGGAAGTAGTTGGTGTAGCCCTCGCCGTTCTTGACCAGCGCGCCGTTGTCGCCAACCGCCATTGGAATTTGCTGGCCCTGCGCGTTGACCCAGACGAACTGCCCGGTCTTCCAGCTCTTGCCGATGATCGACCAGTAGATGTCCTGATTGGCCCAGCGGCCGCGGGTCTGATTGGCGATCTTGAAAGTGGTGCGCTCGTTCCAGGTGCCACTGCCACCACCGCCACCCGCGACCTGTACCTTGAATGCAGACATCTGGTCGTTGAAGCCGCGGCCAACCAGATTCGGCTCATTGCCGCTGATCGTGACCGAGCCGCCGCCATGGTTGATGTCGGCGAACAACTGCACCTGATAGCCGCTCTGCACCTTCACAGAGGAGACGCGGTCGTTCCAGTCGGTGCCGACCCAGTTGGAATCGGCGTCGGCGCAGAAGCTGGCGCCGGCGTAGTCCACATGCTCATAGAAGCAGACCTTGCCGCTGCCCGAGCCACCGCCGTTGCCGCCGCTGCCGACCGTGGTGGAGAACCAGGCCGTGTCGTAGGCCGGAGTTCCGTTGTTGTAGGTGAATGAATACGCCAGCGCCTGACCCTGAGCGGCCGGGGTGATGGCCTGTTCGTGGCGGCTCTTGCTGCCGTTCCATGTCATGCGCAGGTTCTGCTGGCTTCCGCCAGCGAGTGCGTAATGGATGTCGGCCCACTGCGTGTCAACGTTGGACTTGAACCAAACCACGGCGGCATTGCCGGAGAACTCCACACCGTGGGTGTAGTCCGAGGACGATTGGGCGCTGGCCGCGAAGGCCAGCAGCGTCAGCATCAATAGGCTGATCAAGCGGATATATAGGCGTTGCACAGGCATTTCTCCTTCCGAATGCGGTCTGGATTGCGCCCGCTGACGCGTAGGCGCTGCTCGTTGACGTCCTGTAAAGCCCCCTGCTCCATGGCCGGGGCGACGCTAGCACCGTGTTTTTGGGCAATAAAGAGACAGCGCTGTCAATTTCCCATGAAACTACCATAAGCATTTGAATATGATAGTTATCATAAGAGAATGAGATATCCATTCCGGTATCTTGGAGTGAAAGTTGACCAATATACGCTGCGCCGCAGCATTGCATATGCGCGAAACGCCCCCGCATCCAGCCACACCGCTCACGGCAGGTTTCCTTTGAAATAATGCTGCACTACAACACGATTTCTTCAGAAAGATTATCTACCCGCCATTTTTCAGTTAAAAAATGGTGAGAAACAGAATCGCGCGCAAGAAAATGCACGCACTTGTTGAATATTTGTTGACATCGTTGTCAGAACCCTCGTATCTCTCCCACCGCCCCGGCCACATGCACATGCGCGAGGCTGGGCAACAGCACGACAAACGGGAACGCCGGGACGGCGCGTCATTTCCCGCAAAAGCATCGATCGACGCAGGTCTTCAGGGGGATAAGACCGCCAGCGCGGAGCAACGGGCCGGCGGATTCGCGGTTTGGACATCCACCACTCGACAGGAGTGATCACATGCATACGAAACTCGCAGCGACCTGGCTGGCCGGCGGGCTGTTAGCCCTTGCCTGGTGCAGCAATGCTCAAGCGGCGTCCTGCGCCAGCGCGCCACAATGGAACGCGGCAACCGTCTATCAGCCCGGCGACCAGCTGGTTTACCAGAACCGGCTGTACCGCGCCCTGATTCCGATCTGGAACGCGGCGCCGGACTATTGCACCACTTGCGGCTGGTACGAGGACCGCGGCCAGTGCGATACCGGTGGGCAGAATCAGGCCCCCAGCGTTGCACTGACGGCCCCGTCCAACGGGGCCTCGTTCAACGCCGGCAGCAACATCACCGTCAGCGCCAACGCGACTGACAGCGATGGACAGGTGACCCGTGTCGAATTTTTCCGCGGTGGCACCTCGATCGGCGTGGACACCACCCCGCCGTTCAGCGTGGGCTGGAACAACGCTGCCGTCGGCAACTACACCCTCACGGCTGTGGCTACCGACAACAACGGCGCCTCCACCACCTCCGCCGCGGTCAACATCACCGTGAACGGGGTGAGCAGCGACACTACCCCACCCAGCGTGCCAACCGGGCTGGCCGCGCCCACGCGCACCTCCAGCAGCATCACACTGAGCTGGAACGCCTCCACCGACAACACCGGCGGCAGCGGCGTGGCCGGCTACGACGTCTATCGCGACGGCCAGATCGTCGGCTCCACCACCAGCACCGGCTACACCGACTCGCCGTTGCAGGCATCCACCCAGTACAGCTACCGGGTGCGTGCGCGCGACAACGCCGGCAACGCCTCCTCGCAGAGCAACCAGGTCCAGGTCAGCACCACCGAGGGCGGTACCGGCGGCGGCAAGAACGTCATCGGCTACTTCGCCCAGTGGGGTATCTATGGCCGCAACTATCAGGTCAGGGACATCGAGACCAGTGGCTCGGCGGCCAAACTGACCCACATCAACTACGCCTTCGGCAACGTCCGCAACAACCGCTGCGAGGTCGGCATCAACCAACCCTCGGACCCGAACAGCGGTGCCGGCGGCGACTCCTTCGCCGACTACACCAAGTCGTTCGGGGCTGCGCAGAGCGTGGACGGGGTCGGCGACACGTGGGACCAGTCCCTGCGCGGCAACTGGAATCAGCTCCGCAAGCTCAAGGCCAAGCACCCGAACCTGAAGGTGCTGATCTCGCTCGGCGGCTGGACCTGGTCGCGCGGCTTCTCCAGCGCGGCGCGCCCGGAGAACCGTCAGGCCTTCGTCGCCTCGTGCATCGACGCCTACATCCGCGGCAACCTGCCGGTAACCGACGGTGCCGGCGGCCAGGGCGCTGCGGCCGGGGTGTTCGACGGCATCGACATCGACTGGGAGTACCCGGTCGCCTGCGGCCTGGCCTGCGGCACACCGGAGGACCAGCAGAACTTCACCGCGCTGCTGGCCGAGTTCCGCAGCCAGCTCAACGCGGTGCGCCCGGGGCTGCTGCTGACCGTTGCCGTCGGTGCCGGCATCGACAAGATCCGCGTCACCGATCCGGCCCAGTACCACCAGTATCTGGACTACATCAACGTGATGACCTACGACTTCCACGGCGCGTGGGACCCGCAGACCAACCATCACTCGGCCCTGTTCGCCTCGCCGTCCGACCCCTCCACCGGCGACCAGCGCTACTACAACAGCAATGACGCGATTCAGGCCTTCCTCGACCGCGGCGTGCCGGCGCAGAAGGTCAACATCGGTATCGGCTTCTATGGCCGCGGCTGGACCGGCGTATCCAGCGCCAACAACGGCCTGTACCAGAGCGGCAGCGCAGCTCCCGGCACCTACGAAGCAGGCATCGAGGATTACAAGGTGCTCAAGAATCTGGCCGGTACCAGCTACACCGACAGCCAGGCCGTTGCCCACTGGAAGTACAACGGCAGCACCTTCTGGAGCTACGACAACCCGGCGCTGATCGCGCAGAAGATGAGCTATGCCAAGGTGCAAGGTCTGGGTGGCGCGTTCTTCTGGGAGTTCAGCGGCGACACCTCCAACGGTGAACTCGTCGATGCAATCCACAACGGTCTGAAATAACGACAGCCAACCCTGTCGGCGCCGACCCCCGGGTCGGCGCCTTTTCATGCCCGCTTTACCGACGCCACATTCGCAGGCGGTCATGTGCCGGTGGCTGCCCGATCTGCACGGACCCGAGCCGGACGACTTCACGGAAGCCGTGGCATGTAGCGACCACTTTGGACCTGACGGAACACACGTCCTTGCCCATCAACCGCACGGCCGTGCGATGGAGAAGTGTCCGACCGCAGCGGCGAATGCGCCCCATGACGGCGATGCCCGGCCCCGTTACACGAGCCAGACACTTCCGGCTTCGCGCTACTGCTGCGGCACGTTCAACGGCTCCATCGCCCGGAAGCGGCGGCTGTACTCGTCGGTCAGGTCACGCGCCTCGCGCAGGTCGTGGACCACGGTGGGCGTGATCAGCACGATGGTCTCACGACGGGCATTCTCGTGGCCCTTGCGACCGAACAGACCGCCCAGCACCGGGATCCGGCTCAGCCCCGGGATGCCATTGGAACCGTAGCGCGCGGTGTCGTCGATCAACCCGGCCAGCATGATGGTCTCGCCATCGGGCGCGGCCGCCTCGGTTTTGAGCTTGCGGGTACTGATGCGGTAGTTGCCATTGGCATCCGGCGACCCCACCGGCTGGCTGATCTCCTGCACGATGTCCAGGAACACGGTGCCCTCGCGCCCTACCCGCGGGCGCACCTTCAGGATCGTGCCGGTTTCCAGATACTGCACCTGCGTGTAGCTGTTCTGGCCCTGAATCGGATTGACCGACACCGAAGAGACCGGGATGCGGTCGCCAACGTTGAAGGTCGCCTCGCCGTTATTGCGCACGAACACCGACGGCCGTTGCAGCAGGCGCACGTCGGTGACCCTGTCCAGCGCACTGATGATCGCTGCCGCATCGTTCTTGACCAGCGTCCAGGCCATGCCCGGCACGTTGGCGGTGCCGACCACGCCGGCGATGGTGCTCCACTTGCCCGGCAGGCCCGGCGCGTTGACATCCGGCAGCCCGTTCTCGGCCGCCGCGTTCTCCAGAAACCACTGCACGCCGTAGTTGAGCTCGCCACTGAGTTCGACCTGGGCGATCTGCGCCTCGATGTGTACCTGCATCGGCATGATGTCGAGCTTGTCGATGACGTCGCGAATCGACTGCCAAGCCGCCGGCGTGGCGCGCACCAGCAGCGAATTGGTCTCCTCCACCGCCGCCACGCCGACCCGCGAGCCATCCACCTCCAGCACGACGCTGGCGTTGCCGCCACTGCGCTGGTTCAACGACATCGAGCCATCGCCCAACCCACCGCCCTGCGAAGACACCGAGTCGTCCTTGCCCTGGAACTGGACGACGCTGTCGCGGCCGTCCACGCCACTGTCCTGCATCTCCACCGGCGTGGTGCCGGGCATCAACGAAGCCGCACCGCCGGCGCTGGTATCGCCACCTGAGCGGCCACCGCTGCCGAACACCTCGGCCAGCCGGTTGGCCAGATCGCGCGCCTTGATGTACTTGAGTTCGTGGGTGAACAAGCGCACGTCGCCGCCGGCGCTGTCGATCCGCTCCAGCCATTCGCGGATCTGCTCCAGATATGCCGGCTGCGGAGTAATGACCATCACCGCGTTGGCGCCTTCCAGCGGCATGAAGCGGAACATGCCGGCGCTGGGCGTGCGGCTGCTCTCGCCGAACACCTTTTCCAGATCGGAAACCACCTTCACCGCGCGCCCGGACTGCAACGGGAATACCCCCACCGACATGCCCGCCAGCCAGTCGACGTCGAAGATGCCGATCGTGCGCAGGTAGTTCTCCAATTCGCTGCGCGTGCCGGCCAGCGTGATCAGGTTGCGGGTGCCGTCGATGGAGACGATGGCGTTGGGGCGGGCATAGGGTTCGAGCACCTTCTTCATCTCGCTGGCGGAGATGTAACGCAGCGGCACCACCCGCAGTTCGTAGCCGTTGCCCGCCGTCGCCGCCCCTACCCTGACCGGCGGCACCGCACCGAGCGCGCGGTCGGCCGGGACGATGCTGTAGCGGCCATCGGCGTACACCATGCGTGCATTGTTGTCGGCCAAGGCCTGCTCCAGCAGCGACAGCGCCTGCGCCGGCGACACCGGTTTGGGCGTACCCAGAGTGACAGTGCCCTGCAGCCCCGGCGCGATGGTGTAGTTCTGCCCCAGCAGATCGCCAAGAATCGCCTTGACCACCGCGTGCAGGGATTCACCTTCGAAATTGAACGTAGCGCTGCCGGTAGCCGCGGCCGCCGGTGAAGGCGGCGAGGCCGACGGCATGCTGCCAACCATGGTGCCGCTGCCACGGCGGATCTGCGCGCGTGGCCCGGCCGCATCCACCTCCGCCGGCGTGGGCGGCACGGCGGCCTCGCCGGTACCCGTGGCGCGGCGCAGTTCGGGCGAGGGGACACTTGCGCATGCGACCAGCAGGCCGATGAGCAGCGCGATGAGCGGAACGCGGAAAATCGGAGATGACGTCATGCCGGTACTCTAGGGTCGATCGGTCGGACGGGGGGTGGCCTGCTGCTGGTATTGCTCACGCAATTGCCGGCGCCGTGCCTCGATGCGCTGGCGTATCACGTCAACCTGCTGCTCGGGCGTCATCTGGGTGGCGATCTCGGCGGGCGGAGCGATCACCGGCTGCTCGGGCGGGGCGGTACGCGAAATCTGGTAGGGCGGCCGAGTGCCGCCGTCATCGGGCGAGGACGGCGGCGCAGGTGGCGTGGCAGTGACCGGTGGTGGCGGTGATGGGGCATTCTCAAGTACCGGCGCGGAAGACGCCTGCACCGCGCCGCCGGCGCCATCGAACACACGCAGCTCCAGACTGCGGCGCCCCTGCGGTCCTTCCAGCACCGCCAGCCGTGGTTCCAGTTCGACCAGCCGCCATCCCGGCAGCGCATCGGCCGATTCGCCCAGCTTCAGCCGCACCGAAGTGCCGCCCGAGGCCAGTTGCAGAATCGCCATCCGCAGCCCCGGCGCAATCAGCACGCTGGTCAGGGCGAAGTCCGAGGCCGGCGCCTGCTCGCCGCCAGTGGCGCCCTCGATCACGAAGGCATGCGGCTTGCGGTCCTCGTAGAACAGCGGGCGCTCGGCGATAGCGGCGTAGTCGGACAACGGACCCGGTGCGACAGCGGCTGGCGGCTTCCATTGCGGCAACTCGCCGGCCAGAGCCGGGTCATCCGGCAACGGGCGGATGTGGCCGCCCAGACCGAGCAGCGCCAGTCCCCAGGCCAGCAGCGCGCAGGCCGCCAGCACGCCCAGCAGCCGGTTGCGCGGGGTGATGACGTCAACGCGCATCGGCATCCTCCACGCCGTTCGTGGCGGTTTGCGTGGCTTGCGCGAGCCGCAGGTAGCCGTAGAGATCGAAGCCGACGTCCAGACCGCCACCGGTATTGCCCGCATCGGGGGTGTAGTAGCGCTGGGTGAGGATGTTCACGTTGTCCACGAACAGGCGCGGCGAGCCGCTTTCCAGCGCATGCAGGACCGCCGCCAGTTCCGGCGTGCCGCATTGCAGGCGCACCTGCACCGCCGCGCGCCGGAAACGCGAATACTCGGAGTTGGCAGTCAACGGCGAGCGACTGGTGATCGCGCAACTGCGGTTGCCGGGGCTGGCCTCGGCGACCACGGTTTCCAACCGCTGCACCAGCGAGGCAATGGCCAGTTCCACGCTGCTTTCCGGAAGAAAGCCCGGCTGCTGCGCCGCCTGTTCGCGCGCGGCGGCGAGCCGGTGTTCAATCTCCGGCGCCTGCCGCACCTGCATGCGCAGGCGTAGCTCGCGCTCATTGCTCTCGGCGATGTCCTGCTGCACCTCGCGCATCGGCAACGTCCACCACGGGTGCACCAGCGCAAGGTAGCCCAACGCCAGCGCCAGCAGCAGCAGAATCAGAGCCAGCCAGCGGTCGCGACGCTCAACGGCGGTCGGCATTGCCACCCTCCCGTCGCGGTGCGGCGGCGTCCGTGCCGGCCAGGCCTGCAACCAGCGTGAAGCGGTCGTGGCGGGTACGCGGGTCGGGCTGCAATGCGCCGCTCAGCGCCGGGTTGCGCCATTGCCGCGCGCCTTCCAGCCGCGCCACCAGCGCCGGCGCCTCGCCGCTCAGGCCAATCAGCGACATGCGCTCGCCCTCGATTGACAGCTTCTCCAGATAGGTGCCATCCGGCAGCCGGCGGCTGAGCTCGTCCAGTACCTCGGTCACGGTGGGGCGCTCGGCGCGGGTGCGCTCAAGGAAGGCCACGCTCTCGACCAGCTCCGACAGTGCCTCCCGCTGTGCCACGACCCGGCGCGCATCCACCGCCAGCGCCTCAACCTCGGCGGCGCGCGCGGCTGCGGCGGCGCGGCGGTTCTCCAGTACCTGCCAAGCGGTGGCAATCGTGGCCAACAGCGCCACCGCCGCCAGCACCAGACCCAGACGCGCCTGACGGTCGCGGCCACCGCCGCGCGCTGCCAGCGGCAGCAGGTTCACGTCCAGCAGCCGTTCGTCGCCGTCGGCCACGTCCACCCCGGCCAGCCCCTCGGCCACCTCACCGAGCGCGGCCACCGCGCGCTCCAGCTCGCCGCACGGCACGGCTACCAGTTCGACATTGAGCTGGCCATCGTCGCGGCGGCCGCGCAGGCGTGCGTCGTAGTACACCGCGCTGGCGGCGAACGGCGTCTGCCGGTCGATCTCGAAGCCGACCACGTCGCGCAGGCGCTCACCGGCAGCGGCCGGCAACAGCATTGGCCGGCGCAGGGCCACGCCCACGGGCAGTACCAGCCAGCGCGGCAGCCGTGCCAGCCGGGGGTCGAGCGCGGCGTCGAGATCGGCAGGCAGCAGCGGCGTTGGCAGGCGCATGAGTTCGTGCACTTCGCCGGTGTCATCGCGGCGGCGCAACCGCAGTTCGCCCTCGCCCGCCGACAGCAGCAGGCGCTCCTGCGCCAGCCCGAACAGCCGGCGCCAACGCGCCGGCAGCCACGCCAGCAGGCCGCCCCGCCACCAGGTCAGGAACGCGCCCAGGCCACGGCCATAGCGACGCAGGCGCGCCATCAGGGCAATACCCGAAGGCATGGAGTTGTCCTGCATCGTCGTCATCGCGATACCACGTTCTCGTCCCAGCCCAATGCGACGTACGCCGATCCCGGTATTGGACCTCCCCCCGCACGCACCACCGCCCGCAATGTCGCCACCCGCCCCTGACCTTGGCGCGCGCGACTCTCCACACTATACGTACCGGTCCCCTGACCGACGAGCGTACCGTTTCCAGCACCGCTCCGGCGCTGGGCCATCCAGGTTTCCGGTTGCAGCCCCAGCGCGGTCAGCACCGGCTCGGAGGCAAACGCCGGATCGGGCTGGGCGCGGCCGGAATGGAGGGTCAGATAAGGTTGCAGGCGGGCGAAGGTCTGCCGGTCCATGCCCAGTACCTGCTCGACCTCGGCCAGACTCTCGAATGGCTGGTCCTTGGCGCCGTAGGGCAGACCGGCGGCGGCGTAGTCGGCGTCCTCGGCGCCACCGGGCTGCTGCAACGGGTCGGGGTCGCGCCAATCGACGATGGCCGCGGCCAGGCGCCGCGCGCGCGCGTCGTCCACGCCCTGAGTGCGCATCAGCGCAGCCAGCAGGCCGGCGTCGGCCTGGTTCAGATCGACCTTGCCGGACTCGTCAACGATGCGCACCTCGATGTCGGCATCGGCAAAACGCAGGCGATACGGACGGCCGTCCGGGCGCCAGGCCCGCCCCGGATCGGGATCGCTGATCCGCGCCAGCGCGTATTCCAGACCGGCTCGCGTCAATTCGTGCAGGCGCGCGCCGTCGTCCAGCACCCGCCCCTGCAACGATTCGACCCGTGCGGTCAATGTGAATGCGCCGGCCAGCGCAGTCAGCATCACGATTATCCACAGCACCAGCAGCAGTGCCGTGCCGTTGTCGGCGCGCCTTCCGGGGCGGCGGCGCGCAACGTTCACCGTGGCACTCCGGCCTGCGGCTGGGTTCCCTCGCCCCGTGCCAACGTCACCACCAGCGGTGGCCAGGCACTGCCGTCGGCGCCCTCGATCTCCACCGATACCTGGACCGGCAGCATCACGTTCTCCTCCCAGGCGTCCTGCCACTGGCCCAGATCGTCGTCGCGGATGCCGCGATAGCGGAAGCGCACCGCGCGCAGGCCGTCGGCCAGCAGCTCCGGCGCACGCGGTTCGCGTTCCTGCACGGTCTGGCCGGCCTGCACCATCGCAAAGTCGGCCAGCAAACGCCCGTCTTCGACCCATAGCTCGTGCAGGTACGGGCCACCGCGACCGAGGTAGTCGGGCAGGTCGGCGACGAAGCGCATGCGCTGCGGTTCGCCGACGAAGCGCAGGGAGTTGCCATTGCTGGCGTCGTTGGCGAATGCCATCGGCAGCGCCCCGCGCAATTGCCGGCGCACGAAGCCGCTGACCGCACGGATGCGCTCGTTGCGCTGGGCCAGTACCTCGCCACGCTCGGTCATCTGCGAGGCCGTGCGCAGGGTGGCAAAGCCCAGCCCCAACCCCGCGGCCAGCAGGGTCGTTGCCAGCAGCACCTCGAGCAGGGTGAAGCCGCCCATACGGGTGCGATACGGGTACCGGGTCATGGCCGGCCCCCGGCATCGGCACGGACCAAGCGCAGGGTGCGCTGCCGCAGGTGCTGCCGTGGTCCGTCACCCCAGCGCACGTCAAGGTCCAATTCCAGCAGCCGGGTCGCAGCCGCCATCGGCTCCGGCGTCGCCGCCTTGCCGCGCGCCGGGTCGTGGTAAGGGGTTATCTGCAATACCCAACGAAAGCGGCCGTCCTCGAATTCGCCCTGCCGCGTCCCCGGTTTCAGGCGCTCGCCAACCCCGATCTGTGCCAGCAGGCTCTGCGCATGCAGCGTGGCGCGGCCGACCTCGTCGGCCTCACGCACCTGCCGGCCGGCGTTGGACAGGGCGCCGACCAGCAGGGTCAGCGCACCGGCCAGCAGTGCGAAGGCCACCACCACCTCAATCAGGGTGAAGCCAGACGGGCGGCGCGCAAGGCGCGACGAGGACGAGGCCCGACGGCGGCCATGCACGGACGCTACCCGCTGCCGACCGATTGCGGCACCCGCCCCGGCGCTCACTGCACCACTTCCTGACGCAGGCTGACCTCACCGGTCAACCAGGCCACGTCGATTCGCCATTGGCTGTCGCGCGCGCGCAGCCGCACGCGGCCCCCTGTGGAGGCACCATCGGGAAAAAACAGGACGCCGGCCTCGTCGGCGCGTAGCTGGGCCTCGCGCGCGCCAGTGAAGTGCAGCGACAGCGTGGGCGGGATGGTGCCCCGACGGCCATTGGCCGCCTGCCAGGTACGGCCCTGCACGTCGATCAGGAACCGTTGCGGCTGGCCACTGGCGATGGCCCGGGCGCGGGTGTAGCGCAACTGCGCGGTGATTTCCTTGGCCACGCCACGCAACCGCACGCCCTCCAGACCGCCACTCATCGCCATCGCTGCCATACCGACAGTGGCGGCGATCAGCGTCAGTACCAGCAGCATCTCAAGCAGGGTGAACCCCGCCGTCGCCGCGCGCTGCCGCACGGAAGAGGGCCGGGCCAGCCGGTGCGCCGGCGCGTGCATCACTCGTATTTGATGTCGGCGCGGTAGCTGTCGCCGCCCGGTTTGCCGTCGGCGCCGTAACTTACGAGATCGAAGGGAGCGCCATCCTGACCGGGCGCGCGGTATTCCAGATCGCGCCCCCACGGGTCTTTGAGATCCGACGCCTTGGCGTACGGCCCCAGCCAGCCGCTCACACCGGCCGGCTTAGCGACCAGATCGCCGAGCGAGGCAGGCAGCACGTGGGTGTCGAGCTGGTAGCTCTCGATCTTGCCGGCCAACGTCTGCACCTGCGCCTCGGTCAGCTTGAACTTGCCCTTGTCGGCACCGCCGAGCACGCGACTGCCGACCACCACCAGCACGCCGCCGATCAATACCAGAACGATGATGATCTCCAGCAGGCTCATGCCGCGCTGGGTGGACATGGACTTCGGGAAGTAACGGCGGGGCGGCATCATGCAGGAACCTCGGTTCGGGGTTGGAGGGAACGGCTCGGGCAGGGTTAACCGATCGCTTCTGTCAGGTCGTACAGCGGCACCAGCACGGAAACGATGATGATGCCAACCACCGCGGCCAGCACCAGCGTCACCACCGGTACCAGCGCGGCGAGCATGCGGTCCAGCGCCAGCGCCGTTTCCTGCTCGAAGGTATCGGCGGTGCGCAGCAGCATCGCATCCAGCGCCCCGGATTCCTCGCCGACCTGAATCATCTGCAGCGCCAGCCGCGGGAAGCGTTTGCCCTTGCCCAGCGACGTCGCCACACCATGGCCGTTGCGGACGTCCTCGGCAGCGGCATCGACGTCGGCGATCAGCGCGCGGTTGCCAAGTACGTTGCGGGCGATACCCAGCGCCGCCAGCAGTGGCACACCATTCTTCAGCAACGTACCAAGCGTGCGCACCAGGCGCGCGGTCTCGATCCGCGCCAGCAGCGGGCCAACGAAGCGCAGGCGCAGCAGCCAGGCATCCAGCCGCAGCCGGAAAGCCTGCTCGCGCCGCCGCCGCTCGAACCACAGCACCGGCAACAGCACCGCGCCCAGCGCCAGCCACCACCAGTCGCGCACGAACAGGCCCACTGCCAGCACCCCGCGGGTGAACCACGGCAGCGCCACATCCAAGCTCTCGTACATGTTTGCGAACTGCGGCACCACGTTGCCGAGCAGGAAGCCCAGCGCCAGACCGACCACCAGCAACAGAATCGCCGGATAGATCAGCGCATTGATCACGCGCCCACGCAAGGCACGGCTGCGCTCGAGGTAGTCGGCCAGCCGTTGCAGGGTCGCGTCCAGGCTGCCACCGGCCTCGCCGGCGCGCACCATGCTGACGTATAGCCGCGAGAACACCCCGTATTGACGCTCCAGCGCAGTGGACAGCGACGCGCCACCGCGCACCGCGTCACGGACTTCGGCGATCACCCGCCGCGAGGCCTCGTCTTCCGGTGATTCGAGCAGGATGCCCAGCGCGCGGTCGAGCGGCTGGCCGGCACCGATCAACGTGGCCAGTTGCTGGGTGAACTGCAGCAGTTGCGCGCCGCCGAACGGCGTCGATTTGAACAATGTGCCCAGCGCATGCCCCGCGCCTCCGGCCACCGGCCACGCCTCGACCGGCAGGTGACCCTGCTCCTGCAGGCGCGCGACGACCTCGCCATCGCTGCGGGCTTCCATCCTGCCATCGAGAAGTTCGCCCCGGCTGTTCAGGGCCTTGTAGCGGTACAACGGCATGGCATCGAACCGGATACGGGAGCGCAAGCGTATCCCGTTTCCCGTGCCCCTCCAACGCAACGGCGCGGTTTGCGGCGCAGCACAAGCCGCCTCTGCTCGCACGGTCATCCTTCCTCTGTGACCCGCAGCACTTCCTCGATGGTGGTCTGCCCCTGCAACGCCTTGGCGATGCCGTCCTCGTACATCGTGCGCATGCCGGCGTTGCGTGCGAGCTGCTCCAGCTCACCCATGCCGGCGTGACGCATCACCGCCCGGCGCAGTTCGTCGTCCATCACCAGCAGCTCCATGATCGTGGTGCGGCCAAGGTAGCCGGTCGGCGACAGCGCCGATGGCCGCGGCCGGTACAGCAGGATTTCTCCCTGCGGCTGGAACCGGCGCAGGCCGAATTTCTCGATTTCCTCTGGCGTGGCCGGGTAGGCCTGGGCGTGCGCCGGCTCGAGCCGGCGCACCAGGCGCTGGGCGAGGATGCCGTTGATGGTGGAGGTCAGCAGGTAATCCTCCACACCCATGTCCAGCAGGCGGGCGATGCCACCGGCGGCATTGTTGGTATGCAGCGTGCTCAGCACCAGATGGCCGGTAAGCGCCGACTGGATCGCGATGCGCGCCGTCTCCAGATCACGCATCTCGCCGATCATGATGATGTCCGGGTCCTGACGCACGATGCTGCGCAGGGCGCTGGCGAAATCCAGTCCGATCTGTGGCCGTACCTGAATCTGGTTGATGCCGTCGATCTGGTATTCGACCGGGTCCTCGACGGTGATGATCTTCACATCGTCGGTATTGAGCCGACCCAGCGCGGCGTACAGCGTGGTGGTCTTGCCCGAACCGGTGGGGCCGGTGACCAGCAGGATGCCGTGCGGCTGCGCCAGCACCCGCTGGAACTGCGGCAGCAACGCATCGTCAAAGCCCAGCCGCGCCAGATCGAACACCACCGTCTGCCGGTCGAGCAGGCGCATCACCACGCTCTCGCCGTGCGCCGTCGGCATGCTGCTAACGCGCAGGTCCAACTCCTTGCCCTGCACCCGCAACATGATCCGGCCATCCTGCGGCAAGCGGCGCTCGGCGATGTTGAGCCGCGCCATGATCTTGATGCGGCTGATGATCGCCGCCGTCAAGCTGGCCGGCGGGCTTTCCCCCTCCTCCAGCACGCCGTCAACGCGGTAGCGCACCTTGAGCCGGCTCTCGAACGGCTCGATG
This sequence comes from Stenotrophomonas daejeonensis, assembly GCF_001431505.1. Taxonomy (GTDB): domain Bacteria; phylum Pseudomonadota; class Gammaproteobacteria; order Xanthomonadales; family Xanthomonadaceae; genus Stenotrophomonas; species Stenotrophomonas daejeonensis. Next base: position 20,058 of record NZ_LDJP01000085.1, read on the forward strand.
TGGATGTCCGAAGCGCGCAGTTCCACCGCACGTTGGATCACCAGATTGACCAGCCGGATCACCGGCGCCTCGGAGGCGAGGTCGCGCAGGTGTTCGACGTCGTCCACCTCACCGCTGCGGGCATCGTCGGCACCATCGGCGATGGCATCCATCGCACTGCGCCCCTGCCCGTACCAGCGCTCGACCAGATCGTCGATCTCCGACCGCAGGCCCACCACCGGCTGCACCAGGGCGCCGGTAGCCAGACGTACCGCGCTCAGGGCATAGGCGTCATAGGGCTCGGCCATCCACAGCCGCAGGCAGCCTTCGTGCTCGCCGATCAGACAAAGGTGGAACTGCTTGAGGAAGCGCACGCTCAGCGTGGGCGCGTCACCGATCTCGGGTGCCTCGGCAGGCAGATCCCTGGCCGCCAGCAACGGCAGTACCAGCGTCTGCGCGCAGGCTTCGGCGTGGTCGCGCTCGGACACCAACCCCAGACGCACCAGCAACTGCAGCAGCCCGCCCCCCGTTTCCTCCTGCAACCGGCGTCCACGCGCCAGATCCTCGTCCTTGAGTTGCCCCTTCCCGAGCAGAGCGGCGATCACCCGGTCCTCGGGACCGGCTTCAGAATCGCTGCTGACGGATGGAACCGGAATCGCGTTCACGGCAACCAAGGCAGGGGTGGGGTTGCGACTCTATCACCATCGACCGGGCATATAGTGCCCGGCCGTCAGGCGTCCTCCTTCCCAACAGATACCCATATCCCACGCTCACGCGACCGTCTCCGCCCCCTCAGATCAACATCTCCATTAACGAATAAACAAGGATCAAAGCCACAGCTCCCAGAAGACTTACCATATAAGCAATACAAAGCCATCCCACGACACTACCAGTCCTTGCATTGATAGCCATGACACCGAAATCACTTACCATTTTTGAAGGAAGTGTCCCCGGGAACAAATCCAGCGACGCCAAACCCTGAGACACACAAGGACTCCTCCTTGCAGAATACACAGCAACAATTCTAATAATTATTGAACACAGAGCAAGAAATAAACCTATATTAAAAATGACCACCGATCCATTCATTTTTCGCACCCGCAAGATGTTATTACTGGGGGGCCATCAATAGTGGCTCGCCCAACTCCTACAGCGATTGAAGCATCCCATCCACCTTGACCGCCCAGGGAAAAGTCGGAGAAAGCATCCCCCATACTTAACGTACTATAGCTGGCACCGCCACCTGCCGCCGCGCTGGCGGAAAAGAAGGTGGTCAGCCCTGTTAACGCCTCGGGATAGGCTCCAGCATGCAAATCCCTCAGTTCAACATGGGATACCGTATATGATATAGGCGCCCCCTGCGATGCAATGAAAAACGAGACATTGATATCGACTGTCACTGACTCGCCCAATGCACAATCTGAAGTCAGCCTGAGATTCATCTTTTGATATCCAAGTACGCCTGCCAAGCTCCCGCCGTGAACTGTCCCCCTCCAAGTCACCAAACCGAATGGATCAATGGAGCCCATAGGATTACCTGCCACATAGGCATAAGTATTCAGCCCACCCATTAATCCAATCGGATCACTTTCCAAATACCTCCCCGTCCGCGGGTTGTACGTCCGGAAGTAGTTGTACGCCAGCCCCGTCTCCACGTCGTGGTACTGCCCGGGGAAGCCCAGGTTCAACCCGCCGATGCTGTCCAGCGTCACCGTGCGGTCGAAGGCGTAGTTGTTGGCACGCCATACCACCGCCTTGGCGCTGTTGGTCGCCAGCTCCGGGCGACTCAGGTGATCGGTGTGGATCATGTACAACTGCTTGTTGCGCACCATCGCCACCGGTTCGCCATTGGGCAGCCGCAGGTAGTGCGTCCAGCGCCGGTTGGCATTGCTGTCGCCCCAGGCATACTCCACTTCCACCTGCCCGCTCGGGCCATAGACAAAGCCCAGCTGCGTATCCAGCACACCGGTCTGACGCTTCAGCGTCCGCTGACCCAGCGGATTGATCCAGTATTCCTGCGTTTTACCGCCCTTCGTGACCCCGCTCAGCCGGTTGAACGGGCTGTAGCTGTAGGTGGCCCCTTCGCCGCTCAGGGTGTTGCCGTTGGCATCGTAGGTATAGCTGGTTGCACGCGGGCCGGTAATGCCGGTCAAACGGTTGCTGCCGCTGGCCGTGGCATACAGGTCCGTCTGCCCACCCCAAACGTGACTGGTGCGGTTGCCGTTGGCATCCCAGGCAAAGCTCTGGTTCGCACCGCTGGCCGTTACCGTGGTCAGCCGGGAAAGCGCATCGTAGCCGTAGCTCTGGGTCAGGGGCGTATTGGCGGCGTTGGTGATCCTGCTGATCTCGTTGGTAGCGGTGTATTGGTAGTCCAGCTTCTGGCTGTAGGCGGCGCCATTTCGAGTGCTCAGGGCCGTCAGCCGTCCATCCATGTCGAAACTGGCAGTGCGCATCAGGCCGTTGCCATAGGTCCAGCTCGACAGCGGGCCAAAGGGCTCATGGCGAAGCTGGGTGGCCACGTTGTGGGTCGTGCTGCCGATCTTGACCGTCATGGCCTGCACCTGCCCCAGCAGATACCCATAGCCCACCCTCACCCCACCGAATAAAGTGTCTCTGGCACTCTTTTTCATAGCCCTAATGGAACAATGTCGCCAACCGAATTTCCCCCGACATAGGTATAGATGCTGGCAGCGCTACACTGTCTAGTTATTGAGCGTGTTGTAAGCGTATTTGGTTTCCTCCCACGCTTCGTCTGGGAATTCGCCGTGAGTAACCCGCCTACGAATAAGCCATCCATCCTCAAACACAAGAACAGCGTTGTAAGCAACACCAGCATCGCCACCAATGATAGCAAGTTCAAAACCAGTGGCATTGGCACTTAAAGAAATCCGACGCGGATCGCCAAGATCGCTATAGGCCGACAGTGGGACAAAGAGTTTTTCCGCACCGCTCTGAACAACAATCGATGTGGTCAGAGTCAAAGGCGAGACAGCATCCTCGCCTCCCCACCTGAAACCCTCCTTGAAGAGCCCATCAGCCGCCTTGCTTGTCTTCACAGTGACTTTGAGATCACCTCCTGCGAAATGCACAGTGACGCTCCCCACACCATGGACAAAATTGGCTGAACTGCTGTCGCGCGCGACTACAGGTGCTTTATCGCCAGCGAATGCCGACGACAAGCCCACAAACATCAAAATCAAAAATGCGATTCGTCTCATGGTCGTTACCAGAATGGAATAATCACAGGCATTGGATTTTCGACTACCAAAGCATTGTCTCCGCTATTGGCAATCTGGTCTCGAATATCTCTATCGAAGATCATGCAGCCCTCCGAGGCCGTTCCATTCCGCCTACTGTTGTCGCCATGAATACGAAATGCACTTCGGCCATACATTTCGTTATCCGGCGCTGGTGTAAGCGCCATTGTTGCCCGCCCAGTATTTGGGCTGTTGTATTGCGGCCCAATGGTGTAACTCCCCGTTGGCAAGGGCCCAGTATTGGGCACCCCTTGCATCCATGGGTTTTTATAGCCGGCACCATGACCGGCATCGCCTGTCGCCACATAGGCGCCGTCATGACGCAGGACTCCTGTAGCGGAGTTGTACGTCCATTCCAGCCCCAATGGATCAATGCCGCCAACCGGATTCCCCCCGACATAGGCATAGGTGTTAATCCCACCCGTCAACCCAATCGGGTCACTCTCCAAATACCTGCCCGTCCGCGGGTTGTACGTCCGGAAGTAGTTGTACGCCAGCCCCGTCTCCCCATCGTGGTACTGCCCCGGGAAACCAAGGTTCAGCCCGCCCATGTTGTCCAGCGTCACCGTGCGATCAAAGGCGTAATTGCTCGCCCGCCATACCATCGGCCACCACTTCCAGCAGGGCAAGACTGGAGAGCAATTCATTTATCCCGAAGATAAACCCTCTCAACTCGGTGTCGTTGGACTGTCACATCATTTATCAGATTTCTCAGTCCAGCCCAATCTACCCCCCAAGAAAGAAACAATCTTCGAAACAACATAAAACCACAAAAAAGCAAAAACCACCCCCCACCCTTTTATCCCGGCGCCCCATGCACACAATATCCCAGCAATATAAAGAAAAATAAAAATCAGGGCAGAAAAATATTTTTTCATGCTATAACCATTACAATCCATATTGATCACCCATTTGCTGCGGCATTCCCGCCCCCGGGGCTGGGCAAATATTCGGATCTCTATCCAAATAATCTGATATTCCATTTTTATCGCAATCCAATTCTGCGCAACCCACCTCCACCGGCTCCATGAGCGCAATAAAAACAGAGGCCCTCCCCAGTAAAGATGATGCCTTGGGTGTCAGCTGCCCATACTTATTAACACCAGTTGACCCAAATGAAATTTTCCCAATAATTAGACCAGAAACAAATTTCTCGGCCCAGTGAATTGGCGTTGTCGGGGTCTTTGTGATGATGGGTCCGTATATGGGCTTATACCCTGCAAGAGGATCTCCAGCCAGCCCATGCGAGTCCGTCCACACGACCGGACTCCCGCCGACATAGGCATAGGTATTGATCCCCCCAGCCAACCCAATCGGGTCACTCTCCAAATACCTCCCCGTCCTCGGGTTGTACGTCCGGAAGTAGTTGTACGCCAGCCCCGTCTCCACGTCGTGGTACTGCCCCGGGAAACCAAGGTTCAGCCCGCCAATGCTGTCCAGCGTCACCGTGCGGTCGAAGGCGTAGTTGTTGGCACGCCATACCACCGCCTTGGCGCTGTTGGTCGCCAGCTCCGGGCGGCCCAGGTGATCAGTGTGGATCATGTACAACTGCTTGTTGCGCACCATCGCCACCGGTTCGCCATTGGGCAGCCGCAGGTAGTGCGTCCAGCGCCGGTTGGCATTGCTGTCGCCCCAGGCATACTCCACTTCCACCTGCCCGCTCGGACCATAGACAAAGCCCAGCTGCGTATCCAGCACACCGGTCTGACGCTTCAGTGTCCGCTGGCCCAGCGGGTTGATCCAGTACTCCTGCGTTTTACCGCCCTTCGTGACCCCGCTCAGCCGGTTGAACGGGCTGTAGGTGTAGGTGGCCCCTTCGCCGCTCAGGGTGTTGCCGTTGGCATCGTAGGTATAGCTGGTTGCTCGCGGGCCGGTGATGCCGGTCAAACGGTTGCTGCCGCTGGCCGTGGCATACAGGTCCGTCTGCCCACCCCAAACGTGGCTGGTGCGGTTGCCGTTGGCATCCCAGGCAAAGCTCTGGTTCGCACCGCTGGCCGTTACCGTGGTCAGCCGGGAAAGCGCATCGTAGCCGTAGCTCTGGGTCAGGGGCGTAATGGCGGCGTTGGTGATCCTGCTGATCTCGTTGGCGGTGGTGTACTGGTAGTCCAGCTTCTGGCTGTAGGCGGCGCCATTGCGAGTGCTCAGGGCCGTCAGCCGTCCATCCATGTCGAAACTGGCGGTGCGCATCAGGCCGTTGCCATAGGTCCAGCTCGACAGCGGGCCAAAGGGCTCATGGCGAAGCTGGGTGGCCACGTTGTGGGTCGTGCTGCCGATCTTGACCGTCATGGCCTGCACCTGCCCCAGCAGATACCCATAGCCCACGCTCACCCCACCGGGATAGGAAATACCCGTCAGCTGCCCCAGGTTGTCGTAGGCATAGCTTTGCCCGAAGTTCACCGTACTGGTGCCGATCTTCTGCCCTTGGGTCAACAGCTGGCCTTGCGGGGTATAGGTGTAAGTCAGCTCTCCCTTCGAATCGGCCACCCCGCACAGCCGGCCCTTGCCGTTGCTGCACGTGTCCCAGGCAAACGTCTGCACCTGCCCACCGGCGGTGATCGACGTCGGCCGGCCCAGTGCATCGTGGGTGTAGGTCGTTGCCACACCATTAGCCCGCGTCATCCGGGTCGTGCGGCCGCCGCTGTCGTACTCGAACGTGGTGGTCCCGGTATCCGGGCTGGTCTGCGACCAGAGCTGGCCAAAACCGTCATATACATAGCTGGTGGCCTTGCCACGTGGGTCGGTCACCTTGGTCAGGCGGCCGATGCGGTCGTATTCGTACTTGGTCAATTTGCCCAGCGGGTCCTTGGACTGGACGAGGTTCTGCTGGCGGTCGTAGCTCAGGGTAGTAGTGCGGTTCAGTGCATCCTTGACCGTCACCACGTTGCCGTTGGCATCATAGGTGTAGCGGATGTTCTGGCCGTTGTTGCCGCGGACCGCCTGGAGGAAGCCGCCGGCGTCGTAGTCCATGAAAATCTTGGCGACATCCGTATACGACCATTCAAGCTCCTCAGCGAAAAGGCAGCTTTCATCCAGTGGATATTTCCTGCAGAAAATACTGCTCGGCGCCGGTATCAACCTTCCACTCTGCAACGTTTCCCCCGTGACAAGACCCAATGCATTCCTGGTGAAAATCTTTCGCTGCTCTTCCGCCACAGTCGTCGACATGCTAATGACAGTTGGCCACGCCGGGTTATAAGCAAGATAGAAATACTGGCGCCCTCCCCCGTCGGGCCGTGATTCCCGAATCAAATTACCAGCAGCATCATATTCATACCGATAATTCTGGCTACCTCCGTTGAGATATGTGCGCTGCAAAGTCATGCGCCCCATTGCATCGTAGGTGTAGTCCACGACGTCGCCATTGGCACCGGTCACCTTGCCGGGCAGGCCCAGGGCGGTGTAGCTGCCATAGGTGGTCGTGTGGTTCAGGCTGTTCTTGACCGAGGTCAGGTTGCCGGCCGTGTCGTAGCCGTAAGTCACCGCGTCCCCCGTTCCCGCCGCCGGGCCATCCACCGTCATCGTGGCGATCAGCTTGTTGGCACGCAGGGTATAGGCATAACCGGTAACCTGGGTGGCATTGGCAACGCCATTGCCGGTGAGGTTCTTCACCGTTACCGATTGCAACAGCCGGGCGCGGGCGTCGCCATCGGGATAATAGGCATAGGTGGTTTCCGAAAGCTTCTGGCTGGTGCTGGTGCCATACACCTTGATGGCCAGCAGCCGGCCCTTGTGGGTTGCGTCCCAGAGGTAGTCGGTGATCTGGCGCTGGTCGGTTTCACCGTTGGGACCGATACCCGTGATCTTCCGGGTCAAGCGGTCATCGGCATCGTAGCTGTAATCGGTTTTGATACCGAGTGCATCGATCTGGTAATCGATGTTGCCGCTGGCCAGATAGGCCGTGTATTTCCCCCCGGCCGGGCAAACGGGACTGGCCGGGCGCTCCACGCCAATGACGCGCTTGCTGCCATTGATCTCCGCTATCTCGTGGCGTACCACCTGGCCCAGCGCATTGGTGACATTCACATGATCCGTGGCATAAACGAAAGAGCTTCTGTCGATGTCTCCATTCGCACCCAGGCCGGAACTTTTTACCCGGCCATCGGCATAGTAGCTGTACTTGCTGTAACGCACTCCGTTGATGGTGATGCCGGTCAGGCCGCCGGGCTGCTTCGCGTCTTCGTACAGATAGCCACGCACGCCCAGGGAGTCGGGATAGGTCACCGATGCAAGGTAGCCGGCACTGTTGTAGGCATAGACATAGGCTTTGCCGGCCGGATCGGTGATGCGGGATACCCTGCTGCCTGACCAGGTGAAAGACAGCGTCTTGCCGGTGGTATGGGTAATCGTGGCGAGCCGATTGTTGGTATAGGTGTAGGTGGTACCAATACCGCGTTCATCCACGATGCTCAGGGGACGCCCTTGGCTGTCGTAGGTGTCTTTCGACCCATCCTCGTTCGTCAGAACCCAATTCGCTCCACTCTTGGCCAGCACATTACCTTTGCTGTCTTTCCAGATACCCGCCGCGTCCTTGCTGAACTCGATACCATAACCACTGGCCCGATAGGCATAAATATTGGATAGCGCATTTGCACCGGGCGAACAAGTCGTGGCCGCATCCAATTTTCCGGCACACTGCACGCTGCCATAGGCAAATGTCAGGCTGTATTCGAGATTGGAAGCCCACCTTGCCCCAAAGATTCCGGATTTCACCACTGCCTTGTCATATAGGCGCAGAACGCCAACACCCGTCTTGCCCTGCCCAGCGGTGAAATCGGCCTCCGGCTTGATCTTGTTGCCCGTGGCAATGATGACCGGCTGGCTCGTCACCTCCTGCCCTTCGCAAGTATCTTGCTCCTTGGTCTGTATGACCTTGGCCAATTGGGTGTCGGATATTCCATTATGCGGCCCGCGCCCTACCGGCCCCACCCCGCGGTCAACACGATCCATGCTGGGGGACCAAGGCTCCGGCATGTAATATTCATCGCATACGTATTCATCGCGCACGTATGTCTGATTGGACACTGGATCAGTCGTGGTAATGGTGGTTTTACCGCATGTTTTGACCATGATCATGGCCGAAGCATCCTGCGGCGTGAATCCGCAAGCGGCACCCAACAACCAGAGAGCAACGGCAAACGGCACTCGACAAATCGACCTTTGCCCATCTCCTCCTGATTCTTTTTGAAAAATCAGCTCGCGCAAGAAAGACCGGAAATTTCCTTCGAAACACGCCATGCAGCCCACTCCTGTAGTTACTTGCATGAAACCGTATGTACGCCAATGCACGGCCATGACGGCCCGCTCAGGAGCCCCTGACCCTATCCAATAGATGAAATACCCCGCTGCCGATCTTCCAAGCGACAAGTGTCATGCGTCAAGCATGCCGGCGCCTGCCGCCTTGATGCCATGGCCATCGAACTCGGGAAAAACCCTTCATTCAAAGACTTGCCGCGTCGCACAAACAACAAAAGATCATGAACATGCCGTGCACCCCGGCATATGACGATGACCATCGCGGAAGATGGCGGTCCCCAACTCTTTCAGCGGTCATCCGCAGCACACCCTCAAGCCTCGTCTCTCCGTGCAACCCTTTGGCATGAAGTTTCAGCTTCAAGCCCCTCCCTAAGGAGCGAGGACGCACGGCTTGCGCGCATTGATGGCGTGGCGATGGAGCGCACTGGCGTGGGCCGGAGAGCGAATGGCGCACGGGCACAGGGCGTATTCGGCCAGGCGGGTAGGTGTGGGGCTTGCCCCCCACCTGGCTGTCATGGGAAGGCCACATGCTCTAGGCCGAATCGACATTCAGCCGATATCTTTGGCAGATGTCGAAGATCAAGCAATCGCGGCCCAGCCGCTACGAGTTGACTCATACCCAGTGGGAGCGGATCGAAGACACGACCCCCGGCAAAAACCAGGGGCACGGGCCGGAAGG
>NZ_LDJP01000086.1 GCF_001431505.1 Stenotrophomonas daejeonensis
GGTGGGCGCGGGGCTGGCCGGTCTCCATTGGTGCGTGGTGTGCCGGGTAGGGAACCGGGGTTCATCTTACCGGCAGCGGGGGTGATGACGCAGTCCTCAATTTTCGACGGGGCGCGCCGTTAACGATGACGTACCCGTGTCGCGGGAAGAGGATTGGGAGCGGTACTGCGTGGATCAAGGCGTCATCGCAGGCATGCTGAGCCACCCGTTGGCGGGGGCGATCGTGTTGCTGGACCCGGAAGGGCGACCATTGGCCGCCAATGCGGCTGCGCGCGGACAGGGGCTGCACCGCAGCCTGTCCACGCACCGCCTTGCCCTGGCCGGCGTGCGCCGGCTGGCCTGCGCGCAGGGCATGCAGCCGTGCTCCATCCCCGGCAACGGCGGTTGCCTGCAGGGTTTCCTGAGCGCGGTCCACGCGCCTGAAGGCGCGGTGTCGGCCTACATCTGCACGGTCGAGGCCGCCACCGTCGGCGAACCCTCGCTGCAGGCACTGCCGGGCAGCGACGAAGCCCGGGTGAAGGCGCTGGAAGCCGAACTGCACGAGCAGCAGGTGCAATTGGGGCAGGTCCGGCACATCGCCGGGCTGGGCGGGTGGCACTGGTCGCGGCGCGACGGGCGCTTCCTGTGGTCCCCCGAGCTGCATGCCGCCCTGGGCCGCGCGCCCGGCAGCCTGCCGGAAAACCGGCGCTGGCTGTCCCTGCTCGACCGGCCCGCGCGCCAGCAGGCAATGACGGCATGGCGGCGGCTGCACCGTGAAGGCCAGCCACAGCATTTCGAACTGGCGGTGCCGGCGGCCGACGCCGGCGAAGCCAGCCTGCAATTGGGGGTATGGATGCAGCCCGAGCCGGGAGACGGGGGCGGCATCGGCAAGGTGCGCGGGCAGGTGCAGAACATCACCGAGCAGCACCAGACCGATGCGCTGGTCCGCTGGCGCACCGAACTGCTGAACCGGGTGTCCGCGCTGGGCCGCATCGGCGGCTGCGAGATCGAGGTCGCCACCCGCAGCATGCTGTGGACCGAGGAGTGCTACCGCATCCACGGCCTGCGCAAGGAGCCGGTGACGCTGGAGCAGGCACTGGCCCTGTACACGCAGGATTCGCGCGACGGCTTCGAGGCCGCGCTGCTGCGCATTGCCGACGGCGGCCTGCCCGAGCAGCTGGACCTGTGCTTCTACCGCCATTCCGGCCAGCGCGTGTGGGTGCAGGTGCAGATCGAGCTGGACCGGCGCGAGGGCCTGCCCGAGCGCTTCGTCGTGCTGTTCCGCGACATCACCCGCGAGCGCGAGGCCAACGAGCGCATCGAACTGCTCGCCCACTACGACCTGCTGACCGGCCTGCCCAACCGCGTGCTGCTGCGTGAGCAGGCGCAGGCGGCCCTGCTCGAAGCGCGCCAGCACGGCACCGTGCTGGCGATGCTGTTCATCGGCCTGGACGGCTTCAAGGCGATCAACGACACCTTCGGCCACGCCACCGGCGACGTATTGCTCAAGGCGGCGGCCTCGCGGCTGCACCAGAACCTGCGCAACGCCGACCTGTTCGCGCGCTTCAACGGCGACGAGTTCATCGTCGTGCTGCGCGACCTGGCCGACCCGGAGGACGCCGGCCACGTCGCCCGCAAGCTGATCGCCTCGCTGGCCACGCCGCTGCACCGCGACGACGCCACGCTCAAGGTCGGGGCCAGCATCGGCATCGCCCTGCCGGACGATGCGCGGCAGGATTTCGACGCGCTGCTGCGCGCGGCCGACGCGGCGATGCACGCGGCCAAGGAAACCGGGCGCAACACCTTCCAGTACTACAGCCAGGACGCGCTGGCCCACATCCAGCGCCGCCTGGAAATCGAACACGCGCTGCACGGCGCACTGGAGCGCGAGGAATTCCACCTCGCCTACCAGCCGCTGGTCGGCAGCGACCCGAACCGCGCCCCGGCCATCGAGGCGCTGCTGCGCTGGATGCGCCCGGACGGCGAGCCCTGCAACCCGGCCGAGTTCATCCCGGTGGCCGAGCGCTGCGGCGAGATCGTCCGCATCGGCGAATGGGTGCTGGACGAGGCCTGCCGGCAGGCCTCGGTATGGCAGGCGGCGGGGCTGGAGTTCGAGCGCATCGCGGTGAACGTGTCGGCCATGCAGCTGCGCGAGCCCGGCTTCGCCGAGCGGGTGGTCCGCATCTGCGAGCGCCACGGCTGGCCGCCGCAGCGGCTGGAGCTGGAACTGACCGAATCGGCGCTGATCCGCGACACCGAGGTGCTGCGCCAGTGCTTCGACACCTTCGAGCGGCACGGCGTGCCGCTGGCGGTGGACGACTTCGGCACCGGCTTCTCCAACCTGCATTACCTCAACCGGTTCCCGGTGCAGCGGCTGAAGATCGACCGCAGCTTCGTGCATGGCATGCGCCAGGACGCCGGCACTGCCGAGGTGACCCAGGCCATCGTCCAGCTCGGGCATGCGCTGGGCATGCAGGTGGTGGCCGAAGGCGTGGAGACGCCGTTGGAGGAGGCGATGCTGCAGCGCCAGGGCTGCGATGAAATGCAGGGCTACCTGTATTCGCGGCCGCTGCCGCCGCGGGACATGGCGCAGTGGCTGCGCCGGCGCAACGAAGAGGGCAGGGAGCCGGCGTTGCCGGCCCGCCCGGACGCGCCGATCGTCACCCTCTGAGGTCCTGTCCACGGCGCGTTGCAGTCAGGCTTCCGTGACCTTCCTCGCAGGTGCCGGGCTCGCCCGGTAGTGCCTCATGCGGGGCGAGCCCCGCATCTACAAGGGCGTGGCAGGCATGCTGGGGATGGCGAGACTCCCCTCGCACGAATCGGCCCTCGCAGGTGCCGGGCTCGCCCGGCACGGGAGCTTGCCCGGCAATGCCCCATGCGGGGCAAGCCCCGCATCTACAGGGACATGCAAGAGCCGTCTTCCGCGGTCGCGCGGCGGCTACCGCGTTTCCGTCAACCCCAGGTCCCAGGCGAGCAGGGCGGCCAACGGGGCGATGGGGGGATCTTCGGGTTCCTGCTCCAGCTGCCGCCGCAGTTGCGCCAGTTCCTGCTGCGCCAGTACTTCCAGTGCCAGCAGCGCCGCCCCCGGCATGGCCGCCGGCCGCGCGGACGCAACCGCCGCGCTTGCCGGTTCCGACGGGAACGGCGTGGCGGGGTTGTCCTGGGTGGCGCGGAGGATCATGCGGCAGGAGATGGCGGTGGGCGGCGACAGCAAAGCCCCGGCCGGGGCCGGGGCTGTTCGGGATCACGCGGGCCGGGGGCTCAGAACAGCTCCACCGTCCCGCTGCCCATGCTCTGCTGCGCCACCGGCTTGTGCGGCGGGCGTTCCCACTCGCTGCGCATCTCGCGCAGGCGGCTGCCGGTGCGCTGCAGTGCGGTCACCAGTTCGCTGTCGAGCACGCCGCCACTGCGGTGCAGCAGCTCCTGCAGGGCCACGGCTTCGCGGTTGATCGCGGTCAGGCGGTCCAGGTGGGTATGCACGCCGCCCAGCGCCTGGGTGGCGATGTCCTCGAACTGCAGGGCGCGCACCGCCTCGGCGACGCTGCCGTCGATGGCGCGGCCGCACTCGGAGATCTCGCGCATGCCGTCGCCCAGCGAGGCGTTGATCGCGGCCACGCTGTCCAGCATCGCCGCCGCTTCCTGGCGCGCCTCGCGGGAGCGGTCCATGTCGCGCGAGGCCATGTGCGAGACGGTTTCGCGGACCTTGGCGATGGCGTCCTTGGAGCTGTGCGCCAGCTTGCGGATCTGCTCGTTGAAGGTGGTCGAGCGCTCGGACAGGTTGCGCACCTCGTCGGCGACCACCGCGAAGCCGCGGCCGGCCTCGCCGGCACGGGCCGCCTCGATGGCCGCGTTCAGCGCCAGCAGGTTGGTCTGGTCGGCGATCGACTTGACGTCCTCCAGCAGCGCGAAGATGCCGTCCAGGTGCTGCGCCATCTGGTCGATGTGCTGCACGGTGTTGCTGCTCTGGCCGCTGACCTGCTCCAGCGCCTCGACCAGTTGCTCCATCTGCTGGCTGGCGTTCTGGGCGAAGCGGGCCACGTCCACGCCGCCGCCGCCGTCTTCACCGGCACGGTCGACGATGCGGGCCAGCGCCTGGCTCTGCTGCCGCGACTTGCGGCTCATCGCGTCGAAGCTGCCGCCGAGGCCGGCCACCGCCTGGCGGATCAGCTCGCGGGCGCGCTCGATCTCGCCGCGCGAACCGTCGATCTCGTTGCTGACGAAGCTGCGCAGCTCGTTGAGCAACTGGTCCTGCTCCTTGAGCACGCGGGCGTGTTCCGGGGAGCGTTGGGCCTGGCCATGCACGCTCCACCAGGCGAACACCAGCCAGCTCAGGACCATCGTGGTCAGGATCGCCCATACCGCGGCGGAGGGCCACGCGAACGCGGCTGCCACCGGGAGCAGGAAAGTCAGGGCCAGCGGGGCGGCCAGGCGGATAGCAATGCGTGAATACATGGACGTTCTCGGCAGTGTCACGATTGCAGTATCGGCCGGGTGGGGTGGGTCTTTAGCCGCCCCCGCGCAATTGCCGTTCGATCGTTTCCAGCATGCCTTTGCGCGAGAACAGGAAATCCCAGTAGCTGCCGCCGAGCTGGCGCCACAGCACCGCCGAGCGCACCGCGGCCAGCAGCAGGGCGCGGATTTCGGCCACCACCCCGGCCTGGCCCAGGTAATGCGGGTTGCCCTGCACCATGATCCGCGGCTTGAGCTGGCTGATGGTGTCCGCGTACAGGCCGCCCATTGCCGCCAGCACGTCGGGGTGGGCGCTGTCGCCGAGTTCGCGCGCCAGCCCGGCATTGCGCTGGACGCCGGCCTGCACCTTGGCGATGGCCGCGTCCTCGCGCACGAAGCGGCGCTCCAGCTGCATCACCGCCAGCGCCAGCCGCGGCAGCAGCTCGTCCTTGCCCTGGTTGCGGAAGTAGTCGCGCAGCAGGCGCTGGCCCGGCTCCAGTTGCCGGGGGTCGCCGTACACCGCGGCCGGAGTGGGCGCGTCGATGCGCATCACGCTGTCCATCGCGGTATGCACCACGGCGGCGTCGGAATGGCCGGTCTCGGCGATGCGCCGCACCTGTTGCAGGGCCTGGGCGATGCCGGCCAGTGCCAGTACGCGGTCGTCGAACGAAGAACTCATGCTTGCCTCTCGGGGGATACGGGCTGCCGGGTGCGCTGCTCCAGCGGTGCATCGGTGGCGGCGATCACCGCGCCGCCCAGGCATTCCATGCCGTCGTACAGCACCAGCGACTGGCCGGGGGTCACCGCGCGCTGCGCATGCGCGAAGCGGACCTCCAGCGTACCGTCGTCGCGCACGTTCACCGTGCACGGCTCGTCGGGCTGGCGGTAGCGGGTCTGCGCGGTGCATTCGAAGGCGGCGGCCGGCGGCGCGCCGGCGATCCAGTGCATGGCCTCGCTGCGCAGCCAGTGCGATTGCAGGTAGGGGCTGTCGTGGCCCTGGTCCACGTACAGGATGTTGCGCGCCACGTCCTTGCCGACCACGTACCACGGCGCCGCCGGGCGGCCGCGCACGCCGCCGATGTTCAGCCCCTCGCGCTGGCCCAGGGTGAAATAGAACACGCCGGGGTGGCGGGCGATGGCGCGGCCTTGCGGGTCGTGGATCTCGCCTTCGCGCGCGGGCAGGTACTGGCCGAGGAACTGGCGGAAGTCGCGCTCGCCGATGAAGCAGATGCCGGTGGAATCCTTCTTGGCATGCGTCGGCAGCGCGGCCTCGCGGGCGATGCGGCGCAGCTCGCTCTTTTCCAGGTGGCCGATCGGGAACAGGGTGGCGGCCAGCTGTTCCTGCCCCAGCTGGTGCAGGAAATAGCTCTGGTCCTTGCCGCGGTCGGCGCCGCGCAGCAGCCGCCAGCGGCCGCCGGCCTGCGCCACCTGCGCGTAATGGCCGGTGGCGATGCGCTGCGCGCCCAGTTCGCGGGCCGCATCGAGGAAGTGCTTGAACTTGACCTCGCGGTTGCACAGCACGTCCGGGTTGGGGGTGCGCCCGGCGGCGTACTCGGCGAGGAAGTGCTCGAACACGCCCCGCCAGTATTCGGCGGAGAAGTCGCGGAAATGGAACGGAATGCCGAGCCGGCCGCAGACCGCCACCGCGTCGCGGCGGTCATCCTCTGCCCGACACTCCCCGGAACCATCGTCGGCCCAGTTCTGCATGAACAGGCCGGCGACCTCGCGCCCCTGCTGCACCAGCAGCAGCGCGGCGACCGAGGAATCCACGCCGCCCGATACTCCGACAATGACGTCAGCCACCATCTTTCACCTTCCCCGAGTCCAATCGGAGCCGATTGTGCATGGCACGACGGCACCTCCCCCGCTTGCGGGGGAGGATGGGAGGGGGGAGGCCAAGGTCCGCGCGATGCTCACGGCAGCTGCCTCACCAGCGACAGCGGATGGCGCTGGCCGGCCAGCCAGTCCGACAGCGTCTGCCAGACCAGCGGGCTGCGCAGCCGCGCCATGTCCGCCTGGATCGCCGCCGGGGTCAGCCACAGCGCCTGCACGATGCCGTCGTCCAGCGCCTGTCCGGGATGATGAAGCACCGGCTCGGCGGCGAAGGCGAAGCGCAGGAACGGCGTGCCATCCGGCGCGGCCCACTGGTAGCTGCCGATGAAGGCGGTCAGGCGCACGTCCCAGCCGGTTTCCTCGCGGGTTTCGCGTACGGCGGCTTCCAGCAGGCTTTCGCCGGGTTCCAGGTGCCCGGCCGGCTGGTTCAGCACCCGCCGGCCGGCCTTTTCTTCCTCGACCAGCAACAGCTGCCCGGCGCGGGACACCACGGTGGCCACGGTGACGCGTGGCGCCCAGCGCTCGGACCGCATCGCATCCACGCTCAGAAGTCGTCCTTCGAGGTCAGTTCCAGCTCGATCGCGTCGGCGCTCCTGATCGCCGCGTCGATGGCGTCGCTCAGCATTTCCGCGCCGGCGTCGGCGTCGATCTTGACCACGAACATGGCCGCGTCGCCCTGCTTGACCCAACTGCCCAGCTTGGAGTCGTTGGAGTCCTCCAGCAGGCGGTTGGCGATCAGCGCCGGGAACTGCGGGCCGGACGACTTGTAGCCGGGCGACCATATCTCGCGGACGCGGTGGTTGCCGTAGGTTTCGACCGTCGAACGCACGAACACCAGTTGGGTGCGCTCGTCCTCCATGTCGAACACCATGCGGTAGTCGCCGTCCTCGTCGACTTCGTAGGCGTACTCCAGCGAATCGAGCTGTGCCTTGATGCCCGGGTCCGGTTCGCCGGCGCCTGCGGTTCCGGTCATGCCGGCCATCAGGCCGGCCATTGCCACTGCGATTGCGATCTTCTTCATGCGGTCCCTGCGGGGAATGTGGGCAGGCGGGAATTGTAGCGGCGACCGGGGCGGGCCGGGCGCGGGCGGACGGGGCCAACCGCTATAATTCGCCGATGCCACGCAAGCTCCAACACGAAAACGACCATGCCCTGCTGGTGGAGACCGGCAAGCCCGAAGTCGCGCCGCCGCCGCTGTACCAGGTGATGCTGCTCAACGACGACTACACCCCGATGGATTTCGTGGTGACCGTGCTGCAGGATTTCTTCGGCATGGACCTGGACCGCGCCACCCAAGTGATGCTGCACGTCCACACCCGCGGCCGCGGCATCTGCGGCGTCTACAGCCGCGAGGTGGCCGAGACCAAGGTCGCCCAGGTCAACGAATTCGCGCGCATGAACCAGCACCCGCTGCTGTGCACGATGGAAAAGGCCTGAGGCCGGCACGGCCGATCCCGACGCCTGCCTGAACGGCCATATCCGGCCGGGTTGTGGAAATCGTGCGGCAAGGCCGCATATTGTCTGCAACCGCAGTCGGAGCCCCCCATGTTCAGCAAAGACCTCGAACAGACGATTGGCCAGTGCTACAAGCGCGCCCGCGAGGCCCGCCACGAATTCATGACCGTCGAGCACCTGCTGCTGGCGCTGCTGGAAAATCCGTCCGCGCAGGCCGTGCTCAAGGCCTGCGGTGCCGACCTGGAGCGCCTGCGGCAGGAACTGGAGCAGGCGGTGGAAACCTCGGTGTCGCGGCTTGCCGACGACGATGGCCGCGACACCCAGCCCACGCTCGGCTTCCAGCGCGTGTTGCAGCGGGCGGTCTACCACGTGCAGTCCTCGGGCAAGAAGGAGGTCACCGGCGCCAACGTGCTGGTGGCGATCTTCGGCGAGAAGGACTCGCACGCGGTCTACTACCTGAACCAGCAGGACGTGACCCGGCTGGACATCGTCAACTACCTCTCGCATGGCATCGCCAAGGTCGGCGAAGAGGGCGAGGCCGCACCTTCCATCGACGGCGAGGGCCGGATTGAGGGCGGCGAGGGCGAGGCCAAGGGCGACGCGCTGGCCGAATACGCCAGCAACCTCAACGAACAGGCCCGCGCCGGCCGCATCGACCCGCTGGTCGGGCGCCGCGACGAGATCGAGCGCACCATCCAGGTGCTGTGCCGCCGCCGCAAGAACAACCCGCTGTACGTCGGCGAAGCCGGCGTCGGCAAGACCGCGATTGCCGAAGGCCTGGCCAAGCGCATCGTCGACGGCGAGGTGCCCGAGGTGCTGGCCGACGCGGTGATCTATTCGCTGGACCTGGGCGCGCTGGTGGCCGGCACCAAGTACCGCGGCGATTTCGAGAAGCGCCTGAAGGGCGTGATCACCGCGCTGAAGAAGGTGCCCGGCGCGGTGCTGTTCATCGACGAGATTCACACCATCATCGGCGCCGGCTCGGCCTCGGGCGGCACGATGGACGCCTCCAATCTGATCAAGCCGGCGCTGGCCTCGGGCGAGCTGCGCTGCATCGGTTCGACGACCTTCCAAGAATACCGCGGCATCTTCGAGAAGGACCGCGCGCTGGCGCGGCGCTTCCAGAAGATCGACATCGTCGAGCCGACCGTGGGCGAGGCCTACGAGATCCTCAAGGGCCTGCGCCCCAAGTACGAGGCGCACCACAGCGTGACCTACGCCGACGACGCCTTGCAGGCGGCGGTGGACCTGTCGGTCAAGCACATCGGCGACCGCCTGCTGCCGGACAAGGCCATCGACGTGATCGACGAGGCCGGCGCGCGCCAGCGGCTGCTGCCGGAGGACGAGCGCAAGGCGACCATCGACGTCGAGGAGGTCGAGGCCATCGTCGCCAAGATGGCGCGGATCCCGGCCAAGCAGGTCACCGCCACCGACAAGGACGTGCTGCAGCACTTGGAGCGCAACCTGAAGATGGTGATCTTCGGCCAGGACCCGGCGATCGAATCGCTGGCCTCGGCGATCAAGCTGTCGCGCTCGGGGCTGGGCAACCCGGAGAAGCCGATCGGCAACTTCCTGTTCGCCGGCCCCACCGGGGTGGGCAAGACCGAGGTCACCCGCCAGCTGGCGTTGCAACTGGGCATCGAGCTGGTGCGCTTCGACATGTCCGAATACATGGAGCCGCATTCGATCAGCCGCCTGATCGGCGCGCCCCCGGGCTACGTCGGCTTCGACCAGGGCGGGCTGCTGACCGAGAAGATCGTCAAGACCCCGCACTGCGTGCTGCTGCTGGACGAGGTGGAGAAGGCGCACCCGGACATCTTCAACATCCTGCTGCAGGTCATGGACCGCGGCATCCTCACCGACACCAACGGCCGCGAGGCCAACTTCAAGAACGTGATCCTGGTGATGACCACCAACGCTGGCGCGGTGCAGGCTTCGCGGCGCTCGATCGGCTTCACCAAGCAGGACCACGCCACCGACGCGATGGAGGTGATCCGCAAGAGCTTCACCCCGGAATTCCGCAATCGGCTGGATGCGGTGGTGCAGTTCCAGGCGCTGGGCTTCGAGCACATCCTGCGGGTGGTGGACAAGTTCCTGATCGAACTGGAAATGCTGTTGCAGGACAAGCACGTGGCGCTGTCGGCCACGCCGGCCGCGCGCGACTGGTTGGCCCAGCACGGCTTCGACCCGGACATGGGTGCGCGGCCGATGGCGCGGGTCATCCAGGACAGGATCAAGCGCCCGCTGGCCGACGAACTGCTGTTCGGCAAGCTGGTGGGCGGTGGCAAGGTCGGCATCGACGTGCGCGACGGCGAGCTGGTGGTCGAGGCCACGCCCGAGCCGGAGCGCCTGTTGCCGGCGACGGTGGAGTGAAGCAGGGAACGGGGAATGGAGGTGCGGCGCGGGCTGATGCCGCGCCGTTTTGTAGCGCCCGGCCTTGGCCGGGCGATGGCAGATAGTGCCGACCAACGGTCGGCACCCACCACACCTATCGGCATCAACGCACATGCTCTGTAGCACCCGGCCTTGGCCGGGTGTCATTCCAACCCAACGCAAAAAAGCCAGCACAACGGCTGGCTTTTCAGGCAAACCCGAATCCGCTTATTTCATGCGGTAGGTGATGCGGCCCTTGGTCAGGTCGTACGGCGTCATTTCCACCTTGACGCGGTCGCCGGTGAGGATGCGGATGTAGTTCTTGCGCATGCGGCCGGAGATGTGGGCGATGATCTCGTGCCCGTTTTCCAGCCGGACGCGGAACGTGGTGTTCGGAAGCGTCTCGCTGACGGTGCCTTCGAACTCGATGGAGTCGTCTTTCGACATGTAATCCTGTGCGGTTCTGCGGGTGGCCTTTTCAGGCCCGGAAGCCGGGTATTTTACCCCGCGTCGCCCGATCATGCAAAGTTTGCGTTAAACGATCCATTGAAAGGCCCGTTCAGGCCAGCTCCGCCGCCGCCCGTTCACCGAAACGCCGGGTCCAGCTGCCCGCCGGCTCCGGCAGCCGCACCAGTTGCCGGACCTGGGACAGGAAAGCGTCGCGCGGCAGGTGGGTGGCGCCCATGCGCAGCAGGTGCGGGTTCTCGACCTGGGCGTCGATCAACGGCCAACCCCAGTCGTGCAATGCCTGCGCCAGCGAGGCCAGCGCCACCTTGGAGCCGCCGCTGCGGGCGCTGAACATGCTCTCGCCGAAGAACATGCGGCCGATGGCCACGCCGTAGATGCCGCCGACCAGTTCGTCGCCGTCGCGGACCTCCAGCGAATGGGCGTGGCCGAGCCGGTGCAGTTCGACGTAGGCGTGGAGCATGTCGTTGGTGATCCATGTACCGTCCTGGCCCGGGCGTGGGGCCTGTGCGCAGGCCCGCATCACCGCGGCGAACGCGGTATCGGCGGTGATGCGCCACGTGCTGGCGCGCAACCCGCGGCGGAAGCGCGAGGACAGGCGCACGCCATCGGTGCGGAACACCATGCGCGGGTCCGGCGACCACCACAGCAGCGGCTGGCCTTCGGAAAACCACGGGAACACGCCGCCGGCATAGGCGTTGAGCAGGCGCGCCGGGGACAGGTCGCCGCCGACGGCGAGCAGGCCGTCGGGTTCGTGCAGTGCCAGTTCGGCCGGCGGGAACGGCGCGTCAGGGGCAGGTGGCAGCAGGAACGGGGGGCGGCTCATGCACCGCATTGTAGGTGCGGGGCTTGCCCCGCACGGCGCTTCACCGGGAGTGCTGCATGCGGGGCAGGTCCCGCATCCACGGCATGACCATTCGCAAAAATCTCGTAGGTGCCGGGCTTGCCCGGCACGGGGCTTGGTCGGGAAGGCCTCATGCGGGGCAAGCCCCGCATCTACGGCTTGAACGGTGAGTGGGCCGCCAACTGCCTTGCGTAGCGCGCCACGTCCAACCGCTCCTTGCCGCACCAGTCCGCCAGCGCCTGCCGGAATGCCGGGTCGCCGATCCAGTGACGGCTGCGCACCTCGGTCGGCAGGAAGCCGCGCGCCAGCTTGTGCTCGCCCTGCGCGCCGGGCTCGAAGCGTTGCAGGCCTTCGCGCAGGCAGTAGTCGATGCCCTGGTAGTAACAGGTCTCGAAATGCAGGCCGGGCAGGGCGGCGCCGCCCCAGTAGCGGCCATACAGCGTGTCGCCGCCGCGCAGGCACAGGGCGCCGGCAATCGGCACGTCGTCCTGCATGGCGAGGAACAGCACCAGTTGCCGCGGCATCCGCTCGGCCAGATGGCGCAGGAATGGCAGCGTCAGCGCCGGGGCGTTGCCGTATTCGGCGAAGGTCTGCAGGTAGAAACCGTGCATCGCACGCAGGTCGTCGTCACTGGCCTCGTCACCGTGGACGATGCGGAAGCCGATGCCGGCGCGGGCGATCTTGGCGCGTTCCTGGCGGATGTTCTTGCGGTGCTTGTTGTCCATCGCCGCGAGGAAATCGCCGAAGCATTCCCAGCCGGGCCGGCGCTGCCACTGGAACTGCACGTCCAGCCGTTGCAGCCAATCGTCGTCGAACAACTCGTCCTCGGCGGCTTCGTGGAAATTGACGTGGGCCGACGACAGCCCGGCGGCCTGCACGTGCTCGACGATGGCATGCAACAGGGCGCGGCGGTCGTCGTCATCGCGGGCCAGCAGGCGCGGGCCGGTGACCGGCGAATAGGGCACGGCGCCGAGCCATTTGGGGAAGTAGTCCAGCCCATGCCGCGCATAGGCATGCGCCCAGGCGTGGTCGAACACGAACTCGCCGTGCGAGTTTTCCTTCAGGTAGCCCGGTACTGCGCCGACCAGTTCATCGCCACGCCACAGGGTCAGGTGGTGCGGCGTCCAGCCCCATTCCGGGCGCAGGCAGCCATGCTGTTCCAGGCCGGCGAGGAAGGCGTGGCTGATGAAAGGATTGCAACCGTCATGCAGGCCATCCCAGCGTTCGGCCGGGATGGCCCGCAATGAATCCAGCCAGCGGATGCGCGCCATGCGGTGGCGACCCGGCGACAGGGCTGGCCTCAGCCCTGCTGGTCGAGGAAGCGCTCGGCGTCCAGCGCTGCCATGCAGCCGAAGCCGGCCGAGGTGATGGCCTGGCGGTAGTGCTGGTCGGTGACGTCGCCGGCGGCGAACACGCCTTCGATGTTGGTGGCGGTGGCATTACCGGCGATGCCGGAGTGGATCTTCAGGTAGCCGTTTTCCATCTCCAGCTGGCCGTCGAACAGGTTGGTGTTCGGGTGATGGCCGATGGCGACGAAGAAGCCGTGGGCGTCGATGTCGCGGGTGCTGCCGTCCTGCGTGGACTTGACCCGCACGCCGGTCACGCCCATGTCGTTGCCCAGCACTTCGTCCACTTGGTGGTGCCAGACGGTCTCGATCTTGCCGGCGGCGACCTTTGCGAACAGCTTGTCCTGCATGATCTTTTCCGCGCGCAGGGTGTCGCGGCGGTGCACCAGGTAGACCTTGCGGGCGATGTTGGACAGGTACAGCGCTTCCTCCACGGCGGTGTTGCCGCCACCGACCACGACCACGTCCTGGTCCTTGTAGAAGAAGCCGTCGCAGGTGGCGCAGGCCGACACGCCGCGGCCCTTGAAGGCTTCCTCGGACGGAATGCCGAGGTACTTGGCGGTGGCGCCGGTGGCGATGATCAGCGCGTCGCAGGTGTACTGTGCGTTGTCGCCGGTCAGGGTGAACGGGCGCTTGGACAGATCGGCGGTGTGGACGTGGTCGAACACCACTTCGGTGTCGAAGCGCTCGGCATGGGCCTGCATGCGCGCCATCAGGTCCGGGCCCATCAGGCCGTGGGCATCGCCCGGCCAGTTGTCCACTTCGGTGGTGGTCATCAGCTGGCCGCCCTGCTGCAGGCCGGTGACCACCAGCGGCTTGAGGTTGGCGCGCGCGGCATAGACCGCGGCGGTCCAGCCGGCGGGGCCGGAGCCGAGGATCAACAGACGGGTGTGCTTGGTCGGAAGGCTGGAAGTGCTCATGCAGGCTCGTGGCAGGGGGAAGAGGCGGGCGATGGCCCGGGCTGCGTAATAGAGTGGTGCCCGCTGCTGGGTGAATCAAGGCGCTTTCCTTCTCCCGGCGGGAGAAGGTGCCCCGCAGGGGCGGATGAGGGGTGAGCGGAGCCAATGATGTCTGAACCATCTGGACCCCATTGCCCCTCACCCCAACCCCTCTCCCGGAGGGAGAGGGGCTTTCCCTTTCCCTGTGCGGATGAAACAGGGGCAGCCGTCGTTTAATATCAAGCGCTAACCGTGCATTTCTCAAGGTCTGGTCCAAGGTGGCGAAACAGCTCCCGGAACGTGACAGGAACACCGCCGCCGCCGCGCGCAAACAGGCCGCCGCGGCGGACAACACGCGCCGCAACAAGCTGTGGCGCGACCTGGCATTGATCGCCATCGCGCCGGCGTTGCTGTACCTGCTGGCCAGCTTGTTCACCTATTCGCCGCAGACCGACCCGGGCTGGACCAGTTCCGGCTCGGTGGTCGCGCCGGTGCACAACATGGGCGGCAAGGTGGGGGCGTGGATCGCCGACGTGCTGCGCCAGCTGTTCGGCCATGTCGCCTACCTGATCCCGCTGATGCTGGGCGCGGTGGCGTGGATCGCGATGTTCGGCCTCAAGCGCGAGGACCGCGGGCAGGACGACCTGGGCCCGGCGTTGCGGCTGGTCGGCATCGTCGGTTTCCTGATCGGCGCCACCGGTTTCCTGTACCTGCGCATCGGCGGCGCCGACGTCGCCAATGCCGGCGGCGGCCTCGGCGTGTTGGTCGGCAAGTCGCTGAAGAACGGTTTCGGCGAACTGGGCGCCAGCCTGTTCCTGCTGGTGCTGCTGCTGACCTCGGTCACCCTTGCCACCGGGCTGTCCTGGTTCTGGTTGATGGAGAAGATCGGCGGCTGGGTGCTGGCGCTGGGCCCGCTGCTGGCGCAGAAGAAGGAGCAGGCCAGCGAATGGCAACAGACCCGCGCCCTGCGCGAGGAACGCGAGGAAGTGCGCAAGGTCGATGCCGAAGTGCGTGCCAAGCGCGAGCCGGTGAAGATCGAGCCGCGGCCGGTGCCGGTCATCGAGAAGAGCGAGCGTGCCAAGCGCGAGACGCAGATCCCGATGTTCCAGGGCGTCAACGGCGATGGCTCGGACCTGCCGCCGCTGGCGTTGCTGGACGATCCCAAGCCGCAGCCCAAGGGCTACGACGAGCAGACCCTGGAAACCCTGTCGCGACAGATCGAGTTCAAGCTCAAGGATTTCCGCATCGACGCGCAGGTGGTCGGCGCCTATCCGGGCCCGGTCATCACCCGCTTCGAGATCGAGCCGGCGCCGGGCATCAAGGTCAGCCAGATCAGTTCGCTGGACAAGGACATCGCCCGCGGGCTGTCGGTCAAGTCGGTGCGCGTGGTCGACGTGATCCCGGGCAAGTCGGTGATCGGCCTCGAGATTCCCAACGTCACCCGCGAGATGATCTTCCTGTCCGAGCTGCTGCGCTCGAAGGAATACGACAAGTCGGCCAGCGTGCTGACCCTGGCGCTGGGCAAGGACATCGCCGGCCGCCCGACCGTGGCCGACCTGGCGCGCATGCCGCACCTGCTGGTGGCCGGCACCACCGGCTCGGGCAAGTCGGTGGCGGTCAACGCGATGGTGCTGAGCCTGCTGTACAAGGCCAGCCCGAAGGACCTGCGGATGCTGATGATCGACCCGAAGATGCTGGAGCTGAGCGTCTACGAGGGCATCCCGCACCTGCTGGCGCCGGTGGTCACCGACATGAAGGAGGCCGGCAACGGCCTGCGCTGGTGCGTGGCCGAGATGGAGCGCCGCTACAAGTTGATGAGTGCGGTGGGCGTGCGCAACCTGGCCGGCTTCAACAAGAAGGTCAAGGACGCCATCGACGCCGGCCAGCCGCTGATGGACCCGCTGTTCAAGCCGAACCCGGAAATGGGCGAGGTGCCGCGCCAGTTGGAGCCGCTGCCGTTCATCGTCATCTTCATCGACGAATTCGCCGACATGATGATGATCGTCGGCAAGAAGGTCGAAGAGCTGATCGCGCGGCTGGCGCAGAAGGCGCGCGCGGCCGGCATCCACCTGATCCTCGCCACGCAGCGGCCGTCGGTGGACGTCATCACCGGCCTGATCAAGGCCAACATCCCGACCCGCATCGCCTTCCAGGTCAGTTCAAAGATCGACTCGCGCACCATCCTCGACCAGTCCGGCGCCGAGGCGCTGCTGGGCAACGGCGACATGCTGTACCTGCCGCCGGGCACCGCCATGCCCGACCGCGTGCACGGCGCCTTCGTCTCCGACGAGGAAGTGCACCGCGTGGTCGAGCACCTCAAGGCCAGCGGTCCGGTCGAGTACATCGAGGGCGTGCTGGACGAGGTGCAGACGATGGGTGACGGCGTGGTGGTCGGCGCCACCGGCCTGCCCGAGTCCAGCGCCGCCGGCGACGAATCCGATCCGTTGTACGACGAGGCCCTGCGCATCGTCACCGAAACCCGCCGCGCCTCGATCTCGGGCGTGCAGCGCCGCCTGAAGATCGGCTACAACCGCGCCGCGCGCCTGATCGAGGCAATGGAGGCGGCCGGCGTGGTCAGCGCGCCGGAACACAACGGCGACCGCACGGTGCTGGCGCCGCCGCCACCCAAATAAGGGCAGGGCGGCGCGTCCGATGATGATTGCCGCCCATTCAGTTCCATCAGGGCAGACTCTGCCTACCTTCCACGCCAGCACGCCATCGCCATGAATGCCACCCTGCGCCATACCCTGATTGCCGTTGCCCTGGCCGGTGCCGGGTTCGTCGGCAGCGCCCATGCCGGCGCGCGCGACGACCTCGATGCCTTCACCAATGGCCTGCGCGGCCTGGACGGGCAGTTCAGCCAGCAGGTGTTCGACACCCGCGGCAAGCTCAAGGAGTCGTCCAGCGGCCATGTCGCGCTGTCGGCGCCGCGCCTGTTCCGCTGGGAATACACCAGCCCGCACCCGCAGCTGATCGTCGCCGACGGCAGCAAAGTATGGGTCTACGAACCCGACCTGGAACAGGCCACGGTGCGCAGCCAGGGCGAGGAAGAGCAGAACAGCCCGCTGACCGCGCTGGTCAACCCGGCATTGCTGGACCGCCAGTACGACGTCAGCGAGGAAGCCGCGCCGCGCGACGGCATGCAGTGGCTGTCGCTGAGTCCCAAGCGCGAGACCGAGGCCAGCTTCCAGTACGCCGCACTGGGCTTTGGCCAGAACGGGCTGGCGCGCATGGAAATCATCGACGCGGTGGGCCAGCGCACGGTGATCGACTTCAGCGGCTGGAAGAAGAACCCGAGCTTCGCCAACGGTACGTTCCGCTTCGTTCCCGACAAGAACGTGGATGTCATTGGCGAACGCTGAATGGCTGCCGATGGGTAGTGCCGGCCAGCGGCGGCGCTACCCATGACACACCCGTAGGTCGGGGCTGCGCCCCCGACGCACCCCGCACGCAGCATCTGCATCTCAATGGCCGAGACGCGCCCCCGCTAGAATGCCGCCGTGGCCAGATCCCGAAACACCTTTTCCGAACCGCCCGCCGATCTGCTGAGCGCGGACCGCGAAGGCATGCGCCCGCTCGCCGAGCGCATGCGCCCGCGCACGCTGGACGAGATGGTCGGGCAGAAACGCCTGCTGGCGCCCACTACCGCGCTGCGCCGGGCGATCGAAGCCGGCCGCGTGCACTCGATGGTGCTGTGGGGCCCCCCGGGTTGCGGCAAGACCACGCTGGCGCTGCTGCTGGCGCACTATGCCGACGCCGAGTTCCGCGCCATTTCCGCGGTACTGTCCGGGCTGCCGGAAGTACGGCAGGTGCTGGCCGAGGCCGCGCAGCGCTTCGCCGAGGGACGGCGCACCGTGCTGTTCGTCGACGAGGTACACCGCTTCAACAAGAGCCAGCAGGACGCCTTCCTGCCGCACATCGAGCGCGGCACCATCATTTTCGTCGGCGCCACCACCGAGAACCCCTCGTTCGAGCTGAATTCGGCGCTGCTGTCGCGCTGCCGCGTGCACGTGCTCGAAGCGGTGTCGCCCGAGGACGTGGTCGAAGCGCTGCAGCGGGTGCTGGACGACGAGGAGCGTGGTCTTGGCGGCGAGGACATCCGCATCTCGCCCGGGTCACTGCTGGAAATCGCCCGTGCCGCCGATGGCGACGTGCGCCGCGCGCTGACCCTGCTGGAAATCGCCGCCGAACTGGCGGCCGGCGAGGGCGGCGAAATCACCCCGGAAACCCTGTTGCAGGTGCTGGCCGACCGCACCCGGCGCTTCGACAAGGGCGGCGAGCAGTTCTACGACCAGATCTCGGCGCTGCACAAATCCGTGCGCAGCTCCAACCCGGACGGCGCCATCTACTGGCTGGCGCGCATGCTCGACGGTGGCTGCGACCCGTCCTACCTCCTGCGCCGGCTCACCATCATGGCGGTGGAGGACGTGGGGCTGGCCGACCCGCGCGCACTGGAAATGGCGATCAACGTCTGGAACGCCTATGACCGCATCGGTGCGCCGGAAGGCAACATCGCCCTGTCCAACCTGGCCATCTACCTGGCCAGCACCGCCAAGTCCAACGCCAGCTACAAGGCACTGGCCGCGGCGCAGGCCGACATCGCCGAACTCGGCACCCAGCCGGTGCCGATGCACCTGCGCAACGCCCCGTCGCGGCTGATGAAGTCGCTGGGCTACGGCAAGGGCTACCAGTACGACCACGACGTCGAAGGCGGCATCGCCCTCGACCAGACCGCCTTCCCCGATGAAATGGGCGAGCGGGTCTATTACCAGCCGGTCGAGCGCGGGTTGGAAATCAAGCTCAAGGAAAAGCTCGACCGCCTGCGCGCGGCCCGTGAACAGGCGCGAGCGAAGAAAGGCACACCGGGTGCCTGAGCCGCCGGTGACACCGGTGGTTTCCACGGCCCCGGCGATACCGCATGATGCGCCTCCCTGAAGAAACGGATCGACACATGCAGGCAGGACGGGAAAAGCGATGAGCAGCCCGATGGCGACCCCGTGCCACGAGGTGGCTGCCGCCTACGCGGTCATCGGCGCCGACGTCGGCGGCACCTACGCCCGTCTGGGATGGATGCCCGCGTCCGGCGGCGACAACGCGGCCGTCGATGTGCGCGACTTCCACGTCTATCACTGTGCCGAGCATGCCGGCCTGGGGGCGATCCTGTGCGATTACGCGGACCGGCTGCGCAGGGACCCGGCAATACCGCCGGTGACGCACGCCACGGTCGCCATCGCCGGCGTGCTGGACGGTGACCGCCTGCTCAACACCAATCTGGCCTGGCCGGTGTCGCTGGCCGATACCCGGCGCGAAACCGGGTTGGAGACGCTGGAAATCATCAACGACTTCGCCGCCGTCGCCGGGGCCATCCTCCATGCCGCCCCCGGCAGCCGGCACCGCTTGTCCACGCATGCCGAGCAGGCGGCCCCGGGCCCGGCGCTGGTGCTGGGCCCTGGCACCGGGTTTGGCGTGGCGGTGCGCTTGCAGGGTGGCCACCCGCCGGTATTGGCCAGCGAAGCCGGGCACGCGGCGCTGGCCGCTGGCACTGCATTGGAAATGGAGGTGCTGCGCCTGCTGCAGCAGCGCCACGGTCACGGCCATGTCGACAACGAGCAGGTGCTGTCCGGTCCTGGTCTGGTCACGTTGTATGCCTGCCTGTGTGAATTGGAAGGCGGCACGCCGCGCTGGAACACACCGGCCGAAATCGTCGCCGCGGCTTCCACCGGCCACGACCCGCTGGCCGTGGCCAGCATCCGTACCTTCTGCGGTTGGCTGGGCAGCCTCGCCGGCGACCTCGCTCTCACTTTCGGCGCTCGCTCGGTACACCTGACCGGCGGTATCACCGACCACATCGCCCGCTGGCTGCACGAGGGCGACTTCATGCAGCGCTTCCTCGCCAAGGGCAGGCTCTCGCCGATGTTGCAGCAGGTACCGGTCTGGCGCATCGAGCATGGCCAATTGGGGGTATTGGGGGCGTTGGCGTGGCATGTGGAGTCGTGATTCTTTCTGCGGCGCCTGCTCGGATGTGGCACAGCTTACTTGCAACGTTTGATTGGCCGGGATAGCTGCCTGTTGGCTAGGAAAGGGAAAAGTTGACGGGGACGCGGATGCGACCTTCTGCCTTCTGCCCACTGCGCAGGGCGGGATTGAATTTCCACTTGAAGGCGGCATCCATCGCAGCTTGATCTAGGTCTTTGTTGCCACTGGACTTCTCGACAGCGGTATTGGCAACGTTGCCGTTGGCATCGACGTCAATGACCAGTATGACTTGGCCCTGGATGCCGGCGCGGAATGCAGCCGGCGGGTACCTTGGTGGATTCATGTTCTTGGAAGAAACATCCACCGATGCGTCGATGTTTATGGCTGTACAAAGCTCTTCACGCAATTTCTCAATGAATGTTCCCGGCCTGATGTCCAGATCTTTGAAGGTTCGGTCGGTGACGACTTCGTTGAGCTTCACCTTTCCCGATGAGTCGACTCTCACCTGTTTATTAATGGACACTCTGTTTGTTCTACAAAATATAGTCTGTTCTCTAAAAAATTTATCGCCATTATCAAGGAGATGCTTAGCGACAGTCGTGATGGCGTCTCCTTTCGTTTTCAATGATTGCGTGTCGTATGCCGATTCTTCACCTTTAGAGTTGATTGTCAGGAATTTCCACCTTTCCTGCTGGGCGGGGGCAGGAGCGGCATTCGTGCTGTCATTGCCCTGCTGGGCAGTCCTTTGGATGTTCTGATATTTGATGGTAAATTCGGAAGGATTTTTTTTCGTTCCTCAAAGCAAGTCGCGCCAGCATTTGTGTATTGGCTCTCGGTCATGGTTCCGTTGGCTGGCAGGTGCTCGAAATGGCACTGGCACATGGCCTCGGAGAAAACACGGTCGATGTGGCTGCCAAAAACCCCATTGGGCTGCTGAATTTCTTCCCCTTCCATGCAAAAAGACATCCAGTCTTCGTGTGGGGGGATCGGCTTTGTTTCCTGTGCCAGTACGGTACTGCCAAGACTGGTCGCGAAGATGGCAATGACAAGCTTCATGTTCATGGCGAATCTTCTTCCCTGGTTATTGCTGGGTATTGAAGAGCATGTCGGAGACGTCATTGTCCGACATGATTGTTTGTTGCTCTTCGGGAAGTGGCTGCGATTGTGTCGGAGTTTGCCGTGTGCGTGGTGCTTGTGCCATGTTTTTGAAAAGCTCCCGCGTCAGTGCCGACATGGGGTCCGCCATGTCCTCCATTTCCTGTTGTATTTTTTCCGCTTCCTTTTTGGCGAGAAAGGCCAATTCAAATGGCTTCGTTTGCCACATGGTGCTGGAAAAGTCGGAAGTTACACTGATGGAAATGGAGTGGGTTCCTCCATCCATGCTTACATCGGCGAATCCATCATAAGAAAATAATGATGTTCTTGCGAGGTGTACGTCCCGTACTTTGAGGTTGTATTCCTTGTATTCGGAAGACGTATCGAACTTCTGCTGCATTGATGTTTTTACCAGATCCTGTGCATTGCTTTTCATCATGTGGCCGCCGCCAACGGCGGCCAGTACAAAAAGGAGCAGTATTAGAATGATGGTTCCCGGCTTCATGCCGCAGCCCCCTTGCTTTGCTTGAGTTTTTTCAATATTTCGACTTGTACGTCTGGATGAAATTCTTCATGTGCGGTGTTTGCACGTACATTAAATTTTTCCGGCGGCTTTGCCAGTGCGAAATTTTCGGTGTTGAGCCAGATTGCGTTGCGCCCAACTTTCACTGTTTCACCAGTATTCGTGGCCGTTAGAAGCTGGCTGTCGCTAATGACGCCAATTCCCTTCACCGTGATGCCGGAGCCGCTGGATGCGGATTTGAGATAGACGATATCCCCGACTTTCAGCGCTCTGAAATATTCATGTAGATCGGGGGCTTGCTCCTTCGTCCAGCCGGTACCCACGATGCCTTTGTCGATGAAGACCTGGCTTACATCGTCTTCCCCATACCGTGCCCCAACGGCGTGAATGGCCATTTCCTGTGCTCCCCTGTGGATTCGTTTGATGGACGTGTGACATGTGTACGAGGTGTTTATTTAACTCGTAATGCTAATCGTAGTATGTCGAATCAAGGTATGCAACGCACGACATTGGCGGCATGGCCGTCAAGCCCCACGAATGCCTTCTGGTCGAGATATTTGCTGCGCATGTCCGCGAGCAGCGGTTGGCGTTGGGGTTGTCGCAGGAGCAGCTTGCCGAGCGGGCGGGTGTCCACCGCACCTATGTGGGCATGCTGGAGCGTGGCGAAAAAAACGTCACCATCTACAACATCGAGCGCATTGCCGATGCCTTGGGTGTGGAGCCTGCGGCGTTGTTGGAAAGGAATTGCGGCTCAACCCACGGTTGATGCTGGGGAGGGACGGATTGCGACGGAAGTGGTGTGTTGACAACTGCTACACGCTGCATCAGCATTCGTATATCTTTTGTATATCGGAGGAGCCATGCGTGCTGCTGCCATCAACCTGCGTGCCTTGCCCGAGCAGCGCGACCTGATCGACCAGGCCGCCAGCCTGCTGGGCAAGAGCCGCTCCGATTTCATGCTGGAAACCGCCTGCGCGCGCGCGCAGGAGGTGGTGCTGGATCAGGTGTTCTTCACCCTGGACGAAGAGAAGTTCACGCAGTTCATGGCGATGCTGGATGCGCCGCCGAAGCCGAATCCTGGCCTTGAGCGGTTGTTGGCGCGCCAGCCGATTTGGGAAAAGGCGTAATGCGCCTGCCGTTGGCCGAGCCGGTGCCGCTGGCGGCCATGCACCGGCTGGACGACTTTGATTGTGGCGAAAGCGAACTCGACGATTGGCTGCGGCGGCGTGCCCTGGTCAACCAGTTGGGCGGTGCCAGCCGCACCTTCGTGGTGGCCGATGCCGATAACGTCGTGCGTGGCTATTACGCGCTGGCTGCCGGGGCGATTTCGCATGGGCTGGCCTTGGGCAAGGTCAAACGCAACATGCCCGATCCGGTGCCGGCCATCGTGCTGGGTCGCCTGGCGGTGGACAGGCCGGCGCACGGCCTCGGCCTGGGTGGCGACTTGTTGATGGATGCCGTGCGGCGCGTGATCGGCATTTCCGAGCAGGCCGGTGTGCGCGCGATGCTGGTGCATGCGCTGCACGAACGCGCCCAACGCTTCTACGAGCACTTCGGTTTCGAGTCCTCGCCCTTGCAGCCCTTGGTGCTGATGCTGCGGTTGGGTGGCGAGCGCAACTCCTGAAGCGCATACCCGTAGGTGAGGGGCTTGCCCCACACGGGCTTTACCGGGAACACCGCATGCGGGGCAAGCCCCGCATCTACGGTGCGGGGGTGGTGCTGGCCTTGGTCGCGTCCTCGTGCAGCGACTCGTTCAACTGGTCGACCACGATGGCCCAGACGCCATCGCTGTCGATCTTCTCGCGCAGGAACTGGCGCTGGCCTTCGTTCCAGTACGCCGCTTCACCGATGCCGGTTTCGCACGGCAGTTGGTGGTGCCTGATGAATTGCGCGATGCCCTGTTCGCTGGCATCCAGCCCGAGCTGGAGGAACAGGTTGGTCATGCGCGGGAGGGTTTCGTCCATCGGGATGCCGGCAAGCAGGGGAGTGGCCGATACGATAGCCCATGCTCCGCTTGCCGGTGGCAACGCGTGCCGTTGCGGTCAGTCGGCGCGGGCCGCGCGGACGATGGCGGCGGCCGCGGCGGCGGACTTCTTCACTTCGTCCCACTGGCCGGCACGGATCCATGCGTCCTGCACCATCCACGAGCCGCCGATGCAGACCACGTTCTTCTGCTTGAGGTAGTCGCCGGCGGTGGCCTCGGTGATGCCGCCGGTGGGGCAGAGCTTGAGCTCGGCAATCGGCCCGGCCACGCCCTTGATCATCGCCAGCCCGCCTACGGCGGTGGCCGGGAACAGCTTGCAGATGCGGAAACCGCGCGCGACCAGTGCCAGCAGTTCGGTCGGGGTGGCCGCACCGGGCACCACCGGCAGCGGCGCCTCGGCAAGCGCGTCGGCCAGGTGCGCCGGGGTGCCGGGGGTGACGAGGAAGTCGGCGCCGGCGTCGATGGCCTGCTGCATCTGCGCGACGGTCAGCACGGTGCCGGCGCCGACCACCACGTCGGGCAGTTCGCGCTTGAGCATGGCCAGCGCTTCCATCGCCACCGGCGTGCGCAGGGTCAGTTCGATGGCCGGCAGGCCGCCTTCCAGCAGCGCGGCGCTGACCGCGCGGGCCTGGTCGAGGGTGTGGATGGTGACGACCGGCAGGATGCCGGCGGTGGTGAGCAGGTGTTCGGCGCGATCCTGGTGCTGGGCGATGGTCATGGGAGAGTCGGGAATTGGGAGGGGGAAAGCCCTCTCCCTTTGGGGCGAGAGGGCACGGCTTGCGCACCACTGGTGCGCGTGACCTGGAGCGCCCACGCCGCTGGCGTGGGCCGGGG
>NZ_LDJP01000087.1 GCF_001431505.1 Stenotrophomonas daejeonensis
CAATGGAGTCCCGATGGTTCGGACATCATTGCCTCCGTTCGCCCCTCATCCGCCCCTTCGGGGCACCTTCTCCCGCAGGGAGAAGGGAGCGTGCCGTCAATCGGAGAAGGATAAAGCGATCGACCCACAAAGGATTGCTGCAAGCGCACGTATCCAGCGCAAGCGCTGCGGTATCGTGTCGCCCTTTCCGCCACCCGAAGCCTGCCGATGTCCGCCAATCCGTCCATTGCAGCCGCCCCGCCGTCGCAGAAGCTGGAGCGCGCGCTCAAGCCGCGCCAACTGATCATGATGGGCCTGGGCAGCGCGATCGGCGCCGGCCTGTTCCTTGGCTCGGGCGTGGGCATCCAGGCCGCGGGACCGGCGGTGCTGCTGTCCTACCTGGTCGCCGGCACGCTGGTGATCATCATGATGCACGCGATGGGCGAGATGGCCGCCGCGCGCCCGGCCAGCGGCGCGTTCTCGGTGTATGCCGCCGACGCGCTGGGCGCCACCGCCGGGGCCACCATCGGCTGGCTGTGGTGGGTGCAGCTGGTGATCGTGATCGCCGCCGAGTCGGTGGGCGCGGCGGGGCTGCTGGCGACGCTGTGGCCGCAGCTGTCGGTGCCGCTGACCTCGCTGGCGTTCATGCTGGCGTTCACCGCCATCAACCTGATGGGCGTGCGCAACTACGGCGAGTTCGAGTTCTGGTTCGCCATCCTCAAGGTGGTGGCGATCGTCGCCTTCATCCTGGTCGGCATCGCCCTGCTGGCAGGGCTGCTGCCGGGCGCGGCCTCGCCGGGGCTGTCCAACGTGCTCGGCCACGGCGGCTTCGCGCCGAAGGGGCTGGCCGGCGTCGGCGCGGCGCTGCTGGTGGTGGTGTTCGCCTTCGGCGGCACCGAGATCGTGGCCGTGGCCGCGGCCGAGACCCAGGACCCCGAGCGCAGCCTGGCGCGCGCCATCCGCACCGTGGCCTGGCGCATCCTGGTGTTCTACATCGGTTCGATCGGGGTGATCATCGCGGTGGTGCCGTGGACCAGCGAGGCGCTGAAATCGCCGTTCGCGGCGGTGCTGCAGGTCGCCAACATCCCCGGCGCGGCCACCGCGATCACCCTGATCGCGGTGATCGCGCTGCTGTCGGCACTCAACGCCAACCTCTACGGCGCCTCGCGGATGATCCATTCGCTGGCCGCGCGCGGCGAGGCACCGCGCGGGCTGGCGCGGGTCAGCGCCCGCCAGGTGCCGGTGCTGGCGGTGCTGGCCAGCGTGCTGTTCGGCTTCGCCGCCACCGTGCTGGAGCTGCTGTACCCGGACAAGGTGCTGCCGGTGCTGCTGAACGTGGTCGGCTCCACCTGCCTGCTGGTGTGGACCATCACCCTGGTCTCGCAGCTGATCCTGCGCCGCCGCGCCGAGCGCAACGGCACCCCGCTGCCGTTCCGCATGGCCGGCTTCCCGTACCTGACGGTACTGGCACTGGCGATCCTGGCGCTGATCTTCGTGCTGCTGCTGGGCACCGCCGCCACCCGCGTGCAGTTCCTGTCGATGGCCGCGCTGACCGCCGCCATCGCCGTGGCCAGCGGCCTCGCGCGGCGCCTGCGCAGGGGCTGAAACCGCCCCGCAGGCCGCCTGTCCGCGGGGGCGGCGCATCCGCCCCCGCCCGTCCCTCAAGCCCGCTTCCGGCAGGCCGCTATCGGAGCGGCGGGCCCGGGTTGCCGTGCCCGGCCATCGGCCGGATCGCCAAAGGCATTGACGCCGGCCCCGACAACGATTCCACTTGCCCGCAGATCACGACCCCACGCCCCATACCGCAACGCCATGACCGACCTCGAAGACCTCATCCAGCGCGCCATCGACCCTTCGGCCGTCAAGCTGGAAGGTACCTTGACCAACCCGCCGTCGTTCGGCGTCTACCTGATCGAGGACACCGACAACGGCAGCCGGCACTACCGCTTCGGCAACCACCCGGTGCGCATGCACGAGCTGGAGGACAAGTTCGGCGGCTGCGAGCTGGAATACCTGTTCCTGTCGCGCGAGGAAGCCGCGGCGGTGACCTCGGCGCTGAACAAGCGCGAGGAGTAGTGCCGGCCGCCGGCCGGCAACCTCGCATCACCCGACATTCATGCAGTTGCCGGCCAGCGGCCGGCACTACCCGATCACCCGCCTGAACGGCGGCAGCGCGTCGATGATGCGCTTGCCGTAGCGGCGCGTGAGCAGCCGCGAGTCGAGGATGATGACGCGGCCGGTGTCGGTGGAGGTGCGGATCAGGCGCCCGGCGAACTGCGTCAGCGTGCGCAGTGCGTGCGGGATCGCAATCAAGTTGAATGAATTGAGGCCACGGCTCTCGAACCATTCGCTCAGGGTCGAGGTCTGCGGGTCGGTCGGCACCGCGAACGGCACCTGGGTGATGACCACCGTGGTGCAGGCCTCGCCCGGCAGATCCAGCCCCTCGCCGAACGAGTTCAGCCCGAACAGCACCGAGCCCTCCCCGGCGGCGGTGCGGCGCAGGTGCTCGTCGATCATCTTCTGCTTGGCGCCCTCGCCCTGCACCAGCACCTTCCTGCGCAGGCTGGCCGGCATCAGCTCAGCCACCTTCTCCATCTTCCAGCGCGAGGTGAACAGCACCATGCTGCCCTTGTCCCAGTCCAGTTCGGCAGCCAGATACTTCGCCACTTCCTTCGGATGGCGCTCGCGGTCGTCCGGCGTCACCGGGAATGGCGGCACCACCAGTTGCGCCTGATTGGGCAGGTCGAACGGCGAGGCCAGCGACACCATCTCCGCTTCCTCGGGGATGCCGTTGTCGATCGCCAATGACTGGAAATCGCCGCCGCCGGTCAGGGTGGCCGAGGTCATCACCACCGAATCCACTTCGTCCCACAGCAGCTTGCGCAGCACCATCGCCGCCGACACCGGCGAGCAGTGCAGCACGTGCTCGCCGTCGCGGGTGAGCGTGATCCAGCGCGCCATCGGCGGCTGGCCCTCCTTGTCCTCGCGCCGCCAGCCGGCCCACAGGTCGTACTGCTGCTGGATCATCTCCAGCGCCATGCCGAGGCTACGTTGCAGGCGCTCGTGGCCGGCGTCCTCGGGCTTGGCCTTGGCGACCTGCGAGGTCGCGGCGGTGGCCCAGTTCAGCAGGCTGCGGGTTTCGTCGGCCAGTTCCTCGATGGGCTGTTTCCACGCCTCGGGCAGGCGGCCGTTGGCGGCGCGCCACAGCGGCTCGCGCTCGTCCGGCGCCGGCGTCCACACCTGCGCGATGCCGTCGGCGAAGGCCTTGAGCAGCTTGCTGACGCGCGCGGCGACCTCGATGGCCTCGTTCGGCAGCAGGTTGCCCAGCTTGTCCTTGTCCACCGCGCGGTAGGCGGCGGCGATGATGATCTGCAGGCGCCCGGTGCGCCGCGCCATGTCGTCCAGCGGCAGGCTGGCCGCGCCCTGGTCGATGGCGACGTTGCCGACGTGGTGGCCTTCGTCCAGCACCAGCAGCATGTCGGCGGGCGCGGCGATCAGCGGCTGGCCGTTGTCGCTTTCGCCAATGGACAAGGCCGACAGCAGCAGCGCGTGGTTGGTGACCACGATCTGCGCCTCGCGCACCTCGCTGCGCGCGCGCAGCACCGGGCATTGCGCCGAATACGCGCAGCGGCGGCCGGCGCAACCGGAGGCCGGCGTGGTGATGCGCACGCGCAGGCCGGGGCTGACGTTTTCCGGCGCATTGTCGAGATCGCCGTTCCAGCGGCCTTCGCCGAAGGCGCGCACCAGCTTGCCGGCCACCTCCATCTCGATCGGCGCCAACGGCCGGTCGTGCAGCAGCACCTCGTCGCCGAACATGCCCTCCTGCGCGCCCTCGCCCTGCGCCTCGGCGGCATTGCGCGTACACAGGTAGCGGGTGCGGCCCTTGGCCAGCGCCACCGTGGCCTGCAGGCCGGTGGCCTTCAGGAAATTGGGAATGTCGCGCTCGACCAGCTGCGACTGCAACGCCACGGTGCCGGTGCTGATGACCAGCTTCTTCTTCGACGCCAAGGCAATCGGCACCCCGGCGGTGAGATAGCCCAGGCTCTTGCCGACGCCGGTGGGTGCCTCGACCACGCCCACGCCGCCGGTGGCCAGCGCGCGCGAGGCCACCCCGATCATCTGGCTCTGCGAGCGGCGCGTGCTGAAGCCGGGGGTATTGGCCTGCAGCTTCGCGTAGGCGTCGCGGATGGCCGTCTTCACCTCTTCGGTCAACGCCCGCGGCGCTTCCACCTTCTCCGTCACGCCGATCCGCCGCCTGCTCCGTTCAAGGCCGGCATTTTCCCACAACGACCCGCATGCCGTAGGTGCCGGGCTTGCCCGGCACGGGCCGCACCATGAAGGCCCCATGCGGGGCAAGCCCCGCATCTACGGACAAGCAGCGCAGGAATGCGCAGGGAATACCCATGCAATTGAACGAAGGCGACGTGGTCGGGATCGTGCACGCGCTGGGCGGCGGCTGATTTCCCTTGCCGCTCGTAGGTGTGGGGCTTGCCCCACACGGGGCCTTGCCGGGGAAGCCCCATGCGGGGCAAGCCCCGCAGCTACGAGAAGCAGGCTTTCCCGGTAGAACCCCATCGCGCACCAAGGTGCGCTCCTACGGTCGGGTTGCGTTTCCGCGCAGCGCCCGCACCAGCGCCCAGGCCAGCAGCACGAAGCCGGCCGCCTCCAGCAGCGACAGCGCGAAGTGGGCCGCGCCCAGCATGGTGTTGAGCGCGCCGATGCGGTCGAAACTTCCGGCGGCGATCATCAGCAGCGGCAGCACCGACAGCACCCCGCCCAGCAGCGTCGCCGCCATCAGCAGCGACAAGGCCCACAACGCCGCGGTGCGCGCCACCGCCTTCGGCGCGCCGCCCAGCAGCACCAGCGCCACGCCCAGCGCGATCAGCACCGGCAGGCGGTAGCCGATCGACACCAGCAGCGTGGTCAGCAACTGCGTGTTGTCCACGCCGCTCAGTCCGCCGTGACCAGGGTACTGGCGCGCTCGCGCAGCTCGGCGTAGACCGCATCGGTGTCCGGGCGCACGCCGTGCCACAGCCGGAAGCTCTCGGCCGCCTGCTCGACCAGCATGCCCAGCCCGTCGAAGCTGTTGCGGCAGCCGGCCGCGCGCGCCCAAGCCAGGAAGGCGATCGCCGCGCCGCCGTAGTTCAGGTCCACCGCGGTGGTCAGGCTGTTGACCAGCGACAGCGGCAGCTGGAACGCGGCGTCCTTGTCGCGGCCGGCGGAGGTGGCGTTGATGACCAGTTCGAAATCGCCCTGCTCGCGCAGGTCCTCCCAGTAGGCGGAAATCGCCCGCCCCGGCTCGGCCATCGCATCGACCAGCGCATCGGCGCGCGCCGGGCTGCGGTTGGCGACGACCAGTTCGAGGATGCCGGCGTCCAGCAGCGCCGGGGCGATGCCGCGCGCGGCGCCACCGGCGCCCAGCAGCAGCACGCGGCGGCCGCGCAGGTCCAGGCCGTGGCGGCCGGTGAGGTCGCGCACCAGGCCGATGCCGTCGGTGTTGTCGCCATGCCAGCCATCGCCCTTGCGCAGCAGGGTGTTGACCGCGCCGGCCCGGTGCGCGCGCGAGGTGGTGGTGGCGCACAGCGCGAACGCCGCTTCCTTGTGCGGCAAGGTGACGTTGGCGCCCACGCCGCCCTCGGCGGCGAAGGCCTCCAGCGCCGCGGCGAACTCCTGCGGCGACGCCTCGATGGCGCGGTAGTCCAGCGCGATGCCCTGCGCCCTGGCAAACGCGGCATGGATGTGCGGCGACTGCGAGTGGGCGATGGGTTGGCCGAAGACGGCATAGCGGGCGGCGCTCATGGGGCTCCTTTGCATGGTCTGGGATCGCGTCCCGGTCGATTCTAGCGCGCGCCATCCGAGGCCCGGCGGCGGCCTCGATTGACCCACGTCAAGGACAACCCCGGCGCCCGCACCTAGTCTGCCGGGCATGGCCAGCCTTTCCTCCCTGTTCGACCCCGAGCTGCTGCGGCGCTACGACACGCCGGGGCCACGCTATACCTCCTACCCGACCGCGCCGCAGTTCTCCTCGACGTTCGGCGAGGCCGACCTGCGGCAGATGGCCGCCGTCAGCAACGGCGACCCGATCCCGCGGCCATTGTCCCTGTACCTGCACATCCCGTTCTGCACCAGTCCCTGCTTCTACTGCGGCTGCAACCGCATCATCACCCGCGACACCGCGCGCGGCGCCACCTACCTGACCCGGCTGTACCGCGAGGTGGCGATGACCTCCACCCTGTTCGACCGCGACCGCGACGTCGAGCAGGTGCACTTCGGCGGCGGCACCCCCAACTTTTTGTCGCCGGCGCAGATCGCCGAAGTGATGGACGTGCTGCGCCGGCATTTCTCCTTCGCCGCGCCGCAGCGGCTGGACTGCTCGATCGAGTTGGACCCGCGCTTCATCACCCCCGAAGAGGTCGGCGAACTGGCCGCGGCCGGCTTCAACCGCGCCAGCCTCGGCGTGCAGGATTTCGACCCGGAGGTGCAGCGCGCGGTCAACCGCATCCAGAGCGTGGAGCAGACGCTGGACATCATCGACGCCTGCCGCCGGCACGGCCTGCAGTCGGTCAACGTGGACCTGATCTACGGCCTGCCCAGGCAGAGCATCGAAGGCTTCTCGCGCACCCTGGACATCACCCTGGAGGCGCGCCCGGACCGGCTGGCGATCTACAGCTACGCGCACCTGCCGTCGATGTTCCGCCCGCAGCAGCGCATCCACGCCGAGGACCTGCCGACGCCGGAAACCAAGCTGGCGCTGCTGCAATGCGCCATCGACAAGCTCGGCGAAGCCGGCTACGTCTACATCGGCATGGACCATTTCGCCCTGCCCGGCGACAGCCTGGCGGTGGCGCAGCGCAACGGCAGCCTGCACCGCAACTTCATGGGCTACACCACCCACGCCGAAAGCGACCTGCTGGGGCTGGGGGTGAGCGCCATCAGCCACATCGGCCCGAGCTTCAGCCAGAACCCGCGCGACCTGCTCAGCTGGGAGAAGGCCATCGACCAGGGCCACCTGCCGGTGTGGCGCGGCATGCGCCTGGAAGAGGACGACGTGATCCGCGCCGACGTGATCCAGCAGCTGATGTGCCACGGCGCGCTGGACTATGGCGACCTCGGCCGCCGCCACGTGATCGACTTCCGCCAGTATTTCGCCGAGGCCCTGCAGCGCCTGCAGCCGCTGCGCGAGGACGGGCTGGTGGAACTGGACGAGGGCAGCCTGCGCACCACCTCGCGGGGACGGCTGCTGTTGCGTATCATCGCCATGTGCTTCGACCGCTACCTGCCCACTGCTGCTGCCGCCACGGCAACCCCCCGCTTCTCGCGCACGGTGTGAACGCGCACGGCGTGACGATTCCGTCGGGAGCGGCCGCATGACCTCGCCGTTGGTGTTTCCGCGCACCGACGTCAGCGTGCTGGCCGACGACGGCGACGCGCTGACCTTCTGCTCGACCTGCGCGTTCTCGCAGGCCTGCCTGTCCGAGGGCATGGACAAGGGCGCGCTGATGGACCTGCACGTGCTGGTCGAGCACGTCGGCCCGCTGCACCCGGGCGAGCACGTGTTCCGCGAGGGCGACCCGTTCGGCGCCATCGCCGCGGTGCGTGCCGGCACGGTCAAGACCTACCAGATCGACCGCAACGGCCACGAGCAGGTGCTGGGCTTCCACCTGCCCGGCGAGGTGATCGGCCTGAACGCGATCCACGACGACCGCTACCCATGCAACGCGGTGGCGCTGGACACGGTGATGCTGTGCCGGTTCTCCTTCCCGCGGATCGCGCTGCTGGCCGCGCGCCTGCCCAACCTGCAGCAGCACCTGTTCCGGCTGATGAGCCGCGACATCGGCATCGCCTCGCTGTTCGCGCGCGACAACACCGCCGACGAGCGCATGGCGGCGTTCCTGATCGGCCTGTCGCGGCGGCTGGCGGCGCGCGGTTTCTCGCCGCGCCGGTTCCAGCTGACGATGACCCGCACCGACATCGCCAACTACCTGCGCCAGGCGCCGGAAACGGTGAGCCGGGTGCTGCGCCGGTTCGAGCAGGACGGCCTGCTGCACATCAAGCAGCGTGACGTGGAAATCATCGACCTGCCGCGGCTGGAAGCGCTGGCGCTGACCGTGCTGCGCGATTGAGTGTGTCGGGGCGATGCCCCTGTGCTTTTGGTGGATCCGGCATCACGCCGTCGGGGGCGTAGCCCCGACCTACGCATCTGAACACGCCCGGCGCTGGCCGTTGCCGTTGCCGTTGCCGTTGCCGTTGCCGTTGCCGTTGCCGTTGCCGTTGCCGTTGCCGTTGCCGTGATTTTGCTTTTGCTCCTGCGCTTTTGATCTTCCGGGTTCCCTTCCGCAGCGACGGAGCCGACGGACAAGACCCCGCAGGGGCGACGTGCACGGATGCACGTCGTTTTTCGACACGACATGGATGTCGTGTCGAAAAATCCCGGCGGCGGAGTGGACCCGCGGCACGCAGTGCCGTGGGCGCGGAGGCAGGGCGTGCTTTCTTTTGGCTACCTTTTCTTTGCACGAGCAAAGAAAAGTAGCTCGCTCCCCGAAAGGGGAGCGAAAGCCTTTGCCATTGCCTTTCCCAAGCAGAAGAGAAGCAACGACGAAAGCCGAAGCAAGCGCTTTAAAGCAGAGCTTTCACTCCTGCTTCGCAGGAGCGAGTCACTTTTCTTTGCTTGTGCAAAGAAAAGTAACCAAAAGAAAGCACGGCCGGGACGCGAGCCGATGCGGCTGCGCCGCATCGGTCCCCTGCGCTCCTCGCGGGCCGGGGGGACGGCGCACAACTCGCTTCGCTCAAACACGTGCGCCTCTTCGCCCCCCGTCCCGCTGCGGTGCTCGGCTCGCTCTACGGCAGGGGAAGTCAAAAGCCCCAAAGCAACAGCCGTAGCAAAAGCAAAAGCCAGAGCCAAAGCTGAGCGGTTGCCGGCGACCTGCCTCACCGCCGCCCGGCAACACGCTGGCAGGCACTCAATCCCCCCGGCTTGACCTGTGTCATGGAGGCCCCCGTGGGCGCCGCCGATGATGCCCGCACTTCCCCGAGGAGAGAGATGCACCATGAATTCCACACGCAAGCTGTGGGCAGGGCTGGCCGTCCTGCTCATTGCCTCGTTCGCCGTCCTGCTATGGGTCGGCAGCGAGATCAACCACAAGGCCCCGCCACTGCCGGCCAAGGTGGTCACCACCGCCGGGCAGGTCGTCTTCGACCGCGCCGACATGGAGCAGGGCCGCCAGGTCTGGCAATCCTTCGGCGGCCAGCAGCTGGGCTCGATCTGGGGCCACGGCGGCTACGTGGCCCCGGACTGGGGCGCGGACTGGCTGCACCGCGAAGCCGAGACCCTGATGGACATCTGGGCCAGCCGCGAAGCCGGCGTGGACAGCTACAAGCAGCTGGACGAACCCACACAGGCGGCCTACATCAAGCGCGTGCAGAAGGAACTGCGGCCCAATACCTATGACGCCAACGACGACGCGATCTACATCAGCGCCGACCGCGCCGAGGCCATCGCCAAAGTCGCCGCGCACTACGAGAGCCTGTTCGGCAACGCGCCGGAGACGGCGCAGCTGCGCGAGGCCTACGCCATGCGCAACAACACCGTGGCCGACGCCGAAGGCCGGCAGAAGCTGACCGCCTTCTTCTGGTGGACGGCCTGGGCCTCGGTGACCGAGCGCCCCGGCTCGGACATCACCTACACCGCCAACTGGCCGTCCGACGAGCTGGTGGGCAACAAGGTCACCTCCGACGCCTTCATCTGGACGGTGTTCAGCGTGCTGTTCCTGATCGGCGGCGTCGGCCTGCTGGGCTGGCACTACGCGGCCAACCACGGCGACGAAATGGCCCCGGTGCTGCCCAGGACCGACCCGCTGGCGGCGGTCAAGGTCACCCCGTCGATGCGCGCCACCGCCAAGTATTTCTGGGTGGTGATGGCGCTGTTCCTGGTGCAGATCCTGCTGGGCGCCACCACCGCGCACTACCAGGTGGAAGGCCAGGAGGCCTACGGTTTCGCATTGTCCGAGTACCTGCCCTACGCGCTGACCCGCACCTGGCACACGCAGCTGGCGGTGCTGTGGATCGCCACCGCGTGGCTGGGCATGGGCCTGTACATCGCCCCGGCCATCTCCGGGCATGAACCCCGGTTCCAGCGGCTGGGCGTGAACTTCCTGTGGACGTGCCTGATCATCATCGTGGTCGGTTCGTTTGCCGGCCAGTGGTTCGCGGTGATGCAGAAGCTGGGCCTGCAGCACAACTTCTGGTTCGGCCACCAGGGCTGGGAATACGTGGACATGGGCCGCTTCTGGCAGGTGTTCCTGTTCATCGGCCTGCTGCTGTGGCTGCTGCTGGTGGGCCGCGCGCTGTGGCCGACCCTGACCCGCAAGGGCGAGACCCGCTCCATCGTGATGCTGCTGTTCCTGTCGGTGGTGGCGATCGGCCTGTTCTATGCCGCCGCGCTGATGTGGGGCGAGCACACCCACATGTCGATGGTCGAATACTGGCGCTGGTGGGTGGTGCACCTGTGGGTGGAAGGCTTCTTCGAGGTCTTCGCGGTGGCGGTGATGAGCTTCCTGTTCGTCAAGCTGGGCCTGCTGCAGGCACGCAGCGCCACGGTGGCGGTGCTGTTCGCCACCATCGTGTTCATGGCCGGCGGCGTGCTGGGCACCCTGCACCACCTGTACTTCAGCGGCACGCCCAACTCGGTCATCGCCCTCGGCGCGAGCTTCTCGGCGCTGGAAGTGGTGCCGCTGGCCTACGTCGGCTTCGAGGCGTGGCACAACTACAAGCTGGGCAAGGCCACGCCGTGGATGGCCCGCTACAAGTGGCCGATCATCTTCTTCCTGGCCGTCTCGTTCTGGAACCTGGTGGGCGCCGGCCTGTTCGGCTTCCTGGTCAACCCGCCGCTGTCGCTGTACTACATGCAGGGCCTGAACCTGACCGCCACGCATGGCCACACCGCGCTGTTCGGCGTGTACGGCATGCTCGGCATCGGCCTGATGCTGTTCTGCCTGCGCGGCATCAAGGCCGAGGTGGTCTGGAACGAGAAGCTGCTCAAGGCCGCCTTCTGGACCCTGAACATCGGCCTGGCCGGCATGGCCGCCTTCACCCTGCTGCCGCTGGGCATCCTGCAGTTGGCCGCGGTGCTCAAGCATGGCTACTGGTACGCCCGCTCGGCCGAGTTCATGCAGCAGCCGATCGTGGACATGCTGGTGTGGATGCGGGTGCCGGCCGACACGCTGTTCAGCGTGGGTGCGCTGATGCTGGCCTGGTTCGTACTGCGCCTGTGGGTGGCGCCGCGCAAGGCCGCGGCCCTGCCGGTGGGCCAGGCCGACCAGGCCTGACCCGGGCGCCGGCACCCCGCCCCGGGGTGCCGGTCCAGCGCAGCAATGAAACCGGAAGAGCCGCGCAAGCGGCTCTTCCGCGTTTCGCGGCCGGCGAACCTGACCCACGTCAAGGCATGCCCGCGGCGTCGGCGGCATCCTGTGCGCATGAAAATCGACATCATTCCCCCGCCCGATCCGCGCGCCACGCCGCCGCTGCGCGGGCTCTCCCCCTCCTGGCTGGCGCAGGCGCCGCACCGGATGATGTTCTTCGTCGGCGCCGGCAACGTG
Source organism: Stenotrophomonas daejeonensis (assembly GCF_001431505.1). Lineage (GTDB taxonomy): Bacteria > Pseudomonadota > Gammaproteobacteria > Xanthomonadales > Xanthomonadaceae > Stenotrophomonas > Stenotrophomonas daejeonensis. Next base: position 11,574 of record NZ_LDJP01000087.1, read on the forward strand.
CTGCTGGCGATGCTGTGGTGGGCGCTGTGGCTGCTGGCCATGCGCTGGGGCGGCTGGACCATGCCCGAAACCTCGGTCTACGCCGGCTGGCTGCATGCCCTGCTGATGCAGTACCTGGTGCTGCCCAGCTTCATCTTCGGCTTCCTGCTGACGGTGTTCCCGCGCTGGATGGGGCTGCCCGACCTGAGCCGCTGGCACTACGTGCCGGTGGGGCTGGGGCTGATGGGCGGGCAACTGGCGATCCTGCTCGGCACCGCAGGCTGGCAGGCCGGCATCAGCGTGGGCCTGCTGCTGGCGCTGGGTGGCTGGACCAGCGCGCTGCTGTCGCTGGGCCGGCTGCTGGCCGACGAAAAGGGCCGCACCTGGCACGCCCGCTCGTGCTTCGCCGGCCTGCTGCTGGGCTGGCTGGGGCTGGTGATGTTCATCGCCTTCACCCTGGGCGCGCCGGCGAACTGGGCCTTCGCCAGCATCAAGCTGGGCAGCATCGGCCTGCTGCTGCCGGTGTACATGACCGTGGCCCACCGCATGTTCCCGTTCTTCGCCGGCAACGTGGTGCCGGGCTACCGCGCATGGCGGCCGCTGTGGTGGCTGGGCGCGATGTGGGCGCTGCTGATGGCGCACCTGGGGCTGGAGCTGGTGCATGCCTATGCGTGGCTGTGGCTGGCCGACCTGCCGCTGCTGCTGTTGTCCGCGCTGGCGGTGTACCGCTGGTGGCCGCGCGGGCGCATGCCCGGCATCCTGGCGGTGCTGTTCATCGGCACCGCATGGCTGCCGGTCACCTTCGCCCTGTACCTGGTGCAGAGCTTCACCTACCTGGGCAGCGGCGAGTTCGTGCTCGGCCGCGCGCCGATGCACGCGCTGTTCATCGGCTTCTTCGGCAGCCTGCTGGTGGCGATGGTGACGCGGGTGACGCAGGGCCATTCCGGGCGGCCGATGGTGATGCCGAAGGTGGCGTGGTTCGCCTTCGCCGCGTTGCAGGCGGTGGCGGTGATGCGCATCGTCGCCGACATCGCGCCCGACGCGATGGCCTGGCAGGCCGCGGCCGCGGTGGGCTGGCTGCTGGCGCTGGCGCCATGGGTGGGCCGCCTCGGCTGGATCTACCTGAGCCCGCGCGCCGACGGCCGGCCGGGTTGAGTACGATGCTCGGCATGATCACCTTCTACCCCGACATCAAGCTGGTGCACATCGCCTCGGCGCTGGCCAGCGGCGGCCTGTTCGCGCTGCGCGCGCTGGCGATGCTGGCCGGCATGCGCTGGCCGCGCCTGGCCGCGGTGCGCTACCTGAGCTACACCATCGACACCGTGCTGCTGACCGCGGCGATGATGCTGTTGACCATCATCGCCAAGAACTTCCCCGCCGGCTTTTTCGGCAACGGCTGGCTGTGGGTGAAGATCGGCTTCCTGCTCGGCTACATCGGCCTGGGCATCGCCGCGTTCCGGCCGAAACTGGCCACCGCCAAGCGCGCGCTGCTGGTCGCCGCGGCGCTGCTGTGCTTCGCGCAGATCTACGGCATCGCCCGCACCCACCACCCGCTGGGCTGGCTGCTGTGGCTGGTGGGCTGACGCCGCTGCGGCTGGACCTGCGCCAGCTGCCGGCGCCGGAACCGATGCAACGCATCCTCGACCAGTTGCAGACGCTGCCCGCCGGGCAGCTGCTGCTGGCGTTGACGCCCTTGTACCCGGCGCCGCTGCTGCCGATCCTCGCGCAATGGGGCTTCGTCTGGTACGTGCACGACGCGCCGGGCGGCGGCGCCCGCATCGCCATCTGCCATGCCTCCGACCGGCACCTGCTCGACACGCCGCCGGCGGCATGAGCGGGCTGGCATTCACCCAGGCGCCCGCACCGGCGCTGCCGATGCGTTTCCTGCTGGTGGCGCAGGCGTGGGGCATGGTCGCCGGCCTGTGGCTGGCGTGGCAGGGCGAGGTGGCGCTGGCCTCACGCTGGACACCGGCGACGCTGGTACTGGTGCACATGCTGGCGCTGGGCCTGCTGGGCAACGCGATGCTGGGCAGCCTGGTGCAGTTCCTGCCGGTGGCCGCGGCCAGCCCGCTGCCGGCACAGCGCTGCGTGCCGTGGTTGCAGGCCGCCTTCAATGCCGGCGTGGGGCTGTTGCTGCTGGCGCTGGCCACGCCGCTGCGCTGGCTCGCGCCCGTTGCCGCCGTGCTGCTGGGCGGCAGCCTCGCCGCGTTCGCGGTGCTGGCGCTGGTGGCGCTGTCGCGCGGCAACGGCGAACGCGCGGTGCGCGACGGCATCGGCATGGCCGTACTGGCGCTGCTGGCGACGCTGGCGCTGGGACTGGTGCTGCTGGCCGCACGCAGCGGCTGGCACACGCCGGTATCGCCCGGACTGGTGAACCTGCACGCCATCGTCGGCGGCGTCGGCTGGGTACTGGGCCTGCTGGTTGCGGTGGGCAGCGTCACCCTGCCGATGCTGCAAGGCACGCGCGCGATACCGCCGTCATGGCTGCGCGGGGCGCAGGCCGTGGTGCTGGCGGCGCTCGCCATCGCCGTCGCTGCGTGGAGCGGCGTGCTGCCGGACGCCACATGGCGCGGCATGGCCGTGCCGTTCGCACTGTTCGCCGCCGGTGTGCTGCTGGTGCAGTCACGCACGCAGTACCAGCGCAATCCGCTGCTGCGCCGGTTCTGGCGCTGGGGCGGCATCGCCCTGCTGGGCGGCGGCGCGGCGGCGCTGCTGCCGGGTGGACACGTGCTGCTGGGTGGCGCGCTGGTGCTCGGCATCGGCCTGCCGTTGCTGGTGGTCGGCATGGCGCTGGAAATTACCGGCTTCCTGACCTGGATCGCGCTGCGCCAGCGGGTGGCACGCGGCACCCGCGTGCCCGGCGTGGGCAGCCTGTTCGACGAGGCGGCGAAGCGGCGGGTACTGCATGCGCACCTGCTGGCGGCCACGCTGCTGTTGCCGGCCGTGTTCGCCCCTGCTTTTTCCTGCATCGCCGGCATCGCGCTGGCCATCGCGTACGCGCTGGGGCTGCACGCGCAATGGCGCTGCTGGCGGCAGGTGCGCCACGGTTTTTCGACTACCCCACGCTGACCGCGGATGCAGGCTTGACGCAGGTCAAGCAGCGGTGCGTTGGCGCCTTGCGCGGCCCCTGAATTGATGCAAATCAACGAGGCGATTCGCGTGCGCTCCTAACGTAGGTCCCGTCAACCAACGACGCTACTTCAGGAACGCGCCATGAGACGCTTGCAGCACCACGTACTGTCCTACGCCCTCGCCAGCGGCATCGCCGCGATGTTCGCCGCGCCGGCCTTCGCCGCGCCCAAGGCGCCGGCCGCGGCCCCCGCCGCGCAGCTGGAAACCATCCACGCCGTGCTGACCGCACCGCCGATGGTGCCGCCGCCGATCACGCGCAAGACCCCGGCCAAGGTCGTCGTCGACCTGGAGATGGTCGAGAAGGAAATGCGCATCGCCGACGGCGCCACCTACAACTTCTGGACCTTCGGCGGCTCGGTGCCGGGCAGCTTCATCCGCGTGCGCAAGGGCGACACGGTCGAGTTCAAGCTGAAGAACCACCACAGCTCGCACGTGCCGCACAACATCGACCTGCACGCGGTCACCGGCACCGGCGGCGGCGCCGAGGCCACCAACACGCTGCCGGGCCATGAAACGCAGTTCACCTTCAAGGCGCTCAACCCGGGCCTGTACGTGTACCACTGCGCGATGGCGCCGGTGGGCATGCACATCGCCAACGGCATGTACGGCCTGATCCTGGTCGAGCCGGAGGAAGGCCTGGAGCCGGTGGACAAGGAGTTCTACGTGATGCAGGGCGACTTCTACACCGAAGGCGCGCACGGCGACCCGGGCCTGCAGTCCTTCAGCCTGGAGAAGGCCATCGACGAGCACCCGACCTACGTGGTGTTCAACGGCTCGGAAGGCTCGCTGACCGGCGACAACGCGCTCACCGCCAAGGCCGGCGAGAAGATCCGCATCTTCGTCGGCAACGGCGGCCCGAACCTGGTGTCCAGCTTCCACGTCATCGGCGAGATCTTCGACAAGGTCTACTTCGAAGGCGGCAGCAAGTACCAGGAGAACGTGCAGACCACGCTGGTGCCGGCGGGCGGTTCGGCCATCGTCGAGTTCAAGGCCGACGTGCCGGGCAACTTCGTGCTGGTGGACCACAGCATCTTCCGCACCTTCCACAAGGGTTCGCTGGGCATCCTCAAGGTCACCGGCGAGGAGAACCACGAGATCTACACCGGCCAGCAGCACGACCGTGAGTACCCGGAAGGCGAACCGCAGGGCGGCAGGTAACCCGGCGATGGAACGGATGCGGCCACTGCTGCTCGCCCTGGCCCTGGCACCGGCGCTCGCCGGCGCCAGCGGCCCGGAACCGGGCTACCGGATGCTCGACGGCGGCGCGTTCCATTCCTCGGTCCGCTTCGAGGACGCCACCGGCCTGGTGCCGGTGGCCCCTTACCAGCTGATGCAACACCCGGTGACGAATGCGCAGTTCGCCGCGTTCGTCGCCGGACACCCGCAATGGCGGCGCGACCGCATCCCGGCGCTGTTCGCCAGTCCCGGCTACCTCGGCCACTGGGAAACGGCCGACGGCCCCGGTGCCACGGTTGCCGCCGACGCCCCGGTGGCCCACGTGAACTGGTATGCCGCCGACGCCTATTGCCGCGCGCAGGGCGCACGCCTGCCGACCTTCCTGGAATGGGAGTTCGCCGCCGCCGCCGACGCCACCCGCTTCGACGCCCGTGACGACCGCGCCTGGCGCCTGCGCCAGATCAACGACGGCACCCCGCGCGCCATCGACGCCGCCGCCGACGCACCGGCCAACGCCTGGGGCATCCACGGCCTGCACGGCGCCAACTGGGAATGGAGCGGCGACTTCACCTCGCTGCTGGGCGACGGCGACCGCCGCGGCCAGGAGGATGGCGAGGCGCTGCGCTTCTGCGGCGCCACCGCGCTGGCCTTCAACGACCCCGGCGACTACGGCGTGGTCAAACGCTTCGTCCTGCTGTCTGCCCTGCAACCATCCAGCACGCTCGGCAACCTCGGTTTCCGCTGTGCAAGGAGCCAACCATGAAATCCTCCTCCCTCCTGCTGGCCCTCGCCCTCGGCATGGCCGCCCTCGCATCGCCGGTCCGCGCCGCCGACACCACCGCGCCGGCGTTGCCGGGGCAATCGCTGTACCACCTGCAGGCCGGCTTCACCGACCAGGACGGCCACGCCCTGCAATGGCACGACCTGCGCGGACGCCCGCAGCTGGTTTCCATGCTGTACACCAACTGCCACCTGATGTGCCCGCTGATCGTCGAGAACGCCAAGGGCGTGCAGAAGCAGCTCACCCCGGCGCAGCGCGAAAAACTCGGCATCGCCATGCTCAGCCTCGACCCGGCACGCGACACCCCCGCGGTGATGGCCGACATGGCCGGGCGCCACCGCGTCGGCGACGGCTGGCGCTTCCTGCAACCGGACGCCGACGACGTGCCCGCCCTGGCCAACGTGCTCGACGTGCGCTACCGCTTCCGCGAGGACGGCAGCATCAACCACACCAGCGCGCTGGTATTGCTCGACGCCGACGGCCGCATCCTCGCCCGCAGCGAAGTAAGCAGCGCCGTCCCCGACCCGGCCTTCATCGACGACGTCCGCAAGGCGTTGGCCGGCGGCTGACCTACCCGTTTCCTGCACCTCATGGAGCACGACATGAAACTTTCCCGCCCCCTCCTCGCCCTTGCCCTGCTCGGCGCCGCCGGCATGGCCCAGGCCGCCGGCAACTGCACCATTTCGCTGAAGGGCGACGACGCCATGAAGTTCGACCTGCGCGAGGCCACCGTGTCGGCCAGCTGCGCCACCGTCACCGTCGAACTGACCCACACCGGCAAGCTGCCGGTGGCCGCGATGGGCCACAACGTGGTCATCACCCCCACCGCCGACCTGGCCGCCGTGGCCCGCGATGGCGTCAAGGCCGGCACCGCAAACGACTACGTGGCCAAGGACGATGCCCGCGTGATCGCCCACACCGCCTTGATCGGCGGCGGCGCCACCACCCGCGTCAGCTTCCCCGGCCGCAAGCTCGCCGCCGGTGGCGACTACAGCTTCTTCTGCAGCTTCCCCGGCCACTCCGCGCTGATGAAGGGCAAGCTGGTCGTCACCAACTGACCCGTCCGCCGCGCGCTGCCATCACCTCGCAGCGCGTACCTCCCCGCTTTTTCCGGAATACCGCAATGGAATACGTCATCCGCCTCGGCGACACCCCGGCCGACCTGGCCGCCATCGAACAGCAGTTGCTGGAGATCGACCCGGCCGCCCTGATCGACCACGACCCGGCCACCGCCACCCTGCGCTGCTCCACCTGCGCGCTGGAAGTGGAACTGCTGCCGGCACTGGCCCGCGCCGGCCAGCGCCTCGCCCCCGGCGCCATCGAGCTGCAGCCCTCGGTGTGCTGCGGCGGCTGCAGCGGCTGAGTGCAGACGGGGCTTGCCCAACATGCGGTTGATTCCGTAGGTCGGGGCTACGCCCCCGACGCTCCGGACATCAAGGATCCCCCATGTCGGGGGCGTGGCCCCGACCTACGGGGTGCGCAGCACCTCGGCGCGGCGGCGCTCGTACTCGGCGTCGCCGATCCGGCCGCTCTGCCGCAGGCCGGCCAGTTCGCGCAGCCGCGCTTCCACCTCCGGCGCCGGCGGCGATTGCCGCTGCAGGCGCTCGGCCGCCGAGGGCAGTTCCGGCGGACGCCGCAACGCGCGCAGCACGGCGACGACCAGCCCGCCGATCACCAGCGCGAACACCGTCACCCCCGCGATCCACACCACCCACTGCCAGGGCTGCATGCCGGGCGCGTCCATCTCAGGCTTCCTTCAACCAGCGCGCGATCTGCGGCGCGTAATAGGTCAGCACGCCATCGGCGCCGGCGCGCTTGAAGCCGATCATCGTCTCCATCACGCACTTGCGCTCGTCCAGCCAGCCGTTGGCGGCGGCGGCCTTGAGCATCGCGTACTCGCCGCTGACGTGGTAGGCGAAGGTCGGCACGCCGAACTCCTGCTTCACCCGCCACACGACGTCCAGGTACGGCATGCCCGGCTTGACCATCACCATGTCCGCGCCTTCCTCCAGGTCCAGCGCGATCTCGCGCAGCGCCTCGTCGCCGTTGGCCGGGTCCATCTGGTAGGTCTTCTTGTCGGCCTTGCCGAGGTTGCCGGCGCTGCCCACCGCGTCGCGGAACGGGCCGTAGAACGCCGAGGCGTACTTGGCCGAGTAGGCCATGATGCGGGCGTGGATGTGGCCGGCTTCGTCCAGCGCATCGCGGATCGCGCCGATGCGGCCGTCCATCATGTCCGAGGGCGAGACGATGTCCACGCCGGCCTCGGCATGCGACAGCGACTGCTTGACCAGCGCCTCGACGGTGACGTCGTTGAGCACGTAGCCGCGCGCGTCGATGATGCCGTCCTGGCCGTGGGTGGTGTACGGGTCCAGTGCCACGTCGGTCATCACCCCCAGCTCGGGGAAACGCTGCTTCAACGCGCGCACCGCACGCTGCGCCAGGCCATCCGGGTTCCAGGCCTCGGCCGCGTCCAACGACTTGCGCGACGCGTCGAGCACCGGGAACAGGTCGATCACCGGCACGCCCAGCTGCAAGGCCTGCTCGGCCTCGCGCAGCAGTTCGTCGATCGACAACCGCTCCACACCCGGCATCGACGCCACCGGAGCGCGGCCGGGCAGCTCGTGCACGAACACCGGCCAGATCAGGTCGTCGGCGGTGAACACGTGCTCGCGCATCAGCCGCCGCGAGAATTCATCGCGGCGCATGCGGCGGGGGCGGTAGCGGGGGTGGAACATGGCGGTACTCCGGTACGTTGAAGTCATTGCAGCAGGTAGCCCTGCGGTTGCAGCGGCTCGGGCAGCGGGCGCTCGCCCAGTGCGTCGAGCACGTCGATCTCGATGGTGCGCACCATCGCGTCCAGCGGCAGGTCGTTGGCTTCCAGCCCGAACGGTTCTTCCAGCTCTTCGCCCACCTGGTCCAGGCCGAAGAACGCATAGGCCAGCAGCATCGACACCACCGGCGTGGCCCAGCCCAGTGTGCCGGCCAGGCCGAACGGCAGCAGCACGCAGAACAGCCACACGCAGCGATGCAGCAACAGGGTGTAGGCAAACGGCAGCGGCGTGCCGGCGATGCGCTCGCACGCGCCCTGCACCGACGCCAGCGCATGCAGGTGCGCCTCGAAGCGGCCGTACAGGTAGGAATCGATCCGGCCGGCGCGCAGCGATGCGGCCAGTTCCGCCGCCACCAGCGCCAGCAGCCCGTCGGGCACGTTGCGCCGCTCGAACGCGGCAAGCTGGTCCGGCTCCAGCCACGGCATCGCCGCGGCGATCTCCTCGCGCCCGCGCAGCTGCGCGGCCAGCGCATGGGAAAAACCGACCAGCGGCCGCGACACCCTGCGCCGCAATGCCGCGTCGGCCGGCAGCAGGGCATTGGCAAGGCGTGCGAAACCGCGCGCCTCGATCAGCAGTTGCCCCCACAGCTTGCGCCCTTCCCACCAGCGCTCGTGGCAGGCGTTGTTGCGGAAGCTCAGGAAGATCGACAGCACCAGCCCGAGCAGGGTGAACGGCGCCACCGCCAGGCCACCGGCGGCGAACGGATGCCACACCTCGGCCAGCAGGGTCGCGCCCACCGCCAGCCCGCCGATCGCCAGCACCCGCGGGGCGATGGCCGGCACGATCGAGCCACGCCGGATGTACAGCAGCTGCCAGCCGCGGGGGCGGGGTCGGATGATCATCGTCGGGGCATTGCGCCTGCAGCGGGTCTCGGGCGCCGGCACCTGCCGCCGGCATGGCCCCGCATTCTACGCCCCGCCGGTGCGCCGGCGGGCTTCAAACGATGCCGCCGCCCAGGCTCAGGCGGACCACCCCGACCACGATGACGATGCCGTTCAGCAGCAGCCCGGCGCGGGCGCGGCCATGCTTGCCGGCATGGGTGAACAGCAGGCCGATGGCGGCGATGATCGCCCCCACCGTCGCGAACGGGATCAGGAACCAGTTGCCCCAGCCCAGCAGCGGGATGAAGGCCAGCAGCATCCACAGCAGCGCCACGATGCCCCATATCAGGCTGACAAGGCCCATTTTCTTTCTCCGTCGGTTGCCGCGCGTGCCCTTGCCGGGAGCCGTGGTTCGCAGGCGATTCAGTGATGGCTGCCGATGATTCACGGACCACCGTCGCCGGGGAGTGAAACCATGAAATTCCCGCTCGTCATCGCACTGGGCATCGCCCTGATTGCCACCGGTTGCGCCAGCACCTCCAGGGTCATGCTGGGGCAGGCGCGCGCACCGGTGGACCCGGCCAGCGTGCAGGTCTATTCCACGCCGCCGGCCGGTGCGATGGAGATCGCCCAGCTCGAATCCTCCAGCGCGGTCGGCTTCGGCACTCAGGGCCAGACCGACGCGGCCATCGCCCGGCTCAAGCGCGAGGCCGCCGCGCTGGGCGCCAACGGCGTGGTGCTGATGGGCGTGGGCGCCGGCGGCTCGCCGGTGGGCATGTCGGTCGGCGCCGGCAGCTTCGGCCGCCACGGCGGCGGCGGTTTGAGCATGGGCATCCCGACCCAGCAGAAGCGCGCGGCCGGCATCGCCATCTGGGTGCCGCCGGAAAGATAGGCGATTACCGGTAGGTCGGGGTTACACCCCCGACGCAGGGACCCGAACGAATGCACGCGTCGGGGACGTAGCCCCGACCTGCGCGGCGATCAGACGTAAATGCGGGTATTGCCCGCCGGCACGTCGTCGATGATCGCGTGCGGCAAAAAGCGCGCGCTGTCGCGGGTGATGCGGCTGTCGTCCTCGCGCACGCCGATGCCGCAGGCGTTGTCGCCCACCACCCAACTGCCGACCAGCGGGTAGTTGCCGGCGAATGCCGGCAACGGATGGAACGCCTGCACGATGCACGGCCCGGCATACGGCCCCTCGCTTTCCTGCCAGCGGCCATCAGGCATGTGCATGGCGACGTTGGCGCCCTCGCGCGAATGCAGCGGCTTGCGCACCCAGCCGGCCGGCAGCGCGCGACCATCGTCGAAATGCGCTTCGAGCAGGTTCGGATGGCCGCGGTGGCGCTGCCACAGCAGCGGCAGGATGCCCTTGTTGCTCAGCACCGCCTTCCATGCCGGCTCCAGCAGTTGCACGCCCGATCCCGGCAGCGCGGCACCGAAGTCCTCGCGCATCAGGTCTTCCAGCGGGTACAGCTTGAACAGGCTGCCGATCACCACGTCATCGAGGTCGGTGAAGCGGCCATCTTCCGACAGGCCGATGTCCTCGATGGCGATGGCCGCGCCGTGCAGGCCGGCCTGTGCCGCGCAGTCGCGCAGGTAGGCCACCGTGCCCTGGTCCTCCTCCGACTCGCGCACCGCGCTGAAATACAGCGGCGGCGGCAGGCGCGCGGCCAGCCCGGCGAAGCGTTCGACCAGCGCCTCGTGGAGGGAATTGAACTGGTCGGCCTGCTGCGGCAGCGCGCCGCGGTTGCGCTGGTCCTCCAGCCACTGCCACTGGAAGAATGCGGCCTCGTACAGCGAGGTCGGGGTGTCGTAGTTCAGTTCGTACAGCTTGGCCGGGCCGTTGCCGTCGTAGGCGAAATCCAGCCGGCCGTAGAGGTGCGGGTCGCCACGGCGCCAGCTTTCGGCGATCCAGTCGCGGAACGGTGCGGGGATCGCCAGCCGTTCCATCAGTTCCTCGCTGGCCACGACGTCGCCGACCAGGTCCAGCGCCATCGCGTGCAGCTCGGCGCTGGGGTCTTCCAGGTCGTCCTCGATCTGGCGCAGGGTGAAGGCGTAGTACGCGGTTTCGTCCCAGTACGGTGCGCCGTCGATGGTGTGGAAGCGGAAGCCACCCTCGGCGGCGCGAGCGCGCCAGTTGGAGCGCTCGGCGATGGCGACGCGCTTCACCGCATCAACCGCCGAAGCTGCCGCGGCCGCGGCTGCTGTTGCCGAAACCGCCACGACGCGCGGTGACGGCACGGTTCGGTTCGGCGTTCACCGGCGCCAGCCCGGCCTTGCCCGCACCGATGCGGCTGGCGGTGTTCAGCCCACCGCTGCCGCCCGGTACCGCCGCCGGCCTGGCCCAGCCGTTGGCCTTGTCGCGGAACGCCGGCTGCGACGCCGGCGGCGCGGCCACCGCACCGGCGCGGCCGTTGAGCATCTGCGACATGAAGAAGCCCATCATCATCGGCCCGACGAACGAATGCCCGGCGCTGGTGCGCTGGGGCACGCACTGCTCGGCCGGGTATTCCTGCGCACATTCCTCGCGGCTGGCGTACTGCGGCGCGGCGTCGGCGGCCTGCTGCTGCGCGGCGGCGAACGCCTGGCGGCAGCTGGACGGATCGCCGGTCGCTTCGCTGCAGGCCTCCACCGAGGTGTACAGCCCTTCCTGCACCTGCACCGTCTGCTCCTGCTGGCAGGCGGTGAACAGCAGCGGCGCGGTACCCATCAGCAGCAGCGCGGTGGTCCTGGAACGCTTCATCATCGTAATCCCATGAAAATCGTAGCCGAATGATGCCCGATCCAGCCGCCGCGGGCATCTGCACGCGCGGGAAAGCCCCGTAGGAGTCAACTGTCATTTCATGCAGAGCTTCCTTTTGGGTACCAAGGCAGGTTGTCGCGCTGCATGGCGTTGAGCATGGTGAGGTACTTGCGCATGCAGGCGGTGACGGCGAGTTTTTTGGGTTTGCCAGCCTCCACCAGCCGTCGGTAGGTTTCGGCCAGCGGTGAGCGCGCCCGGATGGCGGCCCAGGTGGCCATGTACAACACCCACCGGACATGCGGCCGGCCG
>NZ_LDJP01000088.1 GCF_001431505.1 Stenotrophomonas daejeonensis
GGCGCGAAGCGGGGGTTGGGATGAGGGGCGATGAAGCCCCGATGGTCAAGCATCATGGACTGCGTTCGCCCCTCATCCGCCCCTTCGGGGCACCTTCTCCCGAAGGGAGAAGGGTCGAAACCACCGTGAGGCCATTCCATGCACCCGATATTCAAGAACAAGAAAACCTGGAAGCGCGTCTTCCAGATCCTCACCTGGCTGCTGATCCTGGCCTTCATCAGCCACCCGGAACTGCGGCTGCTGGTCCCGCTGCTCGACTCGCTCGGCCTGGAACTGCTGCTGGGGCTGGCCGGCCTGCAACTGCTCGACCTGTACCAAGCACGGGTCGCCCCGTTCGTTGCCGTGTTCATCCGGCGCGTCCTGCAACCGGCCTTCGTCGCCCTCGTCGATGCCGCCGACCACCCCACGCTGCGCCCGGCCAGCCGCTTCCTGTGGAACCTGCTGCTGACCGGCAGCGGTTATATCGGGACACTGCTCGCGTTCAAGCTGGTCGGGTTTCACAAGGCCGCACAAAGCGCGGCATGACCTGACGCCGCAGAAAGACGAAGGGCCGCATCGCGGCCCTTCGTCGTTTCCCGTGCTACAACGTGCTCAGTTTTCCAGCAGCGGCTTGCGCGGCATCTTCTCCTCGCGCATTGCTGCGTTGTAGACGAACGAGGCGACGATGGCCGCGGCCTGCTTCAGGTCCTCCGGCTCGGCGTGGTCCCAGGTGTCCAGGTTGCTGTGGTGGACGTTGCTGAAATAGTCCAGCCGGTCCTGGATGAACTGGAAGCCCGGCAGGCCGACGCGGTCGAAGCTGATGTGGTCGGTGCTGCCGGTGTTGCGGCTGGCCACGGTGGTCGCGCCGACGTCGTTGAACGGCTTCAGCCACGCCTCGAAGATCGGCATCGCCGCCATGTTCTCCTGCGCGTAGATGCCGCGGAAGCGGCCCGAGCCGTTGTCCATGTTGAAGTACACCGAGAACTTCTCGTAGTCGCGCCGCTTCTGCAACGGGCCGGTCGGCTCGCGCAGGAACGACGGCAGTGCCTTCTGCGCCGGATCGGTCGGCTCCGGGTAGTGGGCGAAGTGCCGGGACACGTAGGCCTGCGAGCCGATCAGGCCCTGCTCCTCGCCGCTCCACAGCGCCACGCGGATGGTGCGCTTCGGCTTGGCGCCCACTGCCTTGAGGATGCGCATGGCTTCCATCATCACCGCCACGCCGGCGGCGTTGTCGGCCGCACCGGTGCCGGTGTGCCAGGAATCCATGTGCGCGCCCAGCATCACGATCTCGTCGGCCTTGCTGCTGCCGCGGATCTCGGCGACGGTGTTGTGGCCCGGCTGGTCGGCCTCGTCGGTGAAGCGCGCATCGACGTTGACCCGCAGCTTCACCGGCTGCTTGCGCTCGAGCGCGCGCGCCAGCTGGTTGTAGTGCTCGGCGATCATCGCCAACTCGGGGATGCCCACCGGCTCGCCGGCCTTGCGCGAACCGCCGCCACCGACGCGGATGATGCCGTTGTCCCAGCCGCTGATGCTGATCGCGGCCAGCGCGCCTTCCTCGACGAAGAAGGTATTGGTGGCGCGCACCAGCTCCTGGCGCTCGCCGAATTCCTTGAGCCGCTTGGCGCGCTCCTTGCTGGTGTCCTTCGGGATGGCGAACTGCTGCAGGTCCTCCAGCGAGGTGGCGTCGTGGCGGTGCGAATCGGCCTCGGTGCCGCGCTTGTAGTCGCGTGCGTCGCCCAGCAGCAGGATCTTGCCGCGCAGCTGGCCCTTGTACTTCTCCAGATCGGCCAGCTTCTTGATGTCGACCTTGACGACCTCGCCTTCCACGGTGCCGTGGGTGCCAGGCGTCCACGCCTTGGGCAGCGCGTACAGTTGGGTCACGCGCGGCTCCAGCATTTCCACGCTGGCCGAATCGAACTCCCAGCCACGGCCGAAGTCCTCGAAGGCCTCGTCATGCACGTCGGCAAGGCCCCACTCGGTGAACTTCTGCCGGGTCCAGGCATTGGCCTGCGCCATCGCCGGCGAGTTGGTCAGGCGCGGACCGATGGTTTCGGTGAGATGCGAGAACGTATCCATCACCTGCGAACGGTGGAAGGCCTCCTGGCGGATCTTGCCCACCATGTCCAGGTCCACCTGCTCGGCCGCCTGCGCGCCGGTGGCGAACGCCAGCCCCAACCCCAATGACAGCAAACCCCGCTTGATCATCACGTCCCCCGGCCCCTGGCCGATCGTTGGCAAAGGCCCGAGTCTAGCCAGCGGTGCGGACACCCGAGCCGGCCAATGGTCATGGTCGCGCAGTGCCATCCACCAAACGCATGACGTAGGTCGGGGCTACGCCCCCGACGCTTCATGCCCAATGCCGTCGGGGCGTAGCCCCGACCTACGGGAATGCGGCGCTCAGCCGCATGTCACCACCACCGCGCGTTGCAGCGCCGGTTGCCACTGCCCCGGCCAGTCGCGGTCGTTGGCCACCTGCGCCTGCGCGCGGCTGGCCTCGAACGCGGCGAAATCCAGTTCCGCCACCGCCCATGCCTGTCCCTCGGCGGCCTGCGTCAGCACGCCATCGGCGGGAAAGCCGCGGTCCATCGGCGCATACACCATCGCCTGCCCGGTGTTGACGTCCAGCGCCGGGCTCCAGCCGGCCTGCCCGGCGGTCACCGCCTTCGCCACGAACAGGCGGTTCTCCAGCGCCCGTGCCAGGCAGCCCACATGCACGCGGGTGGCGCCGGCCTCGGTATCGGTACAGCTGGGTACCACCAGCAGCCGCGCGCCGGCCTCGCATTGCGCGCGCACCGGCAATGGGAACTCGCTGTCGTAGCAGATCGCCACGCCGGCGCGGATGCCGTCCACCTCGAACACCTTCAGGGCATCGCCCGCCTCGACCAGCCCGGTGGCCTTCTCGAAGCCGGTCAGCTGCAGCTTGTCCTGCCACAGGTGTGCGCCCTGCGGCGTGAACCAGTCGCAGCGATTGCGGTAGCGGCCAGCACCGGTATCGAGCAGGAAGGTACCGGCCACCACGTGCATGTCCAGCGCGCGGGCGAGCCCGGCGAACAATTCCAGCCACGCTTGCCGGTAGCGCTGGATCGCCGCCAGCGAGGCCGGCAGGTCGCCGGAAACCGATGGCTCGAACGTCGCGGCCAGTTCCAGCGACAGGTATTCGGGCAGTACCGCGATGCGCGCGCCGGCGCCGGCGGCCTCGGCCAGCACCTGCCGCTGGCGCAGGGCGAAGGCGTCGAAGTCGGCGGGTGCGCCTATTTCGTAACGGGCGACGGCGATCTTCATGCGGCGGGCTCCAGCATGCGGGTCCAGAACGTGAGTGGGTGCAGCACTTCGCCGCGCCCGGCTTCCTGCCAGCGCAGGTGCAGGGTCATGCCGGGCCGGCGCGCGTAGCCGCGCTTGTGCCAGAACGCGTCGTTGTCGCGGTGGCCGGGCGGGCGGCGCGGATCGTCGGCTTCGCGGTCCACCACGCAGAATGCGGTCATCGCGAACCGGCCCAGGGCCCGCGCATGCGCCTCGCGCGCGTCGAAGAACGCATGGCCGATGCCGCGTCCGCGCCACGCCGGCAACAGCACCGACTCGCCGAAATAGAACACCTGCGCCGGGTCGATGCCCGCGGCCTCGAACGGCTGGCGGAACGCCGGGCCGTCGTCGAGCAGCGGCAACCCGGTCGAGGCGCCGACCACTTCGCCACCGGCACGGGCGACCACGCACACCGCATCCGCCGTGGCGGCATAGGCGGCGAGGTAGTCGCGTTCGTAATCCAGGCTGCCTTCGTACAGGTAAGGCCAGGCGTTGAACACGCCGATGCGCAGGCGCGCCACGTCGTCCAGCAGCGGCAGCAGTCCGGGACCGCGCAGGACGGTGACGGTGAGCGTGTCTTCCATCCGCCGATTCTAGCCGTGCAAAAAAATACCCGGCACATGGCCGGGCATTTCGTTGCGGCAAAACCGGCGGGCCGCTCAGGCCACGGTCGAAGAACGCAGCGCGGCGATGCGCTCCTCCAGCGGCGGGTGGCTGAGGAACAGCTTCTTCGCGGTGGAGCCGGCGATGCCGAAGGCGGCGATCTGGTTCGGCAGCGTGCTCTGGCCGTGGTTGAGCTTGAGCCGCTCCAGCGCGGCGATCATCTTCTGGCGGCCGGCGAACTGCGCGCCACCGGCGTCGGCGCGGAATTCGCGGTGGCGCGAGAACCACATCGCGATCATCGTCGCGAACAGGCCGAACACCATCTCCAGCACGAACACGATGATGTAGTAGGCAAAGCCGCGGCCGCCGTCGCGGTTGCCGGACAAGGCACTGTCGATGACGCCGCCGACCACGCGCGCCAGCACGATCACGAAGGTGTTCAACACGCCCTGCAACAACGCCATCGTGATCATGTCGCCGTTGGCGACGTGGGCGATCTCGTGGCCCAGCACCGCCTCGGCCTCGTCCTCGCTCATGTTGTGCAGCAGGCCGGTGGACACGGCCACCAGCGCGTTGTTGCGGTTGGCGCCGGTGGCGAAGGCGTTGATCTCCGGCGCGTCGTAGACCGCCACTTCCGGCATGCCGATGCCGGCGGCTTTCGCCTGGCGCGCCACCGTGTCCAGCAGCCAGCGCTCGGTGGGGTTGCGCGGCTGGGTGATGACCACCGCGCCAGTACCGCGCTTGGCCATGAACTTGGACAGCAGCAGGGAGATGATGGAACCGCCGAAACCGAAGATCGCGGCAATCACCAGCAGGCCGCTCATCTGCGTGGAATTGACGCCGAGGATGGACATCACCACGCTGGCCAGCACCAGCACGGCGAGGTTGGTCAGCAGGAACAGGCCGATGCGGGTAAACATGCGAGGGGATCCGTAAGTAATGGATAATCGGGGCGAATTTGAGGTGCGAGCGGAACGATTTCAAGCGTGAACGTGACCGGCGATTCAGCTTTGCCGCCAGCGGCCGGCTACCGCGGCCGCTTTGCCCCCTCGCCCACCGGCCCGCTGCACCCGGGCTCGATGCTGGCCGCCTTCGGCAGCTGGCTGCTGGCCCGGCATGCCGGCGGGCAATGGCTGGTGCGCATCGAGGACGTGGACGGCCCGCGCGAGGTGGCCGGCGCCGCGGCAGCGCAACTGGCCACGCTGGCCGCCTTCGGCCTGCACCCCGACGAACCAGTGCACTACCAGAGCCGGCGCCACGCGCTGTACCGGGCCGCCGTCGGACAGCTGTTGCAGCAGGGCAAGGCCTTCCATTGCCATTGCAGCCGCGCCGACCTTGCCGGCCAGCAGGGCATCCACCGCCATTGCGTGGCCCGGCCGCCGCGCCCGCAGCCGGCCATCCGCCTGCGCGTGGCCGACGGCAGCGAGGTCGCCTTCGACGATGGCCTGCAGGGGCGTTTCGCGCAGGCCGTGGACCGCGACGTCGGCGACTTCGTGCTGCTGCGTGCCGACGGCTGCTGGGCCTATCAGTTGGCGGTGGTGGTGGACGATGCCGGACAGGGCATCAGCGACGTGGTGCGCGGCGCCGACCTGCTCGACTCCACGCCGCGGCAGATCCTGCTGCAACGCGCGCTGGGCCTGCCCACGCCGCGCTACCTGCACCTGCCGCTGCTGCTGGACGCGCAAGGCGGCAAGCTGTCCAAGTCGCTGGCCGCGCAGCCGGTGGACGCCGCCGACCCGCTGCCGACGCTGCGCTGGCTGTGGCGGGCGCTCGGCCAGCCGGCAGCGGCACTGGAGGGCACCGTTACCCTGCCGGAACTATTGGAACGCGCCGTTGCCGCGTTCCAGCCGCAGCGCCTGCGCCGCGAGTCGATCAAGGCGGACGGGACGCCATTCCCCTAGGTCAGGGGCGGAGTCGGGGCCACGCCCCCGACGCTTCGGGCGGTCAACAGCGTCGGGGGCATGGCCCCGACCTACGCACTGCCGGCGCCTTCACATAGAATCGAATGCCCCCTGCGCCTTCGCCTGGACACCCCATGACGACACCCCGCATCGCACTGGTCACCGGCGGCACCGGCGGCATCGGCACCGCGATCTGCCAGCGCCTGGCCGACCAGGGCCACCGGGTCGCCACCAACTACCGTAATGCCGAAAAAGCGCAACACTGGCAGCAGCGCATGCGCGAGCAGGGTCATGACATCGCGCTGTTCCCCGGCGACGTGTCCGCCCCCGAAAGCGGCAAGGCGCTGGTGCAGGCGGTCGAGGACGCGCTGGGGCCGGTGGAGATACTGGTCAACAACGCCGGCATCACCCGCGACACCACCTTCCACCGCATGAGCCCGGAGCAGTGGCACGAGGTCATCAACACCAACCTCAACTCGGTGTTCAACGTCACCCGCCCGGTGATCGAGGGCATGCGCCGGCGCGGCTGGGGCCGGGTGATCCAGATCAGTTCGATCAACGGCCTGAAGGGCCAGTACGGCCAGGCCAACTACGCCGCGGCCAAGGCCGGCATGCACGGCTTCACCATCTCGCTGGCGCGCGAGAACGCCGGCTTCGGCATCACCGTCAACACCATCTCGCCCGGCTACGTCGCCACCGACATGGTGATGGCGGTACCGGAGGAAGTGCGCGCCAAGATCATCGCCGACATCCCCACCGGGCGCCTGGGCAAGCCGGAGGAGATCGCCTACGCGGTGGCCTTCCTGGTCGCCGAGGAAGCGGCGTGGATCACCGGCTCCAACCTGGACATCAACGGCGGCCACCACATGGGCTGGTGACGGCGGCCATGCTGCGCAGCATGGCCGGGCCTGCCGCGCAGCACGAATACCGTTTCCCAGCAGCCCGCAACCCGTACTTATGGCGGTTGCAAGCCCTGCTGCACTGCGCCATGCTGCGCATCTACCGTGACGAGTGACTGCTTAATGGCTGCGACCCGCATCATCAAGAAGTATCCCAACCGGCGGCTCTACGACACCGAGATTTCCAGCTACATCACCATCGAGGACGTGCGCCAGCTGATCCTCGACGGCGAGGACTTCGAGGTGCGCGACGCCAAGAGCGGCGAGGACCTGACCCGCTCGGTGCTGTTGCAGATCATCGCGGACAAGGAACAGGACGGCGAGCCGATGCTGTCCACGCAGTTGTTGAGCCAGTTGATCCGCTTCTACGGCGACTCGTTGCAGGGCTTCATGGGCAACTACCTGGAGCGCAGCATGCAGGTGTTCCTCGACCAGCAGCAGCAGTTCCGCCAGCAGATGGGCAACCTGCTCGGGCAGACCCCGTGGGCGATGATGAACCAGCTCACCGAGCGCAACCTGGAACTGTGGCAGGAATTCCAGCGCAGCATGGGCGCCGGCTTCGGCCGCCCGCAGCCGGGTGGCACCAAGCCGCCGGAACCGCCGCCGGGCGACAAGCGCCGCGGCAGCCGCTGAAAATGCACGAAGGCCGACGCAAGCGTCGGCCTTCTTCGCTGTGGGCCCGCATGATTCAAACCGCCGCGATTTTTCGAGTTCTTGGCCCATCTCGCAGGTGCCGGGCTTGCCCGGCGATGCCCCAGCGGGGCAAGCCCCGCTCTACCAAGGCCCCATGCCCCGACCATCTTTCCGGAGCATGATGCCGGAACCCGAGGGAACGCCTGAACCAAGCCATGCCGCAATCATGGATTTCTGCCGTTCGCCTTCCCCGCCGGCGCACATGCAGAACAGACCCGCTCGACCTCGTAGCCCTCCGCGCGCAGCTTCTCGACCACGCCATCCTCGCCCAGCAAGTGCAGTGCACCGACCACCACCAGCGTGGTGCCCTGCCCGGCCTGCAGGCGCTGCCGCAGCGGCGCCAGCCATGCGTCGTTGCGCTCGACGTTGATGCGCCGGTACAGGCCCGGGTAGTCCTGCCGCATCTGCGCGGCCATGTCGCGCCACAGGGTCACGTCGTCGCCGCGGCGCCATGCATCGTGCAGGCGCCGGCTCTGTTCGTCGCCCTTGTCCACCTGCTCCAGCGCCTCGCGCAGCAGCTGGCGCTGCTCCTCGGCGTCCATGCCGTCGAGCATGGCGATCTGCGCCGCCGCGCTCTCCAGCCCCTCGGCCGGTTTGCCGGCGTCGGCGGCGCGCGCCATCAGGTGCCGGTCCAGCCCGGCCTGCGCGTCCAGCCCCTGCCGCTGCATCTGCGCCAGGCTGATGGACAGGCCGACGAACCACGGCTTCAACCCGGCCAGTTTCTCCAGCGGCAGGCCGTTGGCGCCGGCATAGGCCTGCAGGCGCTGCCACGTTTCCGCATCGAGGTCGTCCTTGAGCTGGCGGCCATCGGCGCGCACCGCCGCCCGCAGCATCCGCGCGGCCAGCTCCGGCGCCTGCATTTCCTCCGGCGACAGTTCGAACAGCAGGCGGCGCGAGGCATCGAACGCCTTGTCCACGTCCACCGACAACGGGTAGTCCTGCGGCGTCAGCAGGTGGAACGAACCCAGCAGGTACAACGCGCTGCCCTGCGCGCCGCTGACCTTCCACAACAGCGGCACCGGCGGCGCATGGGCGGGTGCCGCCACCGGCGCGGCGGCCTGCCGTGCCAGCACCGGCGCCGGCGCGCCCAGCAGCAGGGCCGCGCCCAGCAGCAATGCCGTGGTGCGTGCCATCCAGTTCATGCGTGTCCTCCGGCGTCCGGCTTGACGTAGGTTTTCTCGCCGGCCTCGACCGGCAGGTCCATGCGGTTCTCCGGCGGCGGCAACGGGCAGGTCGCGAACGGGGTGAACGCGCACGGCGGGTTGTAGGCGCGGTTGAAATCGACCACCACCTGGCTCTTCGCGTCCGGCACGCCCACATCGATGTAGCGGCCGGCGGCATAGCTGCCGCGGCCGCTGGTGCGGTCGGCGAAGATCAGCTGCAGCGGCCGCCCGGGCTCGCCCAGCGCTTCCAGCCGCCAGGTGCGGCCATCGCGCTCGAACTCGACCGCACCGGCGTTGGCCTGGTCGCGGACCAGGCCGGTGATGTCGGCGATCGGCAGGGTCTTGCCGGCGTCGTGCGGCACGAAGCGCGCGGTGATCCGCCACGACGGATCGGCCGGCCAGTAGTCCAGCCTGGTGAAATGGACGCGCGCGGGCGCGTCGGCGTGCTTGACCCGCAGCGCGTAGCGCGGGCCGCGGTGGATCAGGCTCAGCGCGCCCTTGCCGTCGTCGAAGCTGATGATGGTCGGCTCGAAATCGTCGTCGCTGTGGAAGGCGATGCGCTTGGTCAGCGGCTGCCCCTGCACCTGCAGTGCCGCGCCCGGCTCGGGGGTGAACCACACCCGCTCGCCATCGCGCGACACCATGCCCATCCGCTCCGGCCCCACCGCCAGGCGGATGCCGCTGGTGCTGCCGCTGCCGATGTAGTGCGCCTTCAGCTCCAGCCAGTGCAGGCCGACCAGGCTGGTCCAGCCATCGGCCGCGAGCAGTTCGGTCTTGCGCTGCTCGCGCCAGATGTCGTTGTTCATCAGGAACGCGGCATCGAAGTGCGGCGCGGCGTCGGCGACGTCCTGCTTGTCGCTTCCGCCGCAACCGGCCAGCAATAGCGCCGCCAGCAACGCGGCTCCCCCCATTCGTTTCATCGTCAACGCCCCCGCAGGAACCAGCGGTCGATCTCCGCCAGCGAAAAACGCGCCCAGGTCGGGCGCCCGTGATTGCATTGCCCCGAGCGCTCGGTGGCTTCCATGTCGCGCAGCAGGGCGTTCATTTCCGGCTGCGTCAGCCGCCGGTTGGCGCGCACTGCGCCGTGGCAGGCCATCGTCGAGAGCAGCTCGTCGCGGGCACTGGCCACGCGCCGGCTCTGGCCGTGTTCGCGCAGGTCGGTGAGCACGTCGCGCAGCAGCGCCTCCGGCTCGGCATTGGCCAGCAGCGCGGGGATGCTGCGCACGTGCAGCGAGCCGGGGCCGGAGCGGGTGATCTCGAAACCGAGTTCGGCCAGCGTCGCCGCCTCGCGCTCGGCGGTGTCGGCATCGCGCTCGCCGACCGCCAGCGTGATCGGCACCAGCAGCGGCTGCGCGTGCAGGCCGATGCCGTCATGCGCGGTCTTCAGCCGCTCGTAGCCGATGCGTTCGTGCGCGGCGTGCATGTCCACCACGATCAGCCCTTCGGCGTTCTCGGCCAGGATGTAGATGCCGTGCAACTGCGCGATGGCGTAACCCAAGGGCGGCACGCCGCTGTCGGCGGAGGTCGGCGGCAGGCCGGTACCGTTGTCGACGACCGCTGCCTGCGCGGTGTCGGATGGCGCCGCATACAGCGCAGCATAGGCGGCCGGAGCCTCGGCCACCGGCAGCCCGAGCGGCGACTGCCGCGCCTGCCATGCGGTGCCCGCACCAGTGCCGCCGGCCGGACGCGCAAACGCGTAGCCGCCCCCCATGCCCGCAGCGGGCAGCGGCGATGCCCCGGCCGGGTGCGGCGCTTGCGCGGCCGCCGGCTCCATGCCGGCGCGGGTTTCGGCCAGCGCGTCTTTCAGCGTGCGGTACACGAAGTCGTGCACCAGCCGCGAATCGCGGAAGCGCACCTCGTGCTTGGCCGGGTGCACGTTGACGTCCACGCGCGCCGGGTCGAGTTCGAGGAACAACACGTAGGCCGGCTGGCGGCCGTGGTAAAGCACGTCGCCGTAGGCCAGCTTCACCGCATGCGCCACGCTGCGGTCGCGCACCGGGCGGCCGTTGACGTACAGGTACTGCTGGTCGGCGCTGGCGCGCGAATACTGCGGCTGCGCGACCCAGCCATGCAGGCGCAGGCCGGCGGCGACATGGTCGATGCGCAGCGCCTGCCGCGCGAAGTCCTCGCCCAGGGTTTCGCCCAGCCGCGCATCCGAATACAGGTCGCCGGGCTTGTAGCGGCGCGAGGGCTTGCCGTTGTGCGACACGCGCAGTTCCACGTCGGGCCGCGCCAGTGCCAGCGAGCGCAGCCATTCCTCGATGTGGCCCAGCTCGGTGCGCTCGGCGCGCAGGAACTTGCGCCGCGCCGGCACGTTGTAGAACAGCTCGCGCACTTCCACCGTGGTGCCCGGCGCATGCGCGCGCGGGGCAACCTCGCCAACCTTGCCGCCTTCGACCTGCAACGCCGCGCCATGCTCGTCGTGCGGCTGGCGCGAGGCCAGGGTGAAGCGGCTGACCGAGGCGATGGACGGCAGCGCCTCGCCACGGAAGCCGAGCGTGGCGACGGTTTCAAGGTCGTCGAGCGAAGCAATCTTGCTGGTGGCATGGCGCGACACCGCCAGCGGCAGTTGCTCGGCGGCGATGCCGCCGCCGTTGTCGCGGATGCGGATCAGGCGTACGCCGCCCTCTTCCAAGTCGATGTCGACGCGGGTGGCGCCGGCGTCGAGCGCGTTCTCGACCAGTTCCTTGACCACCGACGCCGGGCGCTCGACCACCTCGCCGGCGGCGATCTGGTTGATCAGGATTTCGGGGAGTGGGCGGATGCTGTTCATGCCGCGGCGCCCGTGGCCGGGGACGGGAAACAGGTGGGCGAACGCGCGGAAATCAGGCGGAAAGCAGGCATCGGCAGATGATAGCCGGTTGCCCGGCAACCCCGGAATCATTGTCATCGAGGTAGGCCGGGGCTACGCCCCCGATAACCCGCGTCGGTGCATGGCGGCAGCCGTCGGGGCAGTGGCCCCGACCTACAGCCAGCCGCTGGCCGACAATTGCACCTTACTTGCTGCCGCCGGCCACGGTGCCGGCGGCGGCTTCCATCTCGGCCTGCGCGCGCGCAGCGAACAGCGTGCCCGGCGGCGGCTGCCGGCTGAAGAAGGTGTGCACGCCATCGAGCACCGCGCCGGCGATGCGGCGCTGGTAGGCCGGGTCGATCAGGCGGCGTTCTTCCTCCGGGTTGGAGATGAACGCGGTTTCCACCAGCATCGCCGGCATGTCCGAGGTGCGCAGCACCGCGAAGTTGGCCCGCTCCAGGTTCGGCTTGTGGTTGTTGCCGATCCGCTTCAGGCCGCCCAGCACGTGGCCGGCCGCATCCTCGGAAGCCTTCATGTAGCCGCTCTGGGCCAGGTCCAGCAGCACGTTGGCGAGCGTGCCCTCGGTGCGCTGCAGGCTGACGCCGCCGATCAGGTCGGCCGCGTTTTCCTTGTCCGCCAGCCAGCGCGCGCGCTGCGAGGACGCGCCCTTGGTCGACAGCACGTACACCGACGAGCCGGTGGCCGAGCGGTTCTCCGCCGCGTCGGCGTGGATCGAGATGAAGATGTCGGCCTTGGCCGCGCGCGCGCGCTGGGCGCGCATCGGCAGCGGGATGAACACGTCGGTGTCGCGGGTCAGGTAGGCACGCAGGCCCGGGGTGGCATTGACCTGCCGCGCCAGTTCGCGCGCCACCGCCAGGGTCACGTCCTTCTCGCGCTTGCCGGTGGGGCCGATGGCGCCGGGGTCCTGGCCGCCGTGGCCGGGGTCGATGGCGACCACCAGCGTGCGCATGCCCGGCTGCATGGTGATGCGCGAGGCATCGCTGGGCATGACCGGGCGCGGCGCCGGCGGTTCGGCGGCCGTCACCTGCGCCGGTGTGGAAGCCGCCGGCACCGTGGCCGGTACGCCGGTGGCCACGGTCAGGCCGTTGAGGATGGCGGCAGGCGACGGGCGGGCTTCCTGCGTGGCCGTGGCCGGAGCGGGCGCATTCGCCTGCTGCAGCACCGATGCGGTCAACGCCGCCGTGGCACGGGCGGCCTCGGCACGGGCCGCGGCATCGTTCTGGGCAGGTGGTGGTGCCGTTGTCGCCGGTGTCGGTGCTGGTGCGGTGGCGGTGGCGGCCGATGCCGGGGCATCGCCCGGCCACTCGATCACCAGCTTCGATTCGGCGCCCGACGCCTGCATCCGCGGCTTGAATGCGGTCACCGACTCGGCCAGGTCGAACACCACCCGGAACGTGCCCGGCACCGGGTTGCCGGTGCGTACCGCGGTGACCACGCCGGTCGCCGCCGGCAGCTTCAGGCCGCGCACGGCGCTGGAATCGGGGAAATCCACCACCAGCCGGTTCGGCGCGGACAGGCTCAGCGTCTTGTAGCCGCCGCCGCCGGCCAACTGGATTTCGGCATGGGTGCCGGTGGCGCCCGCCTGCAGGGCGACGCCGCGGACCTCGCCCGCCCACGCCGAAGCGCAAGCGGCCAGACCGAGTCCGGCGACAAGGGCAGACAGGACAGGCAGGCGGATGGCCGTGGGCATGGCGCGGATTCAATCATTGGCGGCGCACGATTGCAACACCTTTTCCCTTAATAATCCGCAACCTGCCACACCTTCCTGTCGTCAGGCGGCAGGAAGACCCTGCAAGTGACCCGATTGCCGTGCCCGTTCCAGCCACGCCTCGCCGGCCGGTGAATGGGCGTGCAGGCTGGCCTTGCGGCCTGTGCCATGCATTTCCAGCGCCACCTGCAGGTCCAGCGGGGGCAACGCGCCGGCGCCGCGTTCGGGCCATTCGACCAGCCACAGGTCGGCCGCCGCCTCGTCCAGCCCGAGGAAGTCCAGTTCGCCGGCATTGCCGATCCGGTACAGGTCCAGGTGCCAGGCCTCGCCGGCCGGCAGCGGGTAGCGCTCGACCAGCGTGTAGGTCGGGCTGCGGATCGCACCCTGCACGCCCAGCGCGCGCAGCAATGCACGGGCCAGCGTGGATTTTCCCGCGCCCAGGTCGCCGTGCAGGTGGACCACCGCCGGCGACGGCCGGGTATGCGCCAGCAACCGGCCCAGCCGGTCGGTGGCGTCGGCGTCGGGGAGCAGCAGTTCGATCATCGTCGTCACTCCGGATTGGACAAGGCGCGCAGGTGGGGCAGCAGGTCGCGCGGCAACAAGCCGCGCTGGCCCCCGCATGCGGCAGCATCGCCGGCCAGCCCGTGCAGCAACGCACCGGCGCTGGCCGCATCGAATGCCGGCAGCCCCTGCGCGCGCAACGCAGCGATCACGCCGGTCAACAGGTCGCCCATGCCGCCCACCGCCATGCCCGGGTTGCCGGCGGCAATCACCCGCGGCGTGGCGCCCGGCGCGGCCACCACGCTGCCGGCGCCCTTCAACACGACCACGGCGGAAAAGCGCGTGGCCAATGCATACGCGGCGGCGAACCGGTCGCGCTGGACGCCGGCGGCATCGACACCAAGCAGGCGCGCGGCCTCGCCCGGATGCGGGGTGAGGATGGCCTGCGGCAGCGGGCGTGGCGCGGCGGCCAGCAGGTTCAGCGCATCGGCATCGACCACCAGCGGCTTGCCGCTGTCCAGCGCCGCCGTCCACAAGCGTCGGGCCCAGTCGTCCTGCCCCAGCCCCGGCCCCAATGCGACGACACCGGCGCGCGCCAACAACCCGGCCGGATCGAACGCATCCTCGACCGCATGCACCATCGCTTCCGGGCAGCGCGCCAGCAACGGCGCCACGTGCAGCGCGCGCGTGGCCACGCTGACCAGCCCGGCGCCGCTGCGCAGCGCGGCCTCGGCGCACAACATCACCGCGCCGCCGCTGCCGTGGTTGCCGCCGATGCACAGCACGTGGCCGGATTCGCCCTTGTGCGTGTTGGCGCGGCGCGGCGGCAACAGGCCGGGCAACACCGCTGCGTTCCAGCGCGATGCCGTGGCCCCGACACCGGCAAACGCTTCGGCGGGAACGTCCAGCACGTCCAGCAGGCAGTGCCCGGCATGTTCCAGCGCATCGCCGGTATGCAGCCCGCGGTGCGCCACGATGAACTGCAACGTGCGCGTGGCATGCACGGCCGCGCCCGGCACCGCGCCGCTGTCGGCATCGACGCCACTGGGCACGTCCAGCGCCAGCACCGGTGCGCCCGCGGCATTGATGGCCTCGACCAGCGCTGCGGCAGCGGCCGTCGGCGCCCGTGACAGCCCGATGCCGAACAACGCATCGACGACCAACTCCGCGCTCCCGAGGCAGTCGCGGGACAATTCGACCCGCCCGCCAACGGCGAGGTAGTCGGTGCACGCGCGCTGCGCCAGCGGCGTGCGCGGCGCGTCATCCGGCAGGTGCAGCACGCGCACCTCACGGCCGGACTGGCACGCCAGCCGTGCCAGCACGTAACCATCGCCGCCGTTGTTGCCCGGCCCGCAGGCCACCACGATGCGCCGCGCCTGCGGCCAGTGCTGCAACGCGCACTGCCAAGCCGCCTGCCCGGCGCGCTGCATCAGCACGTAACCGTCGCCGCCAAGCACGGCCGTGGCCTGCGCATCGATGCGCCGCGCGGCGGCGGTATCGAACAGTTCGGCGGGCGGGTTCATGCCGGCAATTCTATACTTGCGCCATGCCCGAAGCCGTTTCCGCCGCCGACATGGCGCAGCTGTCGCTGCGCATCCGCCAGCTTGCGCGCGAGGCCGGTTTCCAGCGTTGCGGCATCAGCGACATCGAGCTGCGCGAGGACGAGGCGCACCTGGCCGACTGGCTCGGCAAGGGCCTGTACGGAACGATGGAATGGATGGCCCGGCACGGCGCGATGCGCGCGCGCCCGCACGAACTGCTGCCGGGCACGGTACGGGTGATTTCGGTCGGGTTGGACTACGGCCCCAAGGAAGACGCCGAAGCCTGGGCCACCTTGAACAATGCCGAGCGCGCCTACGTCGCGCGCTATGCACTCGGCCGCGACTACCACAAGCTGATGCGCAACCGCCTGCAGAAGCTGGCCGAGCGCGTGGCCGCCGAGGTCGGCCCGTTCGGCCATCGCGTGTTCGTCGATTCGGCGCCGGTGCTGGAGCGCGCGTTGGCACGCAACGCCGGGCTGGGCTGGATTGGCAAGCACACCTGCCTGATCGACAAGGACGGCGGCTCGTGGTTCTTCCTCGGCGAGATCTACGTCGACCTGCCGCTGCCGGTCGACGCACCGGCCACCGCGCACTGCGGCACCTGCACGCGCTGCATCGAGGTCTGCCCGACCGCGGCGATCATCGCCCCGTACCGGCTCGACGCGCGCCGCTGCATCTCCTACCTGACCATCGAGCACGACGGCGCCATCCCGACGGAGATGCGCCCGCTGATGGGCAACCGCATCTACGGCTGCGACGACTGCCAGCTGGTGTGCCCGTGGAACAAGTTCGCGCGGCGCACCGACGAGCCGGACTTCCGCGCGCGCAACAACCTGGACACCGCCACGCTGCCGGAGCTGTTCGCGTGGGAAGAGGACGAATTCCTGCGCCGCACCGAGGGCAGCCCGATCCGCCGCAGCGGCCACGAGCGCTGGCTGCGCAACATCGCCGTGGCGCTGGGCAATGCCGCGCCCTCGCCCGCCGCGCGACAGGCGCTGGAAAGCCGCCGCGGGCACCCTTCCGAGCTGGTGCGCGAGCACGTGGCGTGGGGGTTGGAGCGGTACGGCGGGGAACGGGGAACAGG
>NZ_LDJP01000089.1 GCF_001431505.1 Stenotrophomonas daejeonensis
AACTCCCTGGTGCCGGCGGCGGGGAAAACGCCGCCGGCACCAGGGAGTTCGGCCCGCGGCATCCGCCGCGACAGTACCGGGGGAACGAGGTGCTCGCAGGAAGCCATGACCCGTTGCTGGTCACGCTGTCGGTGGTCGTCGCCGTGCTGGCCTCGTTCACCGCGCTGGACATGGCCGCGCGCGTCAACGCCGCGCCTTCGCGCCGCGCCGCGCTGCCGTGGCTGCTGGCCGGCGGCATCGCGATGGGCACCGGCATCTGGTCGATGCACTTCGTCGGCATGCTCGCCTTCAGCCTGCCGATCCCGCTCGCCTACGACCCGTGGACCACCCTGCAATCGCTGCTGGCCGCCGTGGCGGCCGCGCTGTTCGCGCTGTGGCTGGTATCGCTGCCGACCCTGCCGCGGCTGCGGCTGGTGCTGGGCGGGCTGTTGATGGGGCTGGGCATCGCCTGGATGCACTACGTGGGCATGGCCGCGCTGCACATGCAGCCGGCCATCGACTACGAACCGGTCCGCTTCGTGCTGTCGGTGCTGGTGGCGGTGGCCGCCGCATGGGCCGCGCTGTTCATCGCCTTCCGCCTGCGCGCGACGCAACGGGCGCTGCCGCTGCGGTTCGCCGCCGCCACGGTGATGGGCCTGGCCATCGTCGGCATGCACTACACCGGCATGGCCGCCGCGCGCTTCCCGGCCGGCGCGGCATGCGGCGCGGCGCAGCGGGGCGGCATCGGCGGCGGCTGGCTGGCCGCCGGCGTGGTGCTGCTGACCGTGGCGGTGATGCTGGTGGTACTGCTGGTTTCGCTGTTCGAGCAGCGCCGGCAGGCGCGCCTGCTGCAATTGCGCAACACCACCCTGGCCGCCTCGCTGGACGAGGCCCAGCGCGAGCTGCTGCATGCCAGCCGGCACGACGCCCTGACCGGCCTGCCCAATCGCCAGCTGGCGCACGAACACATCACCCTGCTGCTGCAGCAATGCACGCGGGAGGGGCGCACCTGCGCGGTGATGGTGCTGGACCTGGATGACTTCGGCCACATCAACCGCGCCTTCGGCCCGCAGGCCGGCGATGCGGTGATGGCCGACGTCGCCGCGCGGTTGCGACAGGCGCTGCCGGCCGGCGGCGTGGTCGGCCGGCTGGGCGGCGACCGCTACGTGGCCGCCGCGTCGCTGGAGCATGCCGACGCCGCCACCACGCTGGCGCAACGCCTGCTGGGCACGCTCGCGGCGGTGCAGGTGGCCGGGCGCGGCCTGCACGTCAGCGGCAGCCTCGGCATGGCGGTGCAGCCATTGCCGGGCGACTGCGCCACCCAGCGGGTGTCGCAGGCCGAAACCGCGCTTGCCCACGCCCGCCAAGCCGGCCCCAACCGCCATGCGCACTACGCCGAGTGGATGGATGCCGGCGCCGCGCACGACCAGCACCTGCTCGACGACCTGCGCGCGGCCATCGGCACCCCGCAGCTGTCATTGCACTACCAACCGCGGGTGTGGGCCGATAACGGCCGGGTCTGCTGCGCCGAGGCGCTGCTGCGCTGGCGCCATCCGGAACACGGGCCACTGCCCAGCCAGCGCGTGGTGCGCCTGACCGAGCGGCACGGGCTGACGGAGGCACTCGGGCAATGGGTGCTGGACGAGGCCTGCCGGCAATTGCGCAGTTGGCGGGACGCCGGCCACCGCGACTGGCAGGTGTCGGTCAACCTGTCCGCGCAGCAACTGGCCTCGCCCGCCCTGGCCGATATCGTGCGCCAGTGCCTGCAGCAGAACGACCTGCCCGCCGCCCAGTTGCTGCTGGAGATCGACGAAACCAGCGCGGTGCACGCCGGCGCCGAAGCGCCGGGCACCCTGCACGCCCTCGCCGCGCTGGGCGTGGGCATCGCCATCGACAACTTCGGCGGCGGCAACGCCGGCCTGCTGCAGTTGCGGCGGCTGCCGGCCAGCCGCATCCTGCTGCACCCGGCCTTCGTGCAGGCGCTGGAGGAACGCGACGAGGACGCCACGCTGCTTGCGGCCGTCGTCACTCTTGGCCATGCGCTGGACATGGAAGTCGGCGCCAAGGGCATCGAGAACCCGCGCCAGCGCATCCACGTCGAGCAGTTGGGTTGCGACCAACTGCAGGGCCACCAGATCGGCCGCCCGGCCAGCGCCGAGCAGTTCATCCGCCTGTACGGCAGCCACTGAGACCGGCCGGAACGGTTCTTGCACGCAAGCGGCTGACCTTCCCTTGCGCGGCGCGTCATGGCGGAAAACGAAGACGGCACCGAAAAAACCGAACAGCCAACAGCCAAACGCCTGCGCGATGCCCGCGAGAAGGGCAACGTCCCGCAGTCGCGGGAACTGTCCACCGCCACGGTGTTCGTCGCCGCGGTGCTGTCGCTGTACGCGCTGTCCGGCTACATGGGCGGCGCCGCGCGGCAGTGGATGAAGCTCGCGCTGAGCCCGGACCCGGGCCTGCTGCATGCCCCGCAGGCGCTGTTCGGCCATGCCGGCTGGACCCTGCTGAAGCTGATGCTGGTGTTCGCGCCGCTGCTGCTGGTGTGCCTGGCCGCCGGCTTCGTCGCACCGGTGCTGATGGGCGGCCTGCGTTTTTCCAACAAGGCGCTGATGCCCGACCTGAACCGCCTGAACCCGATGACCGGGCTCAAGCGCATCTACGGCCCCGAGTCGCTGGCCGAGCTGACCAAGTCCCTGCTGCGCATCGTCTTCGTCGGCGGCGCCGTCGCGCTGGTGGTCTGGCACGGCGTCGGCGGCCTGCGCAGCCTGCTGCGGCTGCCGCTGGAGAGCGCGGTCCACGACGGCCTCGGCTTCACCCTGCGCCTGCTGCTGGCCGCGGCCGGGGCGATGGCGCTGCTGGCGGCCATCGACGCCCCGTACCAGAAATGGAACTGGCTGCGGAAGCTGAAGATGACCCGCGAGGAGCTCAAGCGCGAGATGAAGGAAAGCGAGGGCAGCCCCGAGGTCAAGGGCCGCATCCGGCAGATGCAGATGCAGCTGTCGCAGCGGCGGATGATGGAGGCGGTGCCCACCGCCGACGTGGTGCTGGTCAACCCCACCCACTATGCGGTGGCGCTGAAGTACGAGGCCGGGCGCATGAACGCGCCGACCGTGGTCGCCCGCGGGGTGGACGAACTGGCCCTGCGCATCCGCCAGGTGGCCGACGGCAACCGCGTGGCCATCGTCTCGGCGCCGCCGCTGGCACGCGCCTTGTATAGGGAAAGCCAACTCGGCAAGGAAATCCCCGTGAGACTGTATTCGGCCGTCGCCCAGGTCCTGTCCTACGTCTATCAGCTGCGCACCTGGCGCAGTGGGCCGATGCCGGCCCTGCCCGCCCTGGACGTGGATGAATTCGGCAAGGGAGCCCGCCGATGAGCGCGCAGCCGCTGCCCAACACCGCCCGCCGGATACTGGACCTGCTGCGCCACGGGCTGGGCGCGCCGCTGATCGTGCTGGCGCTGCTGGCGATGGTGGTGGTGCCGCTGGCCGCGCCGGTGCTCGACGCCCTGTTCACCTTCAACATCGCCATCTCGCTGCTGGTGCTGCTGGCGGTGGTGTACGTGAAGCGGCCGCTGGACTTCACCATCTTCCCGATCGTGCTGCTGGTCACCACCATGCTGCGGCTGGCGCTGAACGTGGCCTCCACCCGCGTCATCCTGCTCAACGGCCAGAACGGCCACGAAGCCGCCGGCAAGGTCATCGCCTCGTTCGGCGAGTTCGTGATCGGTGGCAACTACGCGGTCGGCATCGTGGTGTTCGCGATCCTGACCATCATCAACTTCGTGGTCATCACCAAGGGCGCCGGGCGCGTGTCGGAAGTGACCGCGCGCTTCATCCTCGACGCCATGCCCGGCAAGCAGATGGCGATCGACGCCGACCTCAACGCCGGCCTGCTGACCCGCGAGGAAGCCAAGCTGCGCCGCGAGGAAGTGCGCGAGGAAGCCGACTTCTACGGCGCGATGGACGGCGCCAGCAAGTTCATCCGCGGCGACGC
This sequence comes from Stenotrophomonas daejeonensis, assembly GCF_001431505.1. GTDB lineage: Bacteria > Pseudomonadota > Gammaproteobacteria > Xanthomonadales > Xanthomonadaceae > Stenotrophomonas > Stenotrophomonas daejeonensis. The sequence goes on from NZ_LDJP01000089.1 coordinate 3,976, forward strand.
CATCGCCGGCATCCTGATCCTGTTCATCAACCTGCTCGGCGGCCTCGCCGTGGGCGTGCTGCAGCACGGCATGCCGTTCGGCGACGCCGCCTCCACCTACACCCTGCTGTCCATCGGCGACGGCCTGGTGGCGCAGCTGCCGGCGCTGCTGGTGTCCAGCGCGGTGGCGATGCTGGTCACCCGCGCCTCGCGCTCGCAGGACATGAGCGAGGCGATGATGGGGCAGGTGTTCGGCCAGTACCGGGCGCTGGCGATCGCCGCCGGCATCATCGGCCTGGTCGGGCTGGTGCCGGGCATGCCCAACCTCGCCTTCCTGACCCTGGCGGCCATCCTCGGCTTCCTCGCGTGGAAGCTGTGGAAGCGCGAACAGGCCGGCGGCGGCGCCAGGCCACCGGCCGGCGACGCCACCGCCGCACCGGGCGAAATGACCGCCCTCGGCGTACCGGCGCCCGCGCCGACCGCCGAGCTGAGCTGGGACGAACTGCGCCCGGTCGATCCGCTGGGGCTGGAAGTGGGCTACCGGCTGATCCCGCTGGTGGACAAGGCGCAGGGCGGCGAGCTGATGGCGCGGATCAAGGGCGTGCGCCGCAAGCTCACCCAGGACGTCGGCTTCCTGATCCCGCCGGTGCACATCCGCGACAACCTGGAACTGCCCGCCGCCGGCTACCGGCTGCTGGTGCACGGCGTGCCGGTGGCCAGCGCCGACATCCACCCCGATCGCGAGCTGGCGCTGGACCCCGGCAGCGCGATGGGCCAGCTCGAAGGCATCCCCGGCAAGGACCCGGCGTTCGGGCTGGACGCCACCTGGATCCAGCCGCACCAGCGCGCCCATGCCGAATCGCTGGGCTACACCGTGGTCGACCCGGCCACCGTGGTCGCCACCCACCTGTCGCACCTGATCCGCGAGCACGCCCCGGAACTGCTCGGCCACGAGGAAGTGCAGCAGCTGCTGGCCACCCTGGCCAAGAGCGCGCCGAAGCTGGCCGAGGACCTCACCCCGAAGGCGCTGCCGATCCCGGTGATCGCGCGCGTGCTGCAGAACCTGCTGATCGAGCACATCCCGATCCGCCAGCTGCGCAAGATCGCCGAGGCACTGGTCGAGAACGCCCCGCTCAGCCAGGACCCGGCGGTGCTGACCGCCGCGGTGCGCAACGCGCTGGGCCGTTTCATCGTGCAGGAGATCGCCGGCATGTCGCCCGAGCTGCCGGTGTTCACCCTCAACCCGCAACTGGAACGGGTCTTGCAGGAATCAACGCAGGGCAACGGTGCCGCGCTGGAACCCGGTCTCGCCGAGCGCCTCCACCAGAGTCTTGCCGACTGCGTCGGCAAGCAGGAGGCGCGCAACGAGCCGGCCGTGGTGCTGGTACCGGGCCCGGTCCGCGCCGCGCTCGCGCGCATGGTCCGCCACAGCGTCCCCTCGCTGTCGGTGCTGGCCTACAGCGAGGTACCGGAAGACAAGCGCCTGAAACTGGTCGGCACGATCAGCTGAAGGCTCCTGGCAACCGGCACCGGCGACGGAAAACCGCCACTGCCACGAAGCACGTAAGGAGCACGCACCGCCATGCACGACACCGCCACTGCCCCCGCTCCTTCCCTGCCCCCCCATTCCGATTCCCGAGCCGCCAGCATGAAGATCAAACGTTTCGTCGCCGCCGACATGCGCACCGCCATGAACCTGGTGCGCAAGGAACATGGCCCCGATGCCGTGATCCTCTCCAACCGGCGCATCGAGGAAGGCGTCGAGATCGTGGCGGCCGCCCATTACGACGAATCCGTGGTGCAGCGTGCCCTGGAGGCCGCTCGCCCGGCCCCGGCCGCCGCGCCCAAGCCGCGCAGCGCCGCCGAAGCCATCATCGCCGCGGTCACCCGCCGCAGGGCCCCGGAAGCCGAAACCGAGCCGGTGGCCGCCACCACCTCGGCGGTGGCCGAACTGGCGCGCTCGGCGGTGGGCGCCACCGGCCGCTCCATCGACAGCAGCCTGGAACTGGCCCCGGGCAGCCGCTTCCCGGCCCAGCCGCGGCCGCAGCCGAAGGCCCCGGCCGCGACGGTGCCGGAGCAGGTGTTCGCCAACTTCCTCGGCAACGCCGAGGCCGCCACGGCCCTGCCGCCGCGGGAAACCGTCGCGGCGGCACCGGCGCCTGCGCCGGTCAACCGCGCCCGCTTCGTCATCGACCCGCCGCTGGAAGAGCCCGCACCCGCCCCGTTGGCCACCGCGCCGGTCCAGCCGGTCCAACCGGAATTGGCGCCGGTGCAGATGCCGGAGCCTGCCGCCCCGGCGCTGAGCGTGGTCGCCAGTGCCCCGCGCGACGACGAGCAGCTGACCCAACTGCGCCAGGAAATGACCGGCATGCGCCAGCTGATCGAGCGCGAGATGCACCGCCTCAACGACGAGCGCCTGCGCGGAAACCCGGTGCGCGCCAGCGCCCTGGACCTGATGGACGAATACGGCTTCGACGCCGGCCTGGCCCGCGACGTGGCGATGCAGATCCCGGCCGACACCGATCCGGCCCGTGCCCGTGGCCTGATGCTGGGGCTGATCTCGAAGAAGCTGCCGATCACCCCGGCCGACCCGATCGAGACGGGCGGCGTCATCGCCCTGGTCGGCCCCACCGGCGCCGGCAAGACCACCACCATCGCCAAGCTGGCCTCGCGCTTCGCCGAAACCCACGCCCCGCGCGACGTCGCCCTGGTCACCACCGACACCCAGCGCATCGGCGCCCGCGAGCAGCTGTACGGCTTCGGCCGCCAGCTCGGCATCGCCGTGCACGAGGCCCACAGCGGCACCAACCTGAACCAGTTGCTGGAGCGGCTGGCCGACTACAAACTGGTGCTGATCGACACCGCCGGCCTCGGCCAGCGCGACCGCGCCCTCACCGCCCAGCTGCAGTGGCTGCGCGCGGCCGGGCAGATCCGTACCCTGCTGGTATTGCCGGCCAACACCGGCTTCCAGGACATGGACGAGGTGGTGCGCCGCTTCGGCGCGGCCAACCCGCAGGGGCTGGTGCTGACCAAGCTGGACGAGACCGGACGGCTGGGTTCGGCGCTTTCGGTGGCAGTGGATCACCATTTGCCGATCACATGGGTGACGGATGGGCAGGATGTGCCGGAAGATCTGCACCGGGCCTCGGCGGCCAATCTGGTACTTCGCCTTGAAGATTTGCGCCGAGCGGCCGATATGCCATGCAGTACTCCGGAGTTGACCGATGCCGTCGCGTGAATACGCCAAACTGACCAACGCCTTCCCGCTGTCGGCCACCCGCCTGCAGCCGGCCGGGCCGGTGCGCACCATCGCGGTGACCGGCGGCAAGGGCGGCGTGGGCAAGACCAACGTCTCGGCCAACCTGGCCGTGGCGCTGGCCGACATGGGCAAGCGCACCCTGCTGCTGGACGCCGACCTGGGCCTGGCCAACATCGACGTCATCCTCGGCCTGCAGCCGAAGAACACCCTGGCCGACCTGGTCGCCGGCCGCTGCACGCTGGAGGAAGTCATCATCGAGGGCCCTGGCGGCGTGCTGGTGGTGCCGGCCGCGTCCGGCCGCCGGCACATGGCCGAGCTGCAGCCGGCCGAGCACGTCGGTCTGGTCAACGTGTTCTCCGAGCTGGAACGCGACCTGGACGTGATGATCATCGACACCGCCGCCGGCATCACCGACAGCGTGCTGACCTTCTGCCAGGCCGCGCAGGACACCGTGGTGGTGGTCTGCGACGAACCGGCCTCGATCACCGACGCCTACGCGCTGATCAAGGTACTCTCGCGCGAGCGCGGCGTGGACCGCATGCAGGTGGTGGCCAACATGGTGCGCGACCCCAACGAGGGCCGCGTGCTGTACGAGAAGCTGGTGCGGGTCTGCGACAAGTTCCTCGCCGACGTCTCGCTGAACTACCTGGGCTGCGTGCCGCAGGACGACTGGCTGCGGCTGTCGGTGCAGCGCCAGCAGCCGGTGGTCAAGCTGTACCCGGCCTCGCCGGCGGCGCAGGCCATCCAGGAGATCGCCCGCCGCACCGCGCGCTGGCAGGCGCCCACCGAGCCGCGCGGCGGCGTCGAGTTCTTCCTCGAGCGCATCCTGCAGCAGCGCGGGGTGGCCACATGAAACCCGCGGCCGCCGCCCACTACCGCGAAGTGCAGCGCGCCAGCGCCAACGACGTCATCGTCCGCCACTCGGACCTGGTGCGGCGCATCGCCCACCACCTGGCCGCGCGGCTGCCGGCCAGCGTCGAGATCGACGACCTGATCCAGGCCGGCATGATGGGCCTGATCGAGGCCTCGCGCAGCTACGACGCCGAACAGGGCGCCTCCTTCGAAACCTACGCCTCGATCCGCATCCGCGGCTCGATGATCGACGAGATCCGCCGTGGCGACTGGGTGCCGCGCTCGGTGCACCGCCGCGCCCGCGACGCCGCCGCCACCATCCGCCGGCTGGAGCAGGAAACCGGCCGCGCCGCCAGCGCCAGCGAAGTGGCCGAGGCGATGGAGATGCCGCTGCCGGACTACCTGCGGCTGATCGAGGACGCCGCGCGCGGCCAGGTGCTGAGCCTGGAATCGCGCATCGAGGACCAGGGCGAACTGGACACCCCGACCAGCGGCGGCCCGACCCCGCAGCAGATGCTCGAACGCAGCCAGTTCGGCGAGGAGCTGGGCAAGGCCATCGCCGTGCTGCCCGAACGCGAGCAGCTGGTGCTGTCGCTGTACTACGAGCAGGAACTGAACCTGAAGGAGATCGGCGCGGTGCTCGGCGTGAGCGAGTCGCGCGTCTGCCAGATCCACGGCCAGGCCATGCTGCGCCTGCGCGGCCGGCTGAAGATTTTCGAGGCGGCCGACGCCGGCCTCGACGAACCATGAAGAGGAACACCTTTTGAACAAGAACATGCGGATCCTGATCGTCGACGACTTCTCGACCATGCGGCGCATCGTCAAGAACCTGCTGGGCGACCTGGGCTTCACCAACACCGCCGAAGCCGAGGACGGTCACGCCGCGCTGGCGCTGCTCAACAGCCAGCCGTTCGATTTCGTGGTCACCGACTGGAACATGCCGGTGATGACCGGCATCGAGCTGCTCAAGGCGATCCGCGCCGACGCCCGGCTCAAGACCCTGCCGGTGCTGATGGTCACCGCCGAGGCCAAGCGCGAGCAGATCATCGAGGCCGCGCAAAACGGCGTGAACGGCTACATCATCAAGCCGTTCACCGCGCAGACCCTGCAGGAGAAGCTGGGCAAGATCTTCGAGCGGCTGGGGGCCAGCGCCTGATGAACGCCTCCGCGGGCACCGCAAACGAAAGGGCCCTGCTGGCGCAACGCCTGCAGGACGCGCTGACGGCACTGGAAAGCGGCGACGAAACCGGCTGGCGCCGGGAAATTGACGCCCTTGCCGCGGCGCGCGAGAAACCGATGGTGGCCGGGCTCGGCCGGCTGGCGCGCGAGCTGGGCAAGGCGCTGGGCGAACTGCCGACGCTGCCGTCCGAGGCCGGCGAGCTGACCGATGCCTGCGCGCGCCTGGACCACGTGGTGGAGATGACCGAAAAGGCCACCCACCGCACCCTCGACCTGGCCGAGGAATGCCGCACCCTGACCGCGCACCTGCACGAAGGCGCGCTGCCGGCCGAGGAACAGCAGCAGGTGCTGGACCGCATCCGCCACAACCTGACCGAGATCGCCCTGACCCAGAGCTACCAGGACCTGACCGGGCAGATCATCCGCCGCGTGGTCGGCATCGTCCGCCGCGTGCACGAGGGCTTCGGCGCGCTCGGCCTGCCGCCGCCCGAAAACGAGAGCCGCGACGGCCTGGCCGGCCCCGCCGTCACCGGGCTGGACCGCCACGCCGTTTCCCAGAACGACGCCGACGACCTGCTCTCCGACCTGGGGCTGTGACGCCATGAGCGCCTTCGACGAGGACATCGCCGCCGACTTCATCCTCGAGGCCCAGGAAATCCTGGACCGCCTCGGCGAGCAGTTGGTGACGCTGGAACAGGCGCCGCAGGACGGCGACCAGCTCAACGCGGTGTTCCGTGGCTTCCACACGCTCAAGGGCGGCGCCGGCTTCCTCGGCATCAACGCGATGGTCGAGCTGTGCCACGCCGCCGAGGAAACCCTGGGCATGGCGCGCTCGGGCAAGGCGGTGTTGCAGGCGCACCACTTCGACGCCGCGCAGCAGTCGCTGGACTGGCTGCAGGCCATGCTCGACGCCGTTTCCGCCGGCACCGAACCGGAGCACGCGCCGCCGGCGCTGATCGCCCTGTTCGACGTCGACGCGGTCCCGGCCGCCGCCCCGGTGGCCGCCGCCGCGGCCGACGGCGACCTGATCGACGAAGACGAATTCGAGGCCCTGCTCGACCAGTTGCACGGCAGCGCCGCACCCGGCGCCAAACCGGCCGCCGCGGCAAAGCCCGCCAAGGGCGGCGACGACCTGATCAGCGAGGACGAATTCGAGGCCCTGCTCGACGAACTGCACGGCGGTGCCGCTCCCGGCGCCAAGCCGGTCGCGGCCGCCGCGCCGGCCGCCAAGGCCAAGGCCGGCGACGACCTGATCACCGAAGACGAATTCGAAGCCCTGCTCGACGAACTGCATGGCGGTGCCGCCCCCGGTGCCAAGCCGGTTGCAGCCACCGCCGCTGCGCCGGCCCCGGCGCCGCGCACGACGGCCACGCCCAAGCCCGCCGCCGCCCCGGGCAAGCCGGCCGTCGAGCCCGAGCACACCGTCCGCGTGGACACCAAGCGGCTGGACGCCATCGTCAACCTGATCGGCGAGCTGGTGCTGTCGCGCAACCGCCTCAAGACCCTGCGCATGCGCCTGAAGGACGAGGAGCTGGACCGCGCCGTCTCGGTGCTGGACATCGCCACCGCGCGCCTGCAATCGGCGGTGATGCGCACCCGCATGCAGCCGGTGGGCAAGGTGTTCTCGCGCTTCCCCAAGGTCGCCCGCGACGTCGCCCGCAACCTGAAGAAGGAAGTGGACCTGGAGCTGATCGGCGCCGAGACCGAGCTCGACCGCAACCTGGTCGAGGCACTGGCCGACCCGCTGGTGCACCTGGTGCGCAACGCCATCGACCACGGCATCGAGATGCCCGAGCTGCGCGAGGCGCAGGGCAAGCCGCGCAGCGGCCACGTGCGCCTGTCCGCGCACCAGGAAGGCGACTACGTCAGCATCGAGGTGCAGGACGACGGCGCCGGCATCGACCCCGAGCGGCTGCGCGCCAAGGCGCGCGAGAAGGGCCTGCTCGACCCCGAGGCCGCCGCCCGCCTGAGCAGCGAGGAATGCCTGCACCTGGTGTTCCTGCCCGGTTTCTCGACCAAGCAGGAGGTCACCGACATCTCCGGCCGCGGCGTCGGCATGGACGTGGTGCAGTCGCGCATCCGCGAACTGAGCGGGCAGATCCAGATCCAGTCCGAGCTCGGCCGAGGCAGCCGTTTCCTGATCCGCGTGCCGCTGACCCTGGCGATCCTGCCGACCCTGCTGGTGCAGGCCGGCGAGGACATCTACGCGCTGCCGCTGGCGCGGGTGATGGAAGTGCTGCACGCCCCGCCCTCGTCGCTGGGCTGGTTCGACGGCCGCGCCGTGCTCGACCGCAAGTCGCACACCCTGCCGCTGCTGGACCTGCGCCAGTGGCTGGACGTGGAGCCGATGCAGGCCAGCCTGCTGACCATCGTCGTGCTGCAGATGGGCGAGGCCCGCTTCGGCCTGGTCGTGGACCAGGTGCGCGGCCGCGAGGAAGTGGTGATCAAGCCGCTGCCCAAGGCCCTGCGCGGGCTCAACGGCTACGCCGGCGCCACCCTGATCGGCGACGGCCGCATGGCGCTGATCCTCGACGTGGACGGCCTGCGCAGCCAGGACTGAGCGCCGGCCGGTTCAAGTCCCCCCTGCAGACGCCGATATTCCATCAATGGACAGACTCAGCATCATCGGACTTTTCCTTGCCCTGGCCTCGCTGGTCGGCGGCAGCATCCTCAAGGGCGCGGGCCTGTCCTCGCTGTGGTCGCCCGCCGCGTTCGTCATCGTCATCCTCGGCACCATCGCCGCGATCCTGCTGCATACCTCGCCGGCGATCTTCCGCCATGCCTTCCGCATCGTGCGCTGGGTGGTGCGGCCGCCGGCCAGCGACCGCCAGTTGCTGATCCGGCAGATCGTGGAATGGAGCAACATCGCCCGCCGCCAGGGCCTGCTGGGGCTGGAACCGCATGTGGAGCAGCAGGACGACCCGTTCGTGCGCAAGGGCCTGCAACTGGTGGTCGACGGGGTAGAGCCGGACGCCATCCGGCGCATGCTGGAGATCGAGCTCAGCGGCCAGGAGCACCGCGACCTGGCCGCGGCCAAGGTATTCGAGGGCATGGGCATCTACGCGCCGACGCTGGGCATCATCGGCGCGGTGCTGGGCCTGATGGCGGTGATGAAGAACCTGGCCGACCCGAGCAAGCTCGGCCACGGCATCGCCGCCGCGTTCACCGCCACCATCTACGGCATCGCCTCGGCCAACCTGCTGTTCCTGCCGGTCTGCGCCAAGCTCAAGAGCGTGATCGCGCACAACAGCCGCGACCGCGAGATGATCATCGAGGGCCTGATCGCGATCGCCCAGGGCGAGAACCCGCGCAACATCGAAACCAGCCTGGCCGGCTTCCTGGGCTGAGGTTCGGATCATGGCCCGCCGCACCGCCCACGAAGAGCACGCCAACCACGAGGCATGGGCCATCCCCTATGCCGACCTGATGACGCTGCTGCTGGCGTTCTTCGTGGTCATGTACGCCATTTCCTCGCTCAACGAGGGCAAGTACCGGGTCATGGCCGACGCCCTGACCACCGCCTTCGGCGGCGCCCCGCGCACCATCACCCAGGTGCAGGTGGGCAACCAGCAGGTGCAGGGCGGCGGCCACGACAGCCCGTCGGTGATCCGCGCGCCGAGCATGACCGGCGGGGCGATGTCCGACCCCACCCGGCTGCCGTCGATGGCCTCGCAGATGACCCAGCCGGTGTCGCTGCGCGACCGCGAGCACCTGCAGCGCGCCGAGCGCCAGCTCAGCCGCATCGCCGAGCGGCTGAACCTGTCGCTGGCGCCGCTGGTGGACAAGGGCGTGATCAACGTGCGCCGTACCGAGCTGTGGATCGAGGTGGAGATCAACAGCGACATCCTGTTCCCGACCGGCTCGGCGACGCTGGAGGCCAGCGCCCGCCAGACCCTGGGCACGCTGGCCGACGTGCTGCGGGACGTACCCAACGGCGTGCGCGTGGAAGGCCATACCGACAACGTGCCGATCGCCACCGCGCAGTACCCGTCCAACTGGGAGCTTTCGGCCACCCGCGCGGCCAGCGTGGTGCACCTGTTCGCCGACCACGGCGTGCAGCCGCAGCGGCTGGCGATGATGGGCTACGGCGAATTCCGCCCGCGCGAAAGCAACGACCTGCCCGAAGGCCGCAACCGCAACCGGCGGGTGATGGTCATCATCCTGGCCGACTCGGCCGCCAGCGCCGACGCGCTGGCCGACGACGTGGTCGCCACCGCCGCCGAACAGGCCGCTGCGACGACGACCGACAGCGCCACCCCGGCCGCCGCCCCCGAGGCGGCCCAGCCGGCCGCAACAAGAGGAGTGCACTGATGCGTATCTGGGCCATTGCCAACCAGAAGGGTGGCGTCGGCAAAACCACCACCACCCTGGCCCTGGGCCGCGGCCTGGCCACCGCGCCCAAGCGCGTGCTGCTGGTCGACCTGGACGCGCAGGGCAACGCCACCATGGGCAGCGGCGTGGACAAGCGCGAGGTCGCCGCCTCCACCTGCGACCTGCTGCTGGGCGAAAGCAGCGCCACCGAGATCCGGGTCAAGGCGCCGGAAGGCTACGACCTGCTGCCCGGCAACATCGACCTGACCGCCGCCGAGATCCAGCTGATGGAGCAGGACGGCCGCGAGCAGCGCCTGAAGCAGGCGCTGGCGCCGATCCGCGATGCATACGACTTCATCCTGATCGACTGCCCGCCGGCGCTGTCGCTGCTCACCCTCAACGCGCTGGCCGCGGCCGATTCGGTCATCGTGCCGATGCAGTGCGAGTACTACGCGCTGGAAGGCCTGAGCGCGCTGGTGGAAACCATCGAGGCGTTGCAGGTCAACCTGAACCCGGCGCTGGAAATCGAAGGCGTGCTGCGCACCATGTTCGACATCCGCAACAACCTGGCCAACGCCGTGTCGGCGCAGTTGACCGAATACTTCGGCGACCGCGTGTTCCGCACCATCGTGCCGCGCAACGTGCGCCTGGCCGAGGCGCCCAGCCACGGCCAGAGCATCGTCGGCTACGACCGCACCTCGCGCGGCGGCGTGGCCTACCTTGGCCTGGCCGGCGAATTGATCCGCCGTACCGAACAACGCAACAAGGCCGTCAGGGCCGTGGAGGCCGTCTGATGAGCGCACCGAAGAAGCGTGGCCTTGGCCGCGGGCTGGACGCATTGCTGGGCCCGAAGGGCGCGGTGACGCCGGTGTCGGTGGCCGCCGTGGCCGAGCCGCAGCCGGGCGAGGTGCTGCGCAAGCTGGGCATCGACCAGTTGCAGCCGGGCAAGTACCAGCCGCGCCGGGAGATGGACGAGGCCAAGCTGTCCGAGCTGTCCGAGTCGATCAAGGCGCAGGGCGTGATCCAGCCGATCCTGGTGCGCCAGGTCGCCGGCG
>NZ_LDJP01000009.1 GCF_001431505.1 Stenotrophomonas daejeonensis
TTTTGTGGGCTCGGAGATGTTTATCAGAGAGTCAGTGGTTCGAGTCCAACTTCGGGCGCCAAAACATCAAGGGCTTGCGATTATTCGCAAGCCCTTTTTCGTTCTCCGGGAATCATGCGGCCCGGTGATGTCTGCAGGACCCATGCCAGATTCGCGGGACAGGAAATTCTGCCCCGCGAGCCGGGACGGCTACCAACACTCGGCGACAGTGCCCGAGCCGCTCTTGGTGCGCACGCCCTGGGCATTCAGGGTCAAAGTCCCGCAACTTGAATCCGGCTGGCTGCTGGTGGGCACGGCACGAATCGTGTAGCTGCGTGCAGCCACTGCCCCATCGAAACCCACGGCATAGAACTTGGTCAGATTGGCCTCGCACGAGGGAGCGGCCGCCCCCACATAGGTGAGGTTGGTCGTGTAATGGCGCTCCATGAGCTGTGCATGCTGTTGCAGGCATGCCTCCACCGCGGCACGCCGGGATTTGATGACGTGCCGCTGGTAGCTGGGATAGGCAATCGAGGCCAGGACCGCGATGATGACCACCACGATCATTATCTCGATCAAGGTAAAGCCTGCCTGCCCGCCTTTCCGCTGCATATGATTGATCGACCTCATGCGATTCAGCCTCCCCTCTTGATTTCGCGCCAGGAGACCCGGCCCATGTTGCGGACGTCGTCATATGGCACACATACCACCTGGCCGTTGGAGCCCGTCACGCACATCATGCCGGGGGTATTGCCGGAACCATCACTGCCATCACCGGACATCAGGTTCGGCAAGGTGGACATGCCCACCCCCAGGTCCACGGAGCCGATGGCCACCTTCTGCCCATCGGGGGTAGTCAACACGTCGTCGGCAAAGCTTCCATCCTTGTTGGTATCGAGGAACGGCGCGCTGAGGCTGGTGCCGGTAAATGCATCAAGTGCATTGATGTAACCCCTGCCATCCGACTGGCAGGCGCTGGCCGTTGGAATGACACTGCTGGTCACCAGTACCGTCTGCTTCCCGCCTCCCAGCAATTGGGCATTGCTCACGATACGCTCGCCTTCGGTCAGATTGCTTGGCGGAGTCAGCAGATCCAGGTACCAGCCCTTGGATGACGCCGGTAGTTCGGAGTTGCTTTCGAAAGCGCGCACCGGTTTGCCGTCGTAGGTGCCGGACACCATCACGCTGCGCTGGGTCAGGTTGGCGTTGGCGCCACTGCGCACCAGCGTGCTGCCATCGTCAACGAAACCATACATGCTCTGCACATCCTTGTTTTCCATGTCACCAGAAGTCATCAGGCGACCGGTACCGAAAAACAGCCAGGTTTTGTAGGTAGTCGGATGCATGGCCAGGATCAGCCCACCGGTGATTGGCTGGCGCACCACCGTGCCATTGGACGCGGTATAGGTTGCCGAGAAGATGGGTTGATTGCTGTTGGCGACACCCCAGGCCGCAGGCGCCGCCGCGCTCAGGTCGAACTTCCATACATTGCCCAGCATGTCACCGGCATAGATGTAGTCCAGCGTACCGTTCCCGTCCGCATCCCAGCCGGAGGGGGCGGAAAGACCATTGGAATCGGCATCGTCCAGCACGGCCGATCCCCTGCCGGTGTCGATCTTCTTGAGCAACGCACCGGTGTCCAGGTTGTAGATGAGCAGCACGGCATGGCCATTGCTGCTGTTGAGGCCATTGCTGACAACCAATGCGGTAGTGCCGTCGTTGAGCTTGGCGATGATCGGCGGGCTTTGCACCAGGCCCATGTCGGCATCCGTGGCCCCCACCTCCCACTTGAACCCGGGACTCGATGGCGTGGTGACATCCAGGGCAAACATTCCCTTGCCCCCTTTGCCCAGCGCACCGACCAGAACATTCTTGCCCGGCGTCTGCGCCTTGGTCGACACGACAATCGGCCCATCGACGAAATAGCGATGGGTGTAATCCGGACGGCTCAAGGTACCCAGGCCACTCCAATCGATACCGTTCGGGATGAAGCCAAACAGTTCGGCACCGGTTTCGGCATTGAAAGCATGCAACATGCCGTCATTGGCTCCCACGTACAACGTCTTGGTGTCTGCCACATAGGCCGGCGAGGAGCCCACCACGTCCCCCAGCAGGTGGTTGCGATTACGCAACGTACCGCCTTCCTTGACCTCCAGGGTACGCGTGCCCGCCAGATAGGCGGCATTGTCCGCTCCCGTCACCGGATAATTGCTGGCACCGCCGGTACGCGTCAATGCGGCAAGTTGCGTGGACGTGGCCGAGCCGGGAAATGCCAGCAACTGCGTGCCATCGCTGGTGAACAGCTTGCGGTTGGTGGTGGGGATTTGCTGCGATGCGCGCCACGATGGCGTACTGCCTGCACCGGCACTGGTTACCGGATAGGCCGCCACTTCACCCGTCCAGACACCGGAAACATAACTGGCCTGGAACAGGCTCGAACCGGTGGAAAGCGCGGCCGAATTTGCACTGATGTTGGAGAACGACCCGGTCCGCTCGGTAATCACCGCCAGCGCCGACGTCAGGCCGGCAACGAAAGCTTCCGGATCAGCAGCCGAAACGAAGTCACCATGCCCATTGACCGCCGCATGCAACAGGTCATCGATGCGGTCACTGTCCTCCTTGTCCATCGGATTCGGCCATTTGTTGAAATTGGCCGGCACCGCCGCCACCGAACTATAGCCGGTGGTACCGGCCAAACCCAGCGATATGCCAAAGGTCACCATGTGCTGCCAGAATGCGGGATTCCGCTCGCTCGCAGGCACATTGTTTTCCAGATCATCGCGCAAATCACTTTTCCAATAACGCATGGCCACATCTGCCAGGGTATTGGAATCGCTACCGGCATACGGGGCGCTCGGCTGGTAGGTGTAACTGCCATTCGGCCCGGTGATGGTGGAACCGCTGCTGTTGTCCTGCTCACCGATATTGATGTCGAGATTGTTCCAGTAGCCATCGGTGGTCAGGATGGTGAAGTTCTGCCGGCACGACAATTGATCACTGACCACGCCAGGGCCATAGGGGCCGGTGGTCGCGTTGGAAGAAAAATACTTGCCGGCATCATCGAGTGCCTTGTGCAGGGGAGTGCCGTTGTAGCCGATGGTGCCATACAGGCGCTGGTACCAGCGTGTACGGTTGTTGTTGTCACCATTGGCTCCCTTGGGGTCATCGAACAACCCTTCATTGCTTCCAACGGGAATCGGCACCGACTGGGTCGGCCAGTTGCCGCTGGTCGTCGCACCATTGCGTCCCCAGATGGTGCGGAAGCCAACGCGCACGTTGCTTCCCAACTCGTTGAATGCATAGCCGGCCCCTGCCTTGGCCGACTTCATGCGCGTGCGGTGGTAGGAAAACCAGATCGCATAATTGGCCCGCTCTTCCGCTTCGCTGCGACCGGTTGGCGTGGCGTACTCGCAACTCCCCCAAGCCGTTGCACCCGTGCCACATCCCCGGTTGGCCAAACCAGTCGTGCGCGTACCATAGCTCGAACGCACGATCCGGCCATCGGTATGGATCTGGTAGCGATAGACCTGGTTCTGGTTGGTCACACTGGTGGTGCCGGCATTGATCGGCACATAGAAGGTCTGGGTACCGCCGCAGACCTGGGTACCGCTGTTGCCGGTCATTTCACCGGAGGTTTCGTTGTTGTTCTTGTTGTACCTCCGGCAACTGCTGCCATTGGCGAGATCGATGGTATTGCCCGAGGCAAGATTGAAATCACCATAGACCGCGTTGTAGCTGGTGCCCCCGGTCATTTGCGTACCATCGGCATTGAGCCAGGGGGTATAGGTGCGGTTGGGGTTGTAATAGACCGTATTGTTCACGTAGGTCTGATTGCTCCAGGCACTGGCGTTGTCCGACGGCATGCCGTCGAACGCCATCGAGCCGGAATCATCGATGATGAACAGGACGTTTGGCGGCACCCGCGCGCCGGTGGTCAAGGGCTCGGTCGGCAGGGTAATACCGGCGTTTGCCGGTGACACCATCAGCGTGATGCCAAAGGCCGCCAGCATGGGCAAAGCACGCTGGACCCCACGACGACGCGACGCGGACGATGAATTTTGGGATGGAGGCATGCGCATGGCAGGTTTCCTCACTGGACGTTGTAGGTGGTCTGGAGCAGCACGGCAGAACGACCGTCGTCATCCGAAATGGCGGTGATGCGGAAACGCGGGGCCAGGCACAAGGGATCGACCGGCACATTGCGGTCGCAGGCCGGCCAGGTCGGGGTCATGCCCATGTATTCGACGATGTATCTCGCGCTCGGCATCGGGGTATTGCTGTCGGCAAGATCGTTGGCTGCACTGCGCCAGCCGTTGAAACCGCTGTCCAGCCATCGATCCGCAGCCGTGGGGTCCGGCAGGCTGCACACGCCATCGCTGCAACCACTGGAAGGTACCGCGGCAACCGCCGTTGCCCTGGCAAGGGCTTCACCTTGCCGCAACGCCGACTCGACGGCCTGGAAACCGAGGCTGCGGTCATAGAGGTTGGCGGTCATGCGCTCCTCCATCGTGGTCCCCCGCAGCACCGCCAGGCCCATCACCGTCATCAACAGCAGCAGGATCAGCACGACGAGCAACGAGGCACCCTGCTGTCGCCTGAGGAAACGAATGGTATTCATGGATTGCGGTTCCGCAGACTGACGACGTGGATCAACTGGCGCTGGATGGTTTGGCCATTGGGACCAACGCGGTCATTGCCAACCAGGGTAAGGGTGATGCGCGCAGAAGTGATATTGCCCCAGTTCCCCCCTATCGCTGCGGCGCTCTGATAGGTGCTCTGGCCATCGACCAGATACAGGACACTCAGGTTGGACACGCCCTCGGCCACTTCCTGTGCCGCAACAGTGCCATTGGCAGTAGCCACCTGCTGGTACAACGAAGGCCCATTGCCGCCATTGCCTATGAACCAACGCGAGGCACGCAGCCGGGTCAGCATCGATACCGATTCACTGCCTGCCGTGGCGGCGGGGCTGTAATCGAACTTGTCGCCACTGACGTTGAGGTTGATGGTGGAGTTGCCGGGCGTGCCGGTGGCCGCATGTTGAATATTGCTGCCGCTGGCCGACGACACCTGGAAGATGGAGGCCTGCTTGCCGTTGCAGACAAGGGCCAGGTCACCGGCAGCAATACCATGGTCGCTGCTGTTGACGGTAAAGGTTGCCCCCGCGACATTGTGCGCGCTGATGGTAACCACGTTGTCATCGGCACTGAACAACTGCAGGGCCTCGGTACCTGCGACCCGCTGGCCGGTACCGGTGCCGGTGGTCAATCCAGCCGCCGTCTCGCCGGTGCCATAACCCCGGAAAGCATCTGCCCAGGAATTGATGTTGCTCCACCAGTTGCCACCGGAGTTGTTGAGCACGTTGGCAATGGGCAGGTTGTTGACGCAGGGGTTGCCGGCGGCCTCACGCAAATCACGTGACATCAACTCGAAGGCGACGCGCGTTCCCTCCTGCAACCGCCCCACGCCCTCGGTGGCGCGATAGACCTGCCGGTTGGAAAGGAAAATGCCAACGGCGGCTCCCACTACCAGCAAGCCTATCAACATGGAAACCATCAATTCGATCAGGCTGAAGCCCGCCTGCGGACGCGCACGCTTGCGCCGGATGCTCTTGGCCGTCATAGCTGCACCTTGGTACGGAAGATTCTTGCCGTATCACCAGCCACCCTTTGCCCGGCAGCCGCGTCGGTGGCATGGCTTTCATCCCAGCGCAGGCCGATTTCACAGACGCCCGTGGCCGCATTGCAGGTGATGCTGCCGCAGCCCGACGTATTGTCCGAGGCATCCAGACCCAGTGCGGTCCGCCAGCCATTGATCCAGGCGGTAGTGTCGGCAGCAGCAAGCGAACCCGTACCCGGACCGGTACAGATGAAATCACCGGTATTGTATGCACCGGCCAACGCCGCATCACGATTGGCACGCATGGCCTCAAGCGCCGCATAGGCCGAGATGACCGCCTGACTACGTTCCAACGACCCTTGGCTGTTGCGCAGCGCTACTGTCTGCATGGCGGCAATGCCCAGTAATCCGATGGCCATTACCAATACCGCGATCATGACTTCGATGAGGCTCATGCCCCGCCCATTTACCGGGCGGCGGTACAGCCTGCGCCTGCGAAAATTCTGTTTCACCTGAACCACCTCGTTCAGCCGTTATGGACAGGCGCCTGACGCCTGCTGGATGGACACCCGGGAGCCGCTGGCCAGTTGCACCACCCGTTGGTTGTCGGGTGGGCGAGTCGTGTCGATGCAGACCGTGACATTCGCCGTGGCCAGCAAGCCGCTGCCGTCACGGGCCAGCCCATCGGCACTGAAGGTGACGTCGTCCACATCCGCACTGATCGCCGCCTTGCCATTGCCCGAGAACTGCCTGAGAACCTCGTTGTTCCGGGCAGCCAACACGATGGACCGGGACCAGTCGCTGCCGGAGCAGGCGGCACCATCGGCAGACGGGCACAGGGTCACCCGGCCATTCAGGCGCACCGCCTCGGAACGCGCATATTGGATGACCGCCACCAATTCATTGGCCTGGGAAGTCAAACGGTCGCGATTGATGAGTGCGGAAAAATTGGGCACGGCAATGGCCATCAGGATGGCCAGTACCGCCACGGTCACCATCAGCTCCAGCAAAGTGAAGCCGCGCGCCCGCCCGGCGCCGCCTTTCATCCCCAGCATGGCATTCCCCATCCACCGTTTCGATCGCTGTACGCTAATGAAATCCCTGACGCAATCGCCAGCACATGCCGACAGGCGGCAGCATTCCAGCCACCAACGGCCCACATACCTCATGCCCCTGCCCATCGACGCCCGCACGATTGAGCGCACGCGCCTTCCTCTGGAAGTGTTGTGGCAGCCATCCAGCCTCATTTCCATCGTGCTGGCCGGCGAGTTGCTGGCGGTGATTCTGGCGCTCGCCCCCGGCATTGGGGGAAGCCGTTGGGTGCACTTCGGCCTGACCTCCCTGTTGATCCAGTGGATCAGCCTGCTGACCCTGGGTGTACTTGCCGTGCTGCGCCATTCACTGGGCAAGCTACGTCCACTGGGCGTGGCCTATTTCACGCTTGCCACCCTGCTGGTGACCACCAGCGGCGTGTGCTCGCTGGTATGGCTGCTGCTGCACCAGCAACTGATGTTGCCTCATGAAGCCTGGCGCGCCCTGTGGCTCCAGTTCAGCGGCATTGCCTTGGCCGTAGGCTTGATCGGCGTGACGATCTTCCGCAATTACTGGAATGCGCGACAACTGGCCATACAGGCCAAGCAGGCGGAGCTGGAGGCACTGCAGGCGCGCATCCACCCCCACTTCCTGTTCAATACGCTGAACACTGGCGCCGCGCTGGTACACGAGCAACCGGAAAAGGCCGAGCAGTTGCTGCTGGACCTGGCCGACCTGTTCCGCGCCGCACTGGCGGGACCCAGCCTGATTCCCCTGCATGAAGAGCTGCTGCTGGCACGTCGCCATGCCGAGATCGAGCAGCTCCGCTTCGGCCCGCGCATGCGTGTCGAATGGGCATTGCCGGAGGCGCTGCCCGACCTGCCGGTACCCATGCTGTCGATCCAGCCGCTGGTCGAGAACGCCATCCATCACGGCGTGGAACCCTCCACCACAAGCTGCCTGCTGCGTATCGCCGTGGAATCCGATGCCACCCAGGTGCAGGTCAGCGTGAGCAATGACCTACCCCCCTCCCCCACATCCATGCGTGCCGGGCATGGCGTGGGCCTGCGCGCGGTGCGCGAGCGCGTGGCAGCAATGGGGGGGCGCGTGGAAACATGCGCCGATGATGGGCGATATCAGGCGACCATCACGTTCGTCACTCACCACGAAGCGCGGTAGGAGCGCAGCTTGCTGCGCGATGAAACTTTCCCGGTGAAGCCCATCGCGCAGCAAGCTGCGCTCCTACGGGTTGCCCGTTCCCTCAGGTCACCACCTGGTAACAGGGGCGATACTCGCCGGAAATCTTCATCCGGCGCTGCTCGACAAAGGCGCACAGCAGCCCATCCAGCGCCTGCATCATGTCCGGGTCGCCGTGGATCTTGAACGGGCCGAATTCCTCGATGCGGCGCATGCCATCTTCCTTGACGTTGCCGGCGACGATGCCGGAGAACGCGCGGCGCAGGTCGGCGGCTAGTTCCGGGGCCGGGCGGCCGTGGTGCAGGTCCAGCGCCTCCATTGCCTCGTGGCTGGGCACGAACGGCTGCTGGTAGTCCGCGGGAATATCCACCGACCAGTTGAAGAAGAACGAATCCTTGTGCGCCAGCCGGTACTCGCGCACGCGCTTGATGCCCTGCGTCATCCTGCGCGCCACCGTCACCGGGTCGCCGATGATGATCTCGTAGCGGCTGGCAGCCTGCTCGCCGAGGGTCAGGCGGATGAAGCGGTCGATCTGCTCGAAGTACGGCGCGGCGATGGCCGGGCCGCTGAGGATCAGCGGGAACGGCAGCGCCTTGTTCTCCTCGCGCAGCAGGATGCCCAGCAGGTACAGGATTTCCTCGGCCGTGCCGACGCCACCGGGGAACACGATGATGCCGTGGCCCATGCGCACGAATGCCTCCAGGCGCTTCTCGATGTCCGGCATGATCACCAGGTGGTTGACGATCGGGTTCGGCGACTCGGCGGCGATGATGCCCGGTTCGGTGATGCCGATGTAGCGGGTGTTGGCCTTGCGCTGCTTGGCATGGGCGATGGTGGCGCCCTTCATCGGCCCCTTCATCGCACCCGGGCCGCAGCCGGTGCAGATGTCCAGGCCACGCAGGCCCAGCTCGTAGCCGACCTGCTTGGTGTAGAGGTATTCGTCGCGCGAAATCGAATGCCCGCCCCAGCACACCACGAGGTTCGGTTCGCTGGGCTGCAGGATGCGCGCGTTGCGCAGCACGCCGAACACGGCGTTGGTAATGCCTTCCGAAGTCTCCAGGTCCGAGGCGTATTCCGGGCCCAGCTCGATGGCCATGTAGGCCAGGTCCCGCACCACCGAGAACAGCAGCTCCGAGATACCGCGGATGATCTCGCCATCGACGAAGGCAACCGCCGGCGCATTGCTCAGGTCGATGCGGACGCCGCGGTCCTGCTGGGCGACCTGGATGTCGAAATCCGGGTAGAGGTCGCGCGCGGCACGCGGGTCGTCCGAGGCGCTGCCGCTGGTCAATACCGCCAGCGCGCAACGCCGCAGCAGTTCATGCATACCGCCGCTGGAAGCGTCCCGCAGCCGCGCGACTTCCGCCCGCGACAGCACGTCCAGCCCGCCGCGCGGGTAGATCCGCGCATCCTGTACCGGCAGCGCCCTCGCTGCCGTTTCTTCTTTGCTCTTCATTTCCATGATCGTTTCCGGTTCACAACTGGTCGAATGTAGCGCTGCCCCCATGAAAAGGAAAACGGCCGGGTTGCCCCGGCCGTTTTCAGGTTCAGCGCTGATCCGTCAAGGCATCAGAACTCGTAACGCAGGGTCAGCATGGCCGACCAGCGCGAAACCACGCGGGACGGGTAGCCGGAGTTGTAGTCGTAGTCGACCAGGTTCTGCGGCGCGTTCTTTTCCAGGTTGTACACGTAGGTACCATCCGGATTGACCGCGCTCAGGCCGGCCAGATAACGGGTATCGAAGCCGCCAACGTTCTGGGTGATGCCCCAATCCTTGTTGAGCATGTTCAGGAAGTTGTAGATATCCAGGCGCAGGATCGACTTGTGCTCCCGGAAGAAGCCCGGCAGCTCCTGCTGGATGGCCACGTCGAACTGGTTCACCCACGGATTCCGGGCGCCATTGCGGTTGGCGATGGTGCCGCGGCGGGAGGCCAGGTACGGATCGGCATCGATGCGGGCCTGGAACTTGGCGATTTCCTCGGCGGTGGCGTCACGCGAACCGTTGACGTAGCTGACCTTGGAATCATTCAGCAGCGGGATGTACGCCGGATCCTGGTAGATGCCGTCGCCATTCGGGTCGCCATCGACGATCCAGGTGTACGGCAGGCCGTCATGACCGTTGTAGAAGCCGGTGAAGCTGGTCTTGTAGTTGCCGAAGAACGCATGTTCCCAACCCAGCGACAGCTTGACCGAATTGCGGATTTCGCGGGTGGCGGTGCCGGCGAATTCCTCGTTCGGGTTCAGGCGCGACACGTACTGGTAGCTGGACCAGGCCTGCGAGCTGGTATCCGAGCCCACTTCCGTGGCCTTGGTGTAGGTATAGGACAGGTTGCCGTACCAGCCGTTGGACATCGGCTTGTCCAGCGAGAAGGTCACCGCGGTGGAGGCGCCCTTGTCGGAGTTGGTCAACACGGTCGAGTTGGTGGCGAAACCCGGCTTGGCGCCGCAGTTCTTGGTGTTGCCCGGGGTGCACCAGTAGCTGTCGCGGCCGTCGGCCAGCTGGCCTTGGGCCTCGCCGATGTTCAACGCATTGTAGAACACCGCATCCTTGTTCTTCAGGTACTGGACTTCCACGGTACCCACCAGGCCCCACCACGGCAGTTCCTGGTCATAGCCCAGGCTCACCTTCCACACGGTCGGCAGCTTGAAGTCCGGGTCGATGCTGTCCATCTGGGCGGTGCCCGAGGCGGTTGCATTGTCGGGGAACGGCTGGTCGAACGCATCCGGGCTGAACGGGTATTCCCCGTTGTTCTTGACGCAGTTGCGGATGTCGACGTCGGCCCGCGAGGCGCAGAACGAGGTCGAGGTCATGCCGTTGTTCTGGTACGGGTTGGCCAGCCACACGAACGGCGGGACGCTCTGGAACAGGCCGATGCCGCCCCGCAGCTGCGAGTAACGCTCACCGTCGAAGGTGTAGTTGAACGAGAAGCGCGGCAGCACGACCTTGTTGCTGCTGCCCAGCTTGTAGTTGTTCGGGAAACCGAAGGCTTCCTCGAAGCCCGGCTTCGCCGGCGGCGCGGCATCGGCCTTCGGAATGTTCACGCGCACGCCGTAGGTCATCGACAGATTGTTGTTGACCTGCCAGGTATCCTGCAGGAACGGGCTGATCTGGCTGAACTTGATGGCTGCGGCGGTATCGGCCTCGCTGAACCCGCCGATCGGGCGACGCACGTCGTAGCGGTAGTAGTTGCCGGTACGGAAGTCCTCGATGCTGTCGAACGTGTACACGCCATGCAGGTCGCGGCCGTACAGGTTCAGAGCGTCGGTATCCTGGTAGTCGAAGCCACCCTTGATGGTGTGGTCGCCTGCGTAGTAGGTGCCGAAGATCGAGGCCGTGATCTTCTTGGTCTCGATCGCATTTTCGTGGCGGTTGCGGTCTTCGCCCAGGCGCACGCCGTTGCCGGCGCCGGACGAGCTGCCGGCGAGGCCGACGTTGATGGTCGGCAGGTTCTGCGAGGCACCGGCGATCTGCTCGAACTTCTGGTAGCTGACCTTGGCTTCGGTCGAGAAATTCTCGGTCCAGTCGCTGAACAGCTGCAGCGAGGTGTTCTTGGTGGTGCTGTTCTTCTGGAACCAGCGGCTGGTCAGGATCACCGAGTTGGCATTGCTGTCATACGGCTGCGGCAGCGATTCTTCGGTCTGCTGGTAGGTCAGGCTGGCGCGGTGGTAGTCGCTGATGTTCCAGTCGATCTTGCCCAGGTAACGCTTGGTTTCCAGGTTGACGCCGGCCGCACCGTAGGTACCCGGATCGAAGCCCCAGACGTTCTTGGCGATGTCGATGACTTCGTTGATGTCGGCCTGCGAGACGATCCCGTTGGTGAAGCCGTCCGACGACGCGGCGCCGCCGAAGTTGGTGATCTTCTGCTCTTCGTACGAACCGAAGAAGAACAGGCGGTCCTTCAGGATCGGGCCACCCAGGGTGAAGCCCTTGGTGGTGTCCTTGTCGAAGGCCGAGTAGTCCTTGCCATCGCGCGAACCGACCATGTCCTTGGCGTCCTTGTAGACGTAGTACACCGAACCATGGAATTCGTTGGTGCCCGATTTAGTGACGGCATTGACCGCCGCGCCGACGACGTCCTGCGAGACATCGAAATCGCTGACCTTGATGTCATAGGCGGCAATGGTGTCCACCGAGATCGGCGAACCGGTGTACGGCATGCCGTTGGCGTTCAGGCCGAACGGGTCGCCCTGCGACAGGCCGTCCACGGAGATGCTGTTGTAGCGGTTGTTGACGCCCGCAACCGAGATCGCGCCGGTGGCCTGGTCGGTCACCGTGACGCGCGGATCGAGGCGAGCAACGTCGTCGAGCGAGCGGCTGCCCTTCGGGGCCAGCTCCAGCTTGCGGCCATCGACCGAGGTACCCACGCCCTTGTTGTCCGAGCTGAAGACGTTCGGGACGGCGGCGGCAACCACGGTCACGCCTTCCAGCGAGGTGATGTCGCCTGCCAGCGCCGCATTGACGGTGTTGACCTGGTTCAGCGAAAGGTACACGCCGTCTTCGGTCCTGGTGCCCTCGCCCGGCTTGGTGATGGTGATGGTGTACGGGCCACCCACGCGCAGGCCGCGCGCGTTGTAGCGGCCCGAGGCATCGGTCGTGGCGCGGCTGACCGTGCCCGACTCGGTGTGGGTGATGGTGACTTCGGCACCGGCCACCGGCGAACCGCCGTTGTTGGTGACAAGGCCGCCGACGCCGGCAGAGGTGCTCTGGGCAAAGGCGGGGGCGGCCGCAAGGGCCGCGACAAGACCAAGGGCGAGCTTGGACATCCGGATACGGGGATGATTCATGGGTAGCCTCGATTACGAGTTGGCGATTGGAAAAAAACGCGATCCATCAGCCCCGGGATCAACCGGGCGCCTGATCGGCTTGAATCTGAGGTGCCTTCCGTCAGCGGTTTCGGTCGCAACGGTTAACATCAGATTAACACGTTAGGTGACGAATATGACGGGAGCATGACCGTCTTCCCACGATGCAATAAAAAGCACTTTTCCGAATCAATGACTTACGGCAGCGACGCCAGATAGGTGCCGACACCATCGAGCAGCATCTGCACCGAGATGGCCACCAACAGCATGCCCATCAGCCGCTCCAGCGCGGTCAGCGCACGGGCGCCCAGCAGCTTGTAGAGCAACGTGGCCGACATCAGGATCGCCGCCGTGGCGCCCCAGGCCAGCAGCAGCGCCAGGCTCCATTCGCCCAGCCGGCCCGGCTCGTTGCTGCCCATCAGCATGACCGCGGCCATGCCCGACGGCCCGGCGATCAGCGGGATCGCCATCGGCACGATGAACGGCTCCCCGTCCGGCACCGCGCCCATCAGCCCTTCCGGCCTGGGGAAGATCATGCGGATACCGATCAGGAACAGCACGATGCCGCCGGCGATGGCCACCGACTCCTGGCGCAGGTGCATCGCCTCCAGCGCGTACTTGCCGAACCACAAAAAGCCCATCAGCACCGCCAGCGCGATCAGCAGCTCGCGCACCAGCACCACGCGCTGGCGCCCGGCTGGCAACGGCTTGAGCAGGCTGAGGAACACCGGGATGTTGCCCAGCGGGTCGAGGATCAGGAACAACAGCAGCGCGGCGGAAAGAACGGTCACGCCAGCAGGCCCCGGACCTGCCCACGCCAGGCGGCGCCCCCGGCAGACAGCAACTGCACGCAGGCCTCGGCATAGGTGGCCGGTTCGACCGGCGCGAAGTCGTTCTCGTGGGTATAGGCGCGCGCGCGCAGGTGGGTGCGCATCGGCCCCGGCTGCACGCCACTGACCCGCACCGGGCTGTTGCGCAGTTCATGGTGCAGCGTGTCGATCAGGCCCCGCAGCCCGTGCTGGGCAACGCCATAACCGCCCCAGTAGGCCTGCCCGACCCGTTGCGGGTCGTCGAGGGCGAACACCACGGCCGCGTCCTCGCGCCGGCGCAACAGCGGCAGGCAGGCCTGGGTGAGCCAGGCGCGGGCGGTGAGGTTGACGTGGATGGCGCGGGCGAACGCCGCCGGGTCGCCCAGCTCGAACGGCGTCAGGCCGGCAAAATCGGCGGCGCAGTGCAGCAGGCCGTCCAGCCGGCCGACCTCGCCCTCCAGCCGTTCGGCCAGCGTGGCGTAATCGTCCGGGCCGGCACCTTCCAGATCCAGCGGGTACAGCAGCGGCTCGGGGCCGAGCTGCGCCGCGCTGTCGTAGACGCGGTTGAGCTTGGCGATCTTGCGCCCGAGCAGCACCACCGTGGCGCCGGCGGCAGCGCAGGCACGGGTGGCGGCGGCGCCCAGGCCACCGGCGGCGCCGGTCACCAGCACCACCCGCCCGTCCAGCGCCCCGGCCGGCGGGGCGTCCTGCATCGTCGGCTGCGCGCTCATGCCTGCCCCGCCTCGGCGACGATGCGCTTGAGCTCGCCCGACTC
>NZ_LDJP01000090.1 GCF_001431505.1 Stenotrophomonas daejeonensis
TAAGTTTTCATGGGCGGGGGTCGGTTGGAGGGAGGGGGATGGCGTCAGCCATCATTATTGAACGCCCCGGTATGGTATAAATATCGAACTGATTGGTCTAGTATTGCCACCATGTCTTCGCAGCACTCCACCTCCCCTGCCGCAAAGGCCACCACGCGTGGCGCCGGCCCCGGCCGCCCCAAGGACCTGGGCAAGCGTGCCGCGATCCTGGACGCGGCCAAGGAGATGTTCATCGAACTGGGCTTCAACGGCGTGAGCATGGACGGCATCGCCGCCCGCGCCGGCGTCTCCAAGCTCACCGTGTACAGCCACTTCGGCGACAAGGAAACACTGTTCACCGAGGCCATCCAGGCCAAGTGCGCGGAAATGATGCCCGACGAGCTGTTCGTCACCGACAGCGAAGGCCCGTTGCGCGACCAACTGCTGGGCATCGGCCATGCCTTCTTCGCCCTGATCGGCAGCGACGCGGCCATCGCCACCCAGCGCATGATGCTGACCCCGGACACCGACGACCGCATCCGCCAGATGTTCTGGCAGGCCGGCCCGCAGCGCACCACGTCCGCGCTGGCCGAGTTCCTCGGCGCCCGCGTGGCCCGCGGCGAGCTGGCCATCGGCGACCTGCAGCGGGCCGCGCGCCAGTTCTTCTGCCTGATCAAGGGCGAACTGCACACCCACATGATGTGCGGGCTGTGCCGCACGCCGGAACAGCACGACACCGACGCCCACATCGCCGCCAGCGTCGATTTCTTCATCCGTGCCTATGTTCCCCGCCCGTAACCTGAACGAACCGGAGGTCCCGATGACTTCCGGCACTGCGGGGCCGGCGGGGCCACGGCGATGCTTGCCCCGCAGCGCCTGCGCCAGCGGCTAAAATGGCCGGCCCACCGCGCCCGAACGACGAGAACCCATGACGATCGATTACTCCCACGCCCGCGAAATGATGGTCGAGCAGCAGGTACGTCCCTGGGACGTGCTGGATCTGCGCGTGCTGGACGTGCTGGCGCGGCTGCCGCGCGAGGCCTTCGTCGCCGAGTCGCACAAGGCACTGGCCTATGCCGACATCGAGCTGCCGCTGGGCCACGGCCAGAAAATGATGAAGCCGGTGGTCGAAGGCCGCATGCTGCAGGCGCTGGACCTGCAGCCGGGCGACGAAGTGCTGGAAATCGGCAGCGGCAGCGGCTTCGTCAGCGCCTGCCTGGGCGAACTGGCGCGCGAAGTGCTGAGCCTGGAAATCCAGCCGGAGCTGGCCGAAGGCGCCCGCCGCAACCTCGACGCCGCCCGGCTCGGCACCAACGTGCGCATCGAGGTGGCCGACGCCCTGCAGTGGCAGAACCCGCGCCAGTTCGACGCCATCTGCGTCACCGCCGCGGTGGACACGCTGCCGGCGCAGTGGCTGCAGTGGCTGCGCCCCGGCGGCCGCCTGTTCGTGGTGCGCGGCCACTCGCCGGTGATGGAGGCGGTGCTGGCCAAGGCCGACGGCAGCATCGAATCCCTGTTCGAAACCGACATCGACTACCTGCGCGGCGCCGCCCCGGCCCCGCAGTTCCACCTCTGAAGCACACCCAAGGAAGCCGCAATGATCCGCCGATCCCTCGCCCTTGCGCTGGCTGTCGCCCTTGCCCCCCAGGCCGCCAACGCCGCCGACCTGATGCAGGTCTACGAAATGGCCCGCAACGGCGACCCGCAGCTGTCCGCGGCCGAATCCAACCGGCTGTACACCAAGGAAGGCCAGGTGCAGGCGCGCGCCGCGCTGCTGCCCTCGCTCAACGGCGAAGCCTCGCTGACCCGTTCCCGCGCCGAGGCCGACCACTCCCGGAACACCGGTTCGGTCGAATCGCGCCGCCGCAACTACAGCATCCAGGGCAGCCAGACGCTGTTCAACTGGAGCCAGTTCGCCAACCTGCGCGCGCAGCGTGACGTCAGCAAGGCCGCGGACTTCACCCTCGACTCGGCCAACGACGAGCTGATCGTGCGCACCGCCACCACCTACTTCAACGTGCTGGTGGCGATCGAATCGCTCAGCGCCGCACAGACCAACGAGGCGGCCGCCAAGAAGCAGTTCGACTACGCCGACAAGCGCCTGGAAGTGGGCCTGGCTCCGATCACCGACGTGCACGAAGCGCGCGCCCAGTACGACCAGGCCCGCGCCGACACCATCCTGGCCCGCAACGCGCTGGAAGACGCCTACCAGGCCCTGACCGAACTGACCGGCCAGCCGGTGCGCGACATGCGCGGCCTGCCGGAGGATTTCCGCCCGGAACTGCCGGCCAACCGCGCCAACGTCGACCAGCTGGTCGCCGACGCCATCACCCGCAACCCGGCGCTGAAGGCGCAGGAACTGCAGGTCAGCGCCGCCGAGGCCAGCGTCTCGGCCGCCCGCGGCGGCCACTACCCGACCCTGTCGCTGGGCGGCAGCTGGGGCAAGAGCGCGACCTGGGGCGACAGCGTCGGCAGTGGTTCGCTGAGCCCGGATGCGCGCAGCAACAGCATCGGCCTGACCCTGAACGTGCCGATCTTCGCCGGCGGCGCCACCCAGTCGCAGGTGCGGCAGGCACTGGCCCAGCGCGACATCACCCAAGACACCTACGAGCAGCAGAAGCGCGCGCTGGACCGCAACACCCGCAACGCCTACCAGACGCTGGTGGCCGGCGTCAGCGAAGTGGAAGCGCGTCGCCTGGCGGTGGTTTCCGCACAGAGCGCCTACGATGCCTCGCAGGTGGGCCTGGAAGTCGGCACCCGCACCGTGCTGGACGTGGTGCAGAACCAGCGCACCCTGTTCCAGGCGCAGCTGTACTACGCGCAGTCGCGCTACAACTACCTGCTCAGCCGCCTGCAGCTGAGCCAGGCCGTGGGCGATCTGGAAATCGACGAAGTGCAGGACATCAACCGCCTGCTCACCCAGAACGCCGAGGCGCGGCTGGAACCGGACGGCAGCGCCCAGTAAGCGCGCATCCATGCAACGAAGGGAAGGCGGGCACGATGCCCGCCTTCTTCGTTTCCGATGATGCGGTAGTGCCGGCCGCTGGCCGGCAACCTCGCATCACCCGACACCTTGCGATTGCCGGCCGCCGGCCGGCACTACGGCAGGCGCGGCTCGATCAACGCCAGCGTCCGCTCCAGCGCGCCACGGCCATTGGTGACCAGTTGCTGCCCGGCCTCGACCATGCGCTCGCGCGCGGCCGCGTCATCCAGCAACTGCAGCACCTCGCCGGCCACGCCATCGGCGTCGGGCAGGACGCGCAATGCGCCGGCCTCGTTCATGCGCCGCGAGATCTCGGAGAAGTTGTGCAGGTGCGGCCCGGTGACCACCGCCGTGCCCATCGCCGCCGGTTCCAGCAGGTTGTGCCCGCCGATGGCCTGCAGGCTGCCACCGACGAACGCCACCTGCGCGCAGGCGTAGAACTGCATCAGCTCGCCCAGCGTGTCGATCACGAATACCCGGGCATCGGCCGTTGGCCACTGCTGCGCGCCACGCGTGGCCACGTGCCAGCCCTGCTCGCGCGCCAGCGCCTCCGCCCTGGCGAAGCGCTCCGGGTGCCGCGGCGCCCACAGCAGCAGCGCATCCGGATGCTGCGCCAAAACCCGCGCATGGATGTCGACCACCGCCTGCTCCTCGCCCTCGTGGGTGCTGGCGGCGATCCACACCTTGCGCGAAGACGGCACATGCGCACGGAACGCCTGCAGCACCGCCGTCGGGTCCGGCGGATGGATCTCGAACTTCAGGTTGCCCAGCGCACGCACCTGTTCCGCCCGCGCGCCCAGTGCGATGAAGCGCCGCGCATCTTCCCGCGACTGTGCCGCCACGCAGGTCACGCCATGCAGGGCACGCGCGATCAGCGGACGCAGGAGACGATATCCCTTCAACGACCGCGCCGACAGCCGCGCATTGAGGATGTAGAGCGGGATGCCGCGGTCGCGGCAGCCGAACAGCAGGTTCGGCCACAACTCGGTTTCCAGGATCAGCGCCAGGCTCGGTTTGAAATGCCCCAGAAAGCGGTTGACGCTGTCGGGCACGTCATAAGGCAGGTAGACGTGCTCCACCGCCTCGCCCCACAACGCCCGCACCCGCTGCGAACCGGTCGGGGTGATGGTGGTGATGATCCAGCGGATGTCCGGGTGACGCTCGCGCAGCGCATTGACCAGCGGCGCGGCGGCATTGACCTCGCCCACCGACACCGCGTGCAGCCACACCCGCGGCTCCCCCGCACTCTGCGGATAGGAGGCGTAGCGCTCGTCCCAGCGCCTGAAATACTCGCGTACGCGGAAACCGCGCCAGATCAGGTGGTACACCGTGATCGGCAGCAGCAGGTAAAGCACGGCCGAGTACAGGCCGCGCAACAAAGTTTCGATGAAGTCCTTGCGCATGCCGCCAAGGATACGGGCAGGAGCGAGTGGAAAGGAGTAAGGGGTGGGGAAAGCCCGGACGCAGACTCTTTGGCCGTCCCCCCACCCGCACGCCTCCTCGCTCACTCCTCTAAACTTCACCCATGTCCGATTCCCCCACCACCGCCACCCGGCCCTCGCCCTGGCAGCCACGTCATTGGCCAAGCTTCGCCGGGCTCGGCGTCGCGATGTTGGTCGCGCGCCTGCCGTGGATGCTGCAGCGTGCGCTCGGCCGCGGCATCGGTTGGCTTGCCCTGCACCTGGCACGCACCCGGCGGCGGGCGGCGGAAGTGAACCTGAGGCTGTGTTTCCCGGAACAGGATGAAGCCTGGCGGCAACGGCTGCTGCGCGACAGCTTCGATGCGCTGGGCGTGGGCATCTTCGAGTTCGCCCGCGCCTGGTGGGGCAGCATCGACACGATCCGCCCGCGGGTGCGACTGGAAGGATTGGAGCACCTGCAGGCCCTGCAGGCCGAGGGACGCGGCGTGCTGCTGGTCTCCGGCCACTTCATGACGCTGGAAATGTGCGGGCGCCTGCTGTGCGACCACGTGCCGCTGGCCGGCATGTACCGCCGCTACCGCAATCCGGTGACCGAGTGGGCGGTGAAGCGCGGGCGCCTGCGCTATGCCTGCGCGATGTTCGCCAACGAGGACATCCGCGCCAGCGTGCGCCACCTCAAGAAAGGCGGCCTGCTGTGGTACGCGCCGGATCAGGACATGCGCGGCAAGGAATCGGTGTTCGTGCCGTTCTTCGGCATGCCCGCCTCCACCATCACCGCCACCCACCAGCTCGCGCGCCTGACCGGCTGCGCGGTGGTGCCGTATTTCCACCGCCGCGAAGGCGACCGTTACGTGCTGAGGATCGCACCGCCACTGGCGGATTTCCCCAGCGACGACGCCGTGGCCGATACCGCCCGCGTCAACGCCGCCATCGAGGACATGGTGCGCGAGGCCCCCGCGCAATACCTGTGGATCCACCGGCGCTTCAAGCGCCAACCGGAGGGACGCAGCACGTTCTATGCGAAAGAGGGAAACGGAAACCGGTAAGCATCGTTTCCATGCCTGCCTCCGCGTCCGTGCTTCACTCGTTCCTCGCCGTCAGCGCACCCGCATACAACGCCGCCAGCAGCAACAACACGCTGCCCCAGAACGCCGAGTGGAAAGCCAGGTGGGTGTTGAACGGGAACACCGTGACCAGCAACGCCAATGCCGCCGGACGCGCGCGCTCGCGCGCCGCAGCGTCGGCATAGCGCCAGGCGCGCCATGCCATCGCCGCGCCCATCAGCCACAGCAACAGGCCCAGCAGGCCGGTTTCGCTGAGGATTTCCAGCACCAGCTGATGCGCATGCAGCGCCGGGCCATCGCCCCATTCGGTTCCCTGGCCGTGGGTCGGATCGCACTCCGGCCAGGCATTGCGGAAGCCGCGCACGCCCACGCCATTGACCGGATGTTCGCGCACCATGCACAGCGCACCGCTCCAGATACGGCCGCGCCCGGCCAGGGCGGTGTTGATGTCGGCGGCCTTGCCGCTCAGCGCGGGCAGGGTCGCGGCGATGCGCTCGCGCACCTGCGTCGACCCCGTTCCCAATGCCGCCACGCCCAGCACGGCGGCCAGCACCGCCAGCGCCATCCAGCGCGCGCCCAGCAGGCGCCAGCCGGTGAACAGCAACACCAGCGCATAGGTGATCCACGAGGCACGCGAACCGGCCAGCAGTATCGCGACGCCGGCAAACATGGCGGCCGCCGCCCAGCCGATCCGCCCCCAGCGCTGGCCCGCCAGCAGCAACAGGAACGGCGACAGGCTCGCCAGCACCTGCCCCAGCTTGGGATTGCAGGCGCCGAACACGCCATTGACGCGGCCGGAGCCGATCATGTCCTGCGGCAGGCACAGCGCATGGCCTGACAGCAACTGCTTGAGCTGGTCCAGCGACCAGAACAGCGGGCTGGTTGAAAACAGGGCCTGCAACAGCGCATCCAGCGACCAGATGCCTGCGATCACCGCCAGGCCGGCAAAGGTCACGTGCCGTCGCGCATCGTCGGCCACCGCGATCGCCACCAGCCCCATGAACGGCAGGTAGCGCAGCCCGCCGGCCACCTTGCCCAGCGTCCGCCCCGGCTCCTGCGCATCCAGCGCGGACAACAACTGCGGCAACCAGTAGGCAAGGAACAGTACGCTGGTCAGCGCCCAGGCCGGCACGCCCAGCGTCGCGCCAACGGCGCCACGCATGCGCGGCTGCAGCAACCGCACCACCGCGAACAGCGCCGCCAGTACCAGCACCGCCTCGGCAATGCCCGGCAGCGGCCACAGCGCGACGAAAGCCAGCACCCATGCCGGCGCCCAGCACCCGGCAAGCGGCGCGGAAATGCGGGAAGTCGAGTCAGCCGGCAAGTTCGCCATAAACATCCAGGGTGGCGCGTTGCATCGCCTGCAGGGTAAAGGGAATCCGGCCGGGCAGCGCCGGGGGCGATTGCAGCAGTTCCTTCGCCCGTTGCACCAGGGCGGCCATGTCGCCCTGCATCACCGCGCCGGAAGGCTGCAATTGCGCCAGCAGCTCGCCGACACCGCCGCGGTTCCAGCCCAGCACCGGGCGACCGACGCACAGTGCCTCCAGTACGGTGCGACCGAAGGCCTCGGGCTTGTCGGACAGTTGCAGTACCAGGTCGCTGGCCGCATAGGCCTGGGCGATGCGCGCGGTGGGCTCGGTGATCGCCAGCGCCGCGCCGATGCCCAGCGTCGCGGCCTGCCGTTCGAGTTCGCGCACGTAGGCCTCGCGCCCCGGCTCGCGTGCACCGGGCATCCACAGCCGCGCCGGCAGGCCGTCGGCATGCAACCGCGCCAGCAACTGCAATGCATGGGCATGGCCCTTCAGGCGCGTGCCGCGGCCCGGCAGCAGCAGCAGCGGCCCATCACCGGCCAGTTGCGGATGCCGTTCGGCCACCGCCAGCCGCGGCCGGCGATCGCTGCGCGCCACGTGCGGGAACTGCGCCGCATCCACCCCTCGCGGGATCACCCGCAGGCGTTCCGGCGCGGTATCCGGGTAATGGCCGAGCAGGTAGTCGCGCACCGTCCGCGACACGCAGATCACCCGCTCGCCGCTGGCCATGATGGCACTGTAGCGGCCCGGCGAATTCAAGCCGTGCATGGTCGTCACCCAGTGCGGCCGCCGTGCCTGCGGCAACCCACGCAGCGCATGCCAGCCCAGCCACGCCGGCAGCCGCGAGCGCGCGTGCACGATGTCGGCGCCGGTTTCGGCGAACAGCCGCCGCAGCGACGCCACGTGCCGCAAGGTCAGCAGGGATTTGCGGCCGATGTCCAGCGCCAGGTGCTCGGCGCCGCTGTCCAGCAACGGCTGGACCAGGCGGCCGCCGGCGGAAACGACGATGGCGCGGTGGCCGGCCGCCACCAGCGCTTGGGCGATTTCGAGGGTGGAACGCTCGACGCCGCCGGAGTGCAGTGCCGGCAGCAACTGCACCACGGTCAGGCGGCGCATCGTCGCGCTCAGTCGACCAGCACGTACACCGCGCCGCAGTACGGGCAGGCGGCTTCGCCGCTGGGCTCGTCCTCGATCGGCAGGTAGACGCGCGGGTGCGAGTTCCACAGGGCCATTTCCGGCGTCGGGCAGCTCAACGGCAGGTCGGCGCGGTGCACGTCGTAACGCTTCTCGGCATTGGCGGGCGCGGTGGCGGTATGGCTCATGGCGTCATTCACACGGAAAATCGGGACCGGGCAATTCTAGCAGCGCCGGCGCCGGCAATATGCCGCCGCTACGTGCAGCCGCGGTTGCCCCGCGTCACAGCGGAACGGCCCGTCGCCGGGCGGTTGGGCACCCGGCCGGAAACGACAAGGCCGGCATCGGCCGGCCCTGTCATTGCGATCGCCTCTACCCGCTCAGCTGCCGCGTTCGGCTTCCATCTGCTTGCGGATCTGCGCATCGACCGCGGCGATGGCGGTCATGTTGAGGATGCGGCGGGCGCTGGCGCTGTTGGTCAGGATGTGCACCGGCTTGGAGGTGCCCATCAGGATCGGGCCGATCGCCACGCCGTCGGTGAACACGCGCACCAGGTTGTAGGCGATGTTGGCCGCCTCCAGGTTCGGCAGCACGAACAGGTTGGCGCGGCCCTTGAGGCTGCTGTCGGGCAGCAGCTTCTCGCGCAGCGCCTCGTCCCAGGCGGTGTCGCCCTGCATTTCGCCGTCCACGTTCAGCCGCGGGTTGCGCTTGAGCAACTGCTCGCGCACCTGCCGCATCTTCAACGCATCCCTGGAATCATGGCTGCCGAAGTTGGAGTGCGACAGCAGCGCCACCTTCGGCTCGATGCCGAACAGCTTCATGCGGTAGGCCGCCTGCAGCGTGGACTCGACGATCTGCTCGACGCTGGGGTCTTCCTGCACGTGGGTATCGACGAAGAAGAACACGCCCTGCGAGTTGATCACGCCGGTCATCGCCGAGGTCGAGCTGACCCGCGGCTCCAGCGGGATCACGCTGCGCACGTAGCCCAGCTTCTTGTGGAAGCGGCCGACCACGCCGCTGAGCATGGCGTCGGCCTCGCCGCGGGCGACCATCACCGCGGCGATCAGGGTCGGTCGCGAGCGCAGCAGGTTCTTGGCCGCGGCCACGGTGACGCCCTTGCGACCGGTCAGGCCGTGGTAGTACTGCCAGTAGTCGTTGAAGCGCGGGTCGTCGTTGATGTTGGTGATCTCGAAGTCGACGCCCGGCTTCATGCGCAGGCCCATGCGCTCGATGCGCGCCTCGATCACGTCCGGGCGGCCGATCAGGATCGGGAAGGCCACGCCTTCGTCGATCACGTTCTGCACCGCGCGCAGCACCACCTCTTCCTCGCCCTCGGCATAGGCCACGCGCTGCTTGTCCGCGCGCGCCTGGTCGTGCACCGGCTTCATCAACAGGCTGGTGCGGTAGACGAACTGCGCCAGCTTCTGCCGGTAGGCAGCCATGTCGGCGATCGGCCGGGTGGCCACGCCCGAGTCCATCGCCGCCTGGGCGACGGCCGAGGACAACTCCACCAGCAGGCGGCGGTCGAACGGGCGCGGGATCAGGTAGTCGCGGCCGAAGCTCGGCGTCTCGCCACCATAGGCCGCGCCGAGGTCGGAAGCCTCCTTGCGCGCCAGCGCGGCGATCGCGCGCACGCAGGCGATCTTCATTTCCTCGTTGATGATGGTCGCGCCCACGTCCAGCGCGCCGCGGAACAGGTACGGGAAGCACAGCGCGTTGTTGACCTGGTTCGGGTAGTCCGAGCGGCCGGTGCCGATGATCGCGTCGGCGCGCGCGGCGCGCGCCTCCTCCGGCATGATTTCCGGGGTCGGGTTGGCCAACGCGAAGATCACCGGGTCGCGGGCCATGCTCCGCACCATGTCGGCGCTGAGGATGCCCGGCGCCGACAGGCCGAGGAAGATGTCCGCGCCCTCGACGACCTCGGCCAGAGTGCGCTTGTCGGTGTCGCGCGCGTAGCGCGCCTTCTCCGGGTCCAGCCCCGGGCGGCCGGTGTGGATCACGCCGTCGCGGTCGAAGGCCAGCACGTTCTCCGGCTTCACCCCCAGCGACACCAGCATGTTCACGCAGGAAATGCCGGCCGCGCCCATGCCGGTGGTGGCGACCTTGACCTCTTCGATCTTCTTGCCGGTGATGTCCAGCGCGTTGAGGATCGCCGCGCCGACGATGATCGCGGTGCCGTGCTGGTCGTCGTGGAACACCGGGATGTTCATGCGCTCGCGCAGCTTGCGCTCGACCACGAAGCATTCCGGCGCCTTGATGTCCTCCAGGTTGATGCCGCCGAAGGTCGGCTCCAGCGAGGCGATGATGTCGATCAGCTTGTCCGGGTCGTTCTCGTCGATCTCGATGTCGAACACGTCGATGCCGGCGAACTTCTGGAACAGCACGCCCTTGCCTTCCATGACGGGTTTCCCGGCCAGCGGGCCGATGTTGCCCAGGCCCAGCACCGCGGTGCCGTTGGAGATCACCGCGACGAGGTTGCCGCGCGCGGTCAGCTCGCTGGCCTGCTGCGGGTCGTCCTGGATCGCCTGACAGGCATAGGCCACGCCCGGCGAGTACGCCAGCGACAGGTCGCGCTGGGTCAGCATCGGCTTGGTCGCGGCGACCCGGATCTTGCCCGGCGGCGACATGCGGTGGTAATCGAGGGCGGCCTGTTTGAAATCTTCTTTGGACATCGACGTCAGGGGGCTGAATGGGCAAGAGCGGGACGCAGGATGATACCCCCGTTGGCTGAGCGGGACCTGTTGCGGTCATGTTGCGAACGCACAATCCGGAGGCGCATGTCATCGCCGTGACCGCGGGTTGTCCCGTGGGCGTGGTGATGCGTCATTGCATCGCTGATGGATGACAGCGGGATGCATGCGCTGCAGTACGGGAAACCACCCGCGTGGCCGCAAGCATGCGCATGGACAATGCGGACAGCGCCTGTCCCCACGGCAACCGGGAAGAATCGGATTCCATCGATGACTGCCCAATTACCAAGAAAATAATTTTCATACATTCCCATATCGTGCTAAATAGTGATCTTCCGAGGAAACAGCACCCGGGAACGCACAAGGAAAGTCCACGATGGAAAATTACTTTCAAACGGATCGACTGCTATCCGGCAAAGGGTTGCCGGCCGGCGGCCCGTGGACGCCATCATCCATCGCCGCAGCGGGCGGGTCCATCCTGGCCGAGGACGTCAGCCTGCCGGTCGCGGTGCTGGAGGAACCGGCGCTGCGCCACAACTTGGAATGGATGCGCCGCTTCACCGCCGCCTACGGCGTGCAGCTGGCGCCGCATGGCAAGACCACGATGAGCCCGGCGCTGTTCCGCATGCAGCTCGACGCCGGTGCGTGGGGCATCACCCTCGCCACCGCGCCGCAGGCAGTGGCGGCCTTCGAGCATGACGTGCGCCGCGTGCTGCTGGCGAACCAGTTGGTCGGCAAGGGCAATTTCGAGCTGATCGCCGATCTGCAGGCGCGCGATACCGGGTTCTGGTTCGCCTGCGTGGTCGACTCGGCCGACAACGTGGCCGCGCTGGGGCGGTATTTCGCCGCGCGCGGGCAATGCATCAAGGTGCTGCTGGAAATCGGCGTCGAAGGCGGTCGTACCGGCGTGCGCGATGATGCGCAGGCGCAGGCGGTGCTGGCGGAAATCGCGCGCTGGCCGGGTGCGGTCACGCTGGTCGGCGTCGAAGTCTATGAAGGCGTGGCCAGGGAAGAGGCCGGCGTGCGCGCGGTGTTGCAACGCACGCTGGCGCAGTGGCGCGCGATCCGCGATGCCGGCGGTTTCGCACAATTGCCGGCGATCCTGTCCGGCGCCGGCTCGGCGTGGTTCGACGTGGTCGCCGAGGAATTCGCCGCGCTGTCCGGCGATGCCGATGCACAGGTGGTGCTGCGCCCCGGCTGCTACCTCACCCACGACGTCGGCATCTATCGCCGGGCCGCCGCGCGCATCCACGCAGGCAACCCGGTCGCGCGCGACATGGGCGAAAGCCTGCGCCCGGCGCTGCGGCTGTGGGCCTGCGTGCAGTCGCGGCCGGAACCGGGCAAGGCGATCGTCGCGCTAGGCAAGCGCGATGCCGCGTTCGACGCCGGTTTCCCGGTACCGGCATTGCATTACCGGCCCGATGCGGCGGCGCCCGCCGAAGCGCCGGCGCACTGGCAGGTCACCGCGATGATGGACCAGCACGCCTTCCTCGACGTGCACGCCGGCGACGACCTGCGCGTGGGCGACCTGCTGTGCTTCGACATCTCCCACCCCTGCCTGACCTTCGACAAGTGGCGCCACCTGCTGGTGGTCGATGCCGCGCACCGCGTCGTCGGCGCGGTGGACACCTGCTTCTGAGCCGCGCACGGAGCCTGCCTACTACATGAGCAACGGGAACCTGCTGCTGGTCTACGCGGTGTTGTCGATCCTGGCGCTGGTCGTGCTGATCGCGCGCTTCCGGCTCAACCCGTTCATCAGCGTCACCGTGGTGTCGGTGGGGCTGGCGCTGCTGGCCGGCATGCCGGCGCCGGAGATCCTGCCGGCCTACGAGCAGGGCGTGGGCAAGACGCTGGGGCATATCGCGCTGATCGTGGCGCTGGGTACCATGCTCGGCAAGATGATGGCCGAGTCCGGCGGCGCCGAGCGCATCGCGCGCACGCTGATCGCCCGCTTCGGCACCCGGAACGTGCACTGGGCGATGATGCTGGTCGCCTTCTGCATCGGCCTGCCGATCTTCTTCGAGGTCGGCTTCGTGCTGCTGATCCCGATCGTGCTCAACGTCGCCCGTCGCACCGGCGTGCCGCTGCTGCTGGTGGGCCTGCCGATGGTGGCCGGGCTGTCGGTGGTGCACGGGCTGGTGCCGCCACACCCGGCGGCGATGCTCGCGGTAACCGCCTACCAGGCCGACGTCGGCCGCACCGTGTTCTACGCCTTGCTGGTGGGCCTGCCCACCGCGGCGCTGGCCGGGCCACTGTTCGCGAAGGTCGTCGCGCCGCGGGTGCAGCTGCCGGCGCACAACCCGATGGAGGCGGCGCTGCTGAACGAAGGCCACGGTCGCATTCCCGACGAACAGCTGCCGGGCTTCGGCATCACCATCGCCACCTTGATGCTGCCGGTGGCGCTGATGCTGCTGGGCGGCTGGGCCGACCAGATCGCCACGCCCGGCTCGCCGCTCAACCACGGCCTGCGCTTCCTCGGCCACTCGGTGGTGGCGCTGCTGCTGGCCACCCTGCTGAGCTTCGTCACCCTGGGCCTGATGCGCGGCTTCGACCGCGAGCAGATACTGAAGTTCTCGCAGGAATGCCTGGCCCCGACCGCCGCCATCACCCTGCTGGTCGGCGCCGGTGGCGGCCTCAACGGCATCCTCGTGCACACCGGCGTGGCCGCGGAGATCATCAACCTGTCGCAGCGCTTCGAACTGTCGCCGCTGCTGATGGGCTGGACGATGGCCGCGCTGATGCGCGTGGCCACCGGCTCGGCGACGGTGGCGATGACCACCGCCTCGGGCATCGTCGCGCCCATCGCCGCCGCCACCGGCTACCCGCACCCCGAACTGCTGGTGCTGGCCACCGGCGCCGGCTCGGTGGTGCTGTCCCACGTCAACGACGGCGGCTTCTGGCTGGTGAAGGAGTACTTCAACATGTCCGTGGCCCAGACCTTCAAGACCTGGACCGTGCTGGAAACCCTGATCTCCGTCACCGCGCTGCTGCTGGTGATGGCCCTGGCCACCGTGCTCTGAAACCGAAGAATCCCACCATGTTCGACATCGTCTACGAACTGCGCCAACGGCAGCACGAATTCAGCCCGGTCGAGGCGCGCATCGCCAGCACCATCCTCGCCGACGTCGACGCCGCCGCCCAATACGGCGTGACCGAGCTGGCCGAGCGCGCCGGGGTCAGCGCCGCGGCGATCTCGCGCTTCGCCAAGGCGCTGGGCTGCGAGCACGTGCGCGAACTGCGCGCGCGGCTGGCCTCGGCCAGCGCGGTCGGCAAGCGCTTCCTGGAACAGCAGAACGCGCCGCCGGTGTCGGCGCTGTTCGCGCAGATCTGCGACGACATCCAGACCTGCCTGCAACACAACCTGGCCGGCCTCGACGAAGAGGTGGTGCAGCAACTGGCCGACGCCATCTGCCGGGCGCGGCGCATCCACGTGTTCGGCATCGGCGGCTGCTCGACGGTGTTCGCGCAGGAAATGCAGAACCGGCTGATGCGCTTCGGCCTGCCCATCGTCGCCTGCAACGACGCGGTGGTGATGAAGATGACCGCGGCCATCACCGGCCCGCAGGATCTTGTATTGGCGCTGTCGGTCAGCGGCATTACCCCGGAAATGGTGTCGGCGGTGGAGATCGCCCGCGGCTACGGCGCCCACGTCGGCGCCATCACCCGCGCCGGCACGCCGCTGGCGGCGTTGAGCGACTGGCTGCTGCCGATCAGCATCGAGGAGACCGATTTCGTGTTCAAACCTTCCGCGTCGCGCTACGCGATGATGCTGGCCATCGACGTGCTGGCCACCACCACCGCGCTCAACGGCGCCGGCGACAACCACGAGCACCTGCGCCGCATCAAGCTGGCGCTGGACCGCTACCGCGGCGGCGA
Source organism: Stenotrophomonas daejeonensis (assembly GCF_001431505.1). Lineage (GTDB taxonomy): Bacteria > Pseudomonadota > Gammaproteobacteria > Xanthomonadales > Xanthomonadaceae > Stenotrophomonas > Stenotrophomonas daejeonensis. Next base: position 14,458 of record NZ_LDJP01000090.1, read on the forward strand.
CTCGCGCCTGCCGCTGGGCGACTGAACGGATGTACGACGTACTGATCCGCAACGCGCTGGTGCTCGACGGCAGCGACCGGCCCGGCACGCACGGCGACGTCGGCGTGCGCGATGGCCGCATCGTCACGGTCGGCGCGCTCGACGGCGGGGCCGTGCAGGTCATCGACGCCGCCGGCCGCGCACTCGCGCCGGGCTTCATCGACGTGCATACCCACGACGACATCGAAGTGATCCGGCAACCGGCGATGACCAGCAAGCTGTCGCAGGGCGTGACCACCGTGGTGGTCGGCAACTGCGGCATCAGCGCCAGCCCGGTGCGCATCCGCGGCGAGGTGCCCGACCCGATGAACCTGCTCGGCGACGCCGGCGACTTCCGCTACCCGGACTTCGCCAGCTACCGCCACGCAGTGGAAACCGCGCGACCGGCGGTGAACGTGGCCGCGCTGGTCGGCCACACCGCGCTGCGCCAGAACCACATGGACCGGCTCGACCGCGCTGCCACCGCCGACGAGATCGGCGCGATGCGCGCGCAGCTGCGCGAAAGCCTGCAACAGGGCGCACTCGGCCTGAGCAGCGGCCTGGCCTATGGCTCGGCCTTCCATGCACCATCTGCGGAAGTAGCCGAACTGGCGCGCGAACTGCCGGCCGGCGGCCTGTACGCCACCCACCTGCGCGACGAGTTCGCCGGCATCCTCGACGCAATGGAGGAAGCCTTCGGCGCCGCGCGCGCGCCGCGTGCCGCGGTGCGCGTCTCGCACGTCAAATGCGCCGGCATCGACAATTGGGGCCGCAGCCGCGAGGTGCTGCGCCATCTGGACGATGCCGCGCATACGCAGGACGTGGCCTGCGATTGCTACCCGTATGCGGCCAGCGCCTCGACCCTGGACCTCAAGCAGGTCACCGACGCCTACGACATCCTCATCACCTGGTCCGAACCGGAACCGGCGCAGGGCGGGCGCCTGCTGGCCGACATCGCCGCCGATTGGGGCGTGCCGCTGCTGGACGCGGCAACGCGCCTGCAACCGGCCGGCGCGGTCTACCACTGCATGGACGAGGCCGACGTGCGCCGCTTCCTGCTGCACCCGCTGACGATGATCGGCTCGGACGGCCTGCCGCGCGACCCGCGCCCGCACCCGCGGTTGTGGGGTACCTTCCCGCGCGTGCTGGGCCACTACGCGCGCGACGAAAACCTGTTCCCGTTGCACACCGCCGTGCACAAGATGACCGGCCTGCCGGCCAGCCGCTTCGCGCTGGGCGCGCGCGGCTTCATCCGTACCGGTGGCTGCGCCGACCTGGTGCTGTTCGACCCGGCGCGGGTGCGCGACATGGCCAGCTTCCACGACCCGGTGCGCGCCGCCGAGGGCATCGACGCGGTGTGGGTCAACGGCAAGCTGGCGTATGACGGCGGCGACGTGGTAGCGCGCGCGGGGCGGTTCATCGCGCCGAACAACTGAAGCCCCTCTCCCTGCGGGGCGAGAAGGCACGGCTTGCGCGCCACTGGCGCGCGTGCCTTGGAGCGCCCACGCTGCTGGCGTGGGCCGGGGCGCGGAGCGGGGGTTGGGGTGAGGGGCAATGGAGTCACGAAGGTTCAACCATCATGGACTCCGCTCGCCCCTCATCCGCCCCCCGCCTCCGCGGGGGCAGGCTCTTCGGGCACCTTCTCCCGAAGGGAGAGGGGAAAATCAGTACCGGGCAAGCCGGGCATCGACGGCAGGCTTACACTAACAAAAAGGGCGGACTTTGCCTACCGCCATTG
>NZ_LDJP01000091.1 GCF_001431505.1 Stenotrophomonas daejeonensis
CCACTTCGCGCTGAAGGCCGGCTGGCAAGCGCGTTACAACAGCGACGTGACCGAGGACAAGCGCAAGACCGACACCCTGACCACGATGAACGTGGTCTACAGCTTCAAGTAAGAAGCAGGGAATGGGGAACAGGGAACGGGGAATGACGGGGCAACGCGGCCCTAGGCCGAATCGACATTCAATCCAGCCACATTGGAATAGAGGCGAGATAGAGGAAGGCGAGGAAGTGCCTGGGCTTGCGGTCGAATCGCATGGCGACCCGTCGGAACTGCTTGAGCCTGGCGAAGCAGCGCTCGATGCGGTTGCGTAACCGATAGCATGCCTTGTCGTAGGGACGCGGCTGCTGGCAACGGCGTGGCGGGATCACCGGCTCGGCCCCCTTGGACTGGATCAGCGCCACCAGATCCCGGCTGTCATAGCCCTTGTCGGCCAGCACGTACTTTGGCTTGAACCCAGCCAGCAGGGCCGGAGCCTGCGTGATGTCGTTGCGTTCCCCGCCAGTGAGCAGGAACCGCACAGGCCGGCCCTGACCATCCACGGCCAGATGGATCTTCGTGCTCAGACCTCCTCGGGAACGCCCCAAAGCCGAGTCCGACGCCCCCCTTTTCCGGTCGCCGCCTGTGCGTGCGCCCGGACAATGCTGCTGTCGATCATCAGGTACTCGTTGCTTCGATCCTTGATCAGACTCTGGAATACCTGCTCCCAGATACCCTTGGCCGTCCAGCGGGTGAACCGCTTGTGCACACTCTTGTAGGCACCGTAGCGCGGCGGCAAGTCGCTCCAACGTGCCCCGGAGCGCAACACCCATAGCACACCGTTGACGAAGTTCCGGTTGTCAGCGGCCGTCCGGCCCGGATCACTGGCCTTGCCGGGGAGCTGGTCTTCGATCCGCTCCCACTGGGTATGAGTCAACTCGTAGCGGCTGGGCCGCGATTGCTTGATCTTCGACATCTGCCAAAGATATCGGCTGAATGTCGATTCGGCCTAG
>NZ_LDJP01000092.1 GCF_001431505.1 Stenotrophomonas daejeonensis
CCGCCGCCCTTGCCGCCCCCGCCGGCCTCGTCCTTGCGGCCCTTGCCGGCCGCCCCCGACGCCGGTCGCGTCGGCCCCTGCGGCGGGATCGGCAGGTCGCGCGGGATCGGCGCCAGGTCCAGCGCGTGGCGGATGAAATCGCGCAGCGACACCACCAGCGCGTCGGTATGCACCGGGCGCCCCTGCGCCAGCTCGGCGGCCGCCTGCGCCGCCAGCTGCACCTGTTCGTCGGTACCGAGCAGCAGGATGTCCGACAACGCCGCCTCCACCGCGTCGCGGATGCGCCGCGCCCGCTCCGAGCCGGCATCGCCCTGTGCCTCGCCCTGCGCGCGCAGCTCGCGCAGGTGCTTCGGGTTCACGCCGAGGTCGCCGGTGAACGAACCGCCCAGCGTCTTGTAGGCGGCGATCAGCGTGCGCAGGCGCTCGTTGATCTGCCGGTTCTCGCGCTCGCGCCGCTGTTGCAGGGTCTGCATCACCACCAGGCGGATACCCACGCCGATCAGGGTGACGATCGCCAACCCCAGCAGGGTGGTGAGCACGGCCTGCCACGAACTGAAATCAAGACCACGCATGCAGGTGCCCCACGGGCGGCGACGATGCCGCCAATCTGGGGTGCCGGCGGCCGGCATGCAAGCCGCGCCACCGGCAAGGCTTCAATCCGCCACCCAGGTACCGCCACCCTGTGCGCAGCTGGCCGGCAGATCGGCCAGGTCGTCGGCCGAGCGCTCGTAGTAGTAGCCATCGAAGCTCTTGCCGAAAATTCCCCTGCAACTGCCCTGCGACGGCGACGGGCAACCCTGCATGTAGGTGATCTCGCCGGCCTTGCCGCCCATCTGCGCCGACACCTGCGCCAGTCCCTCGCATGCGCGTTGCAGCTCCGCCTCGGTGGAACCGCCGGCCAGCTGCACGCAGTCGCGCGAGCGGATGACCTGCCCGAGCAGGTGGAATTCGCCGGCGATCATGCAGGCGCGCGGCGCGGTGGCCGGCGCATGCACCACCGCCGTATCCGGCACCGGTTCGGCAACCTCCGCAGGCGTTTCCGGAGCGGCCGGCGGTGCCGCGGTTGCCGGTGGTTCGCTCGGGGCGCTGCATGCCGCCAACACCACTGCCGTGGCCATTCCCAACATCCATCCATAGTGTCTTGGCGGTGCCATGCGACTTCCCTTGTTGTCGAAACCACGCCGATCATAATCCAGCCCGGCCGCGGCAAGTCGCACCGCCGCGATCACCTGTCGCCCGCCTCCCCCTCCACGGCCAGCGGCCGCACATGCTCCAGCAGGCTGACCAGGGTCTTGCCCGGTTCCTCCCACGGCATCATGTGCGCGGAGTGCTCGAACCAGACGCCCTGCTTGTACGGCGCGCGCACCTGCGCCAGCCAGGCGGCGGTCGGCGCCGAGGGCGTGGTGTAGTCGTGGCGGCCCATGAACATCACCACCGGCACGGGAAATTCCTTCACGCCGCTGTAGTCCACCTGCAGGAACTCGTCCAGCAACCGCCCCAGCGTGAACACGCTGCCGGCGTCGATCGCGCAGCGCGCGGCGTCGTCGTAGTCCGGCGACAGCCGCGGCCCGCGGAAGAAATAGTCGGACTCGCTGCGGTAGGCGCTGAGCCCGCCGTAGTGCTGCGGCCACTTGCGGGCGATGACGATGCGCTCGCGGGTGATCGGCCGGTCGCCGGGATACGGCGCGATGGATTCCATCTCGCGCACCGCCTCGGCGTTGCCGTGCTCGCGCGCGGTGCGCAGGCCGTAATCGAAACTGACCTGCTCGTTGGTGCGCACGTCGATCACCTGGCCGATGCCGACGTAGGCGTGGAACAGGTCCGGTCGCTGCAACGCCGCCTGCATCGCCACCACCGTGCCCCAGCTGTGGCCGACCAGCACCAGCTTGCGCTTGTGGTAACGCTGGCGCAGCTGGTCGGCCAGCTCGATGGCATCGTCCACGTAGCGCTGGATGTGCAGCGTGCCGGCCACTTCCGCCTGCGGGTTGAGCAGCAGCGTCTTCCCGGCGCCGCGCTGGTCGTAATTGACCACGGTGAAGTATTCCTCCAGCGGCCGCTGGAACTGCCACAGCGTGGGAATCACCGGCGAGGCCGGCCCGCCGTGGACGAACAGCAGCAGCGGGTTGCCGCGGTCCTGTCCGCGCACGTTCACCCACTGCTCGATGCCGCCGACCTTCGCCGCGTACGCCTCCTGCACGCCGTCGGGCGAGACGATATGCCCGAGGTCGGCGATGATTTCGCGCGCCGGGGCATAGCCGGAACGGTCAGGGCACGTGTCCTGCGCTTCCGCTGCCAGCGGCAGCGCCAACAAAAAGGCAGCCAGCACGCGCCATCCGGATCCATTCGTCGTCATGGCAACCTCACCTGCATTGCATCACCTCGATTGCCTGACAGCCTCCATCGACGCGGCAAACGGATCAAGCAGGTCCAAAGTCATTCCCTCTTTCGTCGCACGGGAATCCCCGGGAAGGGAACCGTGCGAAAAATCGATTCCAATCCCCGTCTTCCATGCAGCACGTGGCCCCGGCGGACCGGCATGCGGCTCGACACCCTCTTGTGACCGCCCGTTGCAAGGACCGCTGGCACCGGCCTGATCCGCGCCACTTCCCATGACCTTCGTCCGTGGACGGGCGCATCGGGGTTTGCCACGATCGGGCATCCAACAAAGACAGAGGATGTGCCTTCGCATGAAGCTGCCGTCACGCTGTACCACTGTCGCCGCCGCCATGCTTCTCACCATTGCTCCCACCAGCGTCGTCGTCGCGGCCCGGAGCGGCGAATCGCGGGAAGCGCCTGCGCGCACGCGGCTACCGACCCGATTCGAGCACCAGCGCATCTTCGTCGCACCCCGGTCCGCCGATGGCACCACCGTGCTTTTTTACACCGACAGTGGCGGCGGCTTGAACATGATCCGCGAAGACGCCGCCCTGCGGCTGGGCCTGGCTGCCGGTGCCGACGTAGTGGAACAAGGGCACCCCCCGATCAGGACCGTGCAGTGGCCCACGTTCGCCGGCGACGCCGACCTTCCCGCCGCCGAACACGACAGGTTCCTGGAGGGCCGGCTGGCGGTTGTGCCGGAGGAAGGCTTTGGCGAAGGTCCCATGCTAGACGAGGGATTTCTTGGCAGTCGCTGGTTCGCCGGACGGGTATGGGAATTCGACTATCCCTCCAGATCGCTCAGCATCCTAGAAGGTTGGCAGGCGCCCGCCAACGCCCGCAGCACGCCACTGACCATGCTGCCGAACCACGACATGTACTGGCCACGCGTCCAGGTCGAGATCGATGGCGAGCAGCTCGACCTGTTGTTCGACACCGGTGCCGAACTGCGGCTGGGTCCGGATGGCGCAAGAGCGCTGGGCAGGAGGGAAGGCGCCCGCGTGGCGGGCAGCTTCATCACCGCCCGCCAATACCGCAAGTGGCGCGATGCGCACCCGGATTGGCCGGTGGCGCTGAAAGGCGATGGCGCCATGCCGATGATCCAGGTGCCGAACGTACGTATTGCCGGCGCGGATGCGGGACCGGCATGGTTTGCCATGCGCCCGGACAGGAGCTTCACCGAATACATGTCGTCGATGACCGACGCCCCGGTCGAGGGTGCCATCGGCGGCTCGGCGTTTTCACGCCTGCGCATGGTGGCCGACTATCCCGCGCAGACACTCTACGTGCTGCCCTGAGCTGGGTATCCTGGCGAAGGACATCTGGGCCCTTCCCGCTTCCACCGTCCGCAGCAGCGCCAACCATCACGACGCGCCCGGAAGGACGAAACTCTCCGCAACGGAAATGGGCCAGGGCTGTTCAAGCACCTGGCCCCGCGCTTTCACAGACAGGCAGTCAGCCCATCACCCGCACTTGCTGTACCCGCAATTCAAGCAGGTCTGGCACCCATCCAGGATCACCAGCGCCTTGGTGCTGCACTTGTGGCACATGCTGGCGCTGGGCGGGAAGCTGGTGCCTTCGCCGGTGACCTCCACGTCCTCCTCGCGCTTGGCGGGGGCGGCGGCTACGGCGTCACCGTTTTTTTTTGAACGGTCCTCGAACTGCTTGCGCTTCTCGGCGATCAGCGCGCGCTGGTGGGCGCTCATCTCCGGGTCGTGCAGCAGGCCGATGGACTTCATGTGGTCCTCGACGATGGAGCCCAGTTCGGCCACCAGCGACGGCATGTAGACGCCGCCGGCCTTGAAGTAGCCGCCCTTGGGGTCGAACACGGCCTTCATCTCGTCGACGATGAAGGTGACGTCGCCACCCTTGCGGAACACCGCGGACATGATGCGGGTCAGCGCCACGATCCACTGGAAGTGCTCCATCGACTTGGAGTTGATGAAGATCTCGAACGGGCGGCGCAGCTCGTGCTCGGTGCCGGCGTTGAGCACGATGTCGTTGATGGTCACGTAGAAGGCGTGCTCCACCAGCGGCGACTTGATCTTGTAGGTGCTGCCGACCAGCACGTCCGGGCGCTCGATGCGCTCGTGCATGTGCACGATGTTGCTTTCCGCCGCGGCATCCGGGGCGGCCGCCACGACCGGGGCCTTGGCCGCCGCTTCCTTGCCCTTCCCGTCCGCGGTGATGACGGAATAACCCTTGATTTTCTTGTCGATCTTGACGGCCATGTTGCGTGTCCTGGTCATGCGTTGCGATGCGGGTTGCAGCGTCCCCGCCCTGCCGGGCGGGGGACGCGATGCGGCGTGTTGTTACTTGCGGACGGCTTTCTTCACCGCTTTCTTCGTGGTGGCGGCCTTCCGGGTGGCGGTCTTCTTCGCCGCGGTGGCCTTCTTCGCCACTTTTTTCTCGACCTTCTTCACCGCCTTCCTGGCAACGGCGGCTTTCTTGGTGACCTTCTTCGCGGCCTTCTTCACCGTTTTCTTCGCCGCGGTGGCCTTCTTGGCAACGGCCTTGGCGACTTTCTTTTCGGCGGCCTTCACCGTCTTCTTCGCCGAGGCCACCTTCCTGGCGGCCTTCTTTTCGGCACCGGCCACGGCCTTCTTCGCGGCGGCGCGCTTGCCGGCGCCCTTCTTCTTCAGACCGGCGGCTTCGGCCTTGGCGCTGGCCTTGGCCGCCTCCAGCTTCTGGCGCACCGAGGACACCTGCTTCTTGACCGCCTTCCTGGCGGTGGCAGCCTTTTTCGCGACGACCTTCTCGGCCTTCTTCACCGCCTTCTTCACCTTGCCGGCCTGTTTTTTCGCGCTGGCGCCGGCCTTCTTCGCACCGGTCCTGACCGCCGCGACGGCCTGGCTGGCGCCGGCGGCGAGCGACTCGCCCAGGTCGACGGCGGTTTCCTTCACGTTCTCGGCAACCTGGGAGACGGTCGCCGCCACACCATTACCATTGCTCATAAAGCCCTCCGGGGGCATCGGTTCGTGACGTTGGCGATGCTGTTGCGAAGCGGATCAAGCGTGGAACGCGGAGCATGAACGCGCCGTGGTGGCGCCACGGCGCCCATCGCCCGCCTTGCCGGCGGAGCGATGGGGAAGGTGCTTTAGGGGGTGCCGGGAACCTTCATCAAAACTTGCCGTGAGCCTTCCTCAGAACTTGCCGTAATACCCCTCTTTAAGCGCATCGAACAGGTTCGCGGCGGTGTGCATCTCGCCGTCGTACTCGATCTGCTCGTTGCCCTTGACCTCGACGACGTTGCCGTCCTCCAGCTCGAAGCGATAGGTGGTGTTCTCCAGGTCCTGCTCCTTGACCAGCACGCCCTGGAAGGCGGCCGGGTTGAAGCGGAACGTGGTGCAGCCCTTCAGGCCCTGCTGGTGGGCGTAGCGGTAGATGTCCTTGAAGTCCTCGTACGGGTAGTCGGTCGGTACGTTGGCGGTCTTGGAGATAGAGCTGTCCACCCACTTCTGCGCGGCGGCCTGCACGTCCACGTGCTCCTTCGGCGAGATGTCGTCGGCGGCGATGAAGTAGTCCGGCAGCTGCGCGCCGGGTTCTTCCGCGAACGGCATCGCCTTCGGGTTCACCAGCTCGCGGTAGGCCAGCAGCTCGAAGGAGAACACGTCCACCTTCTCCTTGCTCTTCTTGCCCTCGCGGATCACGTTGCGGCTGTAATGGTGGGCGAAGCTGGGCTCGATGCCGTTGGAGGCGTTGTTGGCCAGCGACAGGCTGATGGTGCCGGTCGGCGCGATCGAGCTGTGGTGGGTGAAGCGCGAGCCGGTCTCGACCAGTTCGTCCACCAGTTCCGGCGCCACCGTGGCGATGCGCTGCATGTAGCGGCTGTAGCGCGCATGCAGCACCTTGCCCTGGATCTTCTGGCCCACCTTCCAGCCGTCGGCGCGCATTTCCGGGCGCTGGCGCAGCATCGCGGCGGTGACCTCGAAGGCTTCCTCCATGATCGGCGCCGGGCCCTTCTCGCGCGCCAGCTCCAGCCCGGTTTCCCAGCCGGCGATGGCCATGTCGCGGGCGATGGCCTCGGTGAACTCGCACGATTCGGCCGAGCCGTACTTCATGCGCAGCATGGTCAGGGTGCTGCCCAGGCCGAGGAAGCCCATGCCGTGGCGGCGCTTGCGCATGATCTCGTTGCGCTGCTGCTCCAGCGGCAGGCCGTTGACCTCGACCACGTTGTCGAGCATGCGGGTGAACACGCGCACCACTTCCTTGTACTCGTCCCAGTCGAAGCTGGCCTTGTCGGTGAACGGGTCGCGCACGAACTTGGTCAGGTTCACCGAACCCAGCAGGCAGGCCCCGTACGGCGGCAGCGGCTGCTCGCCGCAGGGGTTGGTGGCACGGATGTTCTCGCACCACCAGTTGTTGTTCATCTCGTTGACGCGGTCGATCAGGATGAAGCCCGGCTCGGCGTAGTCATACGTCGAGACCATGATCATGTCCCACAGGTGACGGGCGCGGATGTGCCCGTACACCCGGCAGGCCACCAGGCCGTCGTCGCGGACGATGTAGTTCTCGTGGGTCGGCCATTCGCGCCACACCACTTCCTCGCCGCTGGCCGGGTCCAATTCGGCCTGTTCCTTGACGTTGATCGGGAACACCAGCGGCCAGTCGGCGTCGTCGTTGACCGCGTCCATGAAGCCGTCGGTGATCAGCAGCGACAGGTTGAACTGGCGCAGGCGGCCGTCCTCGCGCTTGGCGCGGATGAAGTCCTTCACGTCCGGGTGCGACACGTCGAAGGTGCCCATCTGCGCGCCGCGGCGGCCACCGGCCGAGGACACGGTGAAGCACATCTTGTCGTAGATATCCATGAACGACATCGGCCCGGAGGTGTAGGCGCCGGCGCCGGCGACGAATGCGCCGCGCGGGCGCAGCGTCGAGAACTCGTAGCCGATGCCGCAGCCGGCCTTCAGGGTCAGGCCGGCCTCGTGCACCTTCTCCAGGATGCCGTCCATCGAATCGGTGATGGTGCCCGACACGGTGCAGTTGATGGTGCTGGTGGCCGGCTTGTGTTCCTGCGCGCCGGCGTTGGAGGTGATGCGGCCGGCCGGGATCGCGCCGCGGCGCAGCGCCCAGACGAAGCGCTCGTACCAGTAGGCGCGCTTGTCGTCGCTGCCCTCGGCGTCGGCCAGGGCGCGCGCCACGCGCTGGTAGGTGCCGTCGATGTCGGCATCCAGCGCTTCGCCGGCCTTGGTCTTGAGGCGGTACTTCTTGTCCCAGATGTCCTGCGAGGCAGGCTGCATCGGTACCAGATCCGAACGGGTGTGATTGCCGACCACTTCCAGACGCACCGTACTCATGATGATGGGAACTCTCCTTGTGCACCTTGCGGTGCGGTTGCCGTGGCCCGGCGCGGCAGGGTCCTGCGGAACGGCGATGGCGCGAAACCGCGCGGCGCTCCGCAGCGTGCGAGGTGGCATCGCAGCTCTTGCACGAGCTGGCCCGCGCTCCTGGCCGGAACCCTACCACTTGGGGGCATTCTTCACACCAACCCAACATCTTGTGGCTGATGACCGGGCCAAGCTTACCCACGGCCCAAGTGATGTCAAACGAAAAATCTGCCCTGCGCCCCTTGCAATCGGCGCAGGGCTTGGCCGCCCTGCGTTTGCGCCGGCGCGACCGGTTTCATTGTCGATTTAGCCGGCTGCGGCCACACTCGCGTTCAGCAATCCACCCCGGCGCGCCCCGCGCCATGCATTGGAACCACCGGACTCATGCGACCGTTCCCGACCCTGCTCACCCTGGCACTGGCCGCCGCCTTCGGCGGCTTCACCGCCACCGCCATCGACGCCCACCTGGACAACCGCGCCGAAGCCGCCAGCGCCGCCCTGCTGCCGGCCACCAGCGCATTGCCGGCCAGCGTGGCCGGGCAGCCGGTGGCCTCTCTGGCGCCGATGCTGGAGCGGGCGATGCCGGCGGTGGTCAGCGTCAACACCAAGCAGGTGGTGCGGGTGCGCAACCCGTTCTTCGACGACCCGTTCTTCCGCCGCCTGTTCCCGCAGGTGCCGCAGGAGCGGATCAACGAATCGCTGGGCTCGGGCGTGATCATCGACGCGGCCAAGGGCTACGTGCTGACCAACCACCACGTCATCGAGGACGCCGACGACGTGCAGGTGACGCTGGCCGACGGGCGCACGGTGAAGGCCGAGTTCCTCGGCTCGGACCGCGACACCGACATCGCGCTGATCCGCATCCCCGCCGACAAGCTCACCGCGCTGCCGCTGGGCGACAGCGACCAGCTGCGCGTGGGCGATTTCGTGGTCGCCATCGGCAACCCGTTCGGCTTCAGCCAGACGGTGACCAGCGGCATCGTCTCGGCGGTGGGCCGCAGCGGCATCCGCGGACTGGGCTACCAGAACTTCATCCAGACCGACGCCTCGATCAACCCCGGCAACTCCGGCGGCGCGCTGGTCAACCTCAGCGGCCAGCTGGTCGGCATCAACACCGCCAGCTTCAACCCGCAGGGCAGCATGGCCGGCAACATCGGCCTGGGCCTGGCCATTCCCTCCAACCTCGCCCGCGACGTGGTCGAGCAGCTGATCACCACCGGCGTGGTGGTGCGCGGCACGCTGGGCATCGAGACCCAGAACCTGAGCGCGCAGATCGCGCGCGGGCTGGGCCTGGACGAAGTGCGCGGCGCGCTGGTCACCCGCGTGCTGGCCGGCTCCGGCGCGGCCGCGGCCGGGCTCAAGGCCGGCGACGTCATCACCGCGATCAACGGCCAGCGCGTGGACAGCGCGCAGGCGCTGCATAATTACGAGGGCCTGCAGCCGGTGGGGCGCACCGTCGAACTGGAAGTGCGCCGCGACGGCAAGCCGCTGCAGTTGGAAGCCACGCTCAAGGAACAGCCGCGCGCGATCGCCGGCGACACGCTCGACCCGCGCCTGGCCGGCGCCACCTTCGTCGACCTGCCCGAGTCGGCGCGCCAGTCCGGGCTGAGCGGCGTGCAGGTCAGCGAAGTGGCGCGCGGCAGCCGCGCCGCGCAATCGGGCCTGGCCGGCGGCGACATCGTGCTGGCCGCGACCAGCGGCGAGTTCGTCGACCTGGCCAGCTGGCGCGCCAGCTTCAGCCCGCGCCCGCCGCAGCTGGTGCTGCGCATCCTGCGAGGCAACACCCAGGGCCAGCTGCCGATGCGCTGACTGCGGCCCGGCCGTAACGAATCCTGCACCCGTTTGCTGCTATTGCTGTCATCCACACGGCGCCCCTGCCGCAACCCAGGAGACCAAGATGAGCCCCACCAACACCGAGAACATGAAAGAACACCTGGGCGAAGCCGGCGGGCACCTGAAATCCGCCGCCAACGCCGCAGGCTCAGCGGTCAAGGGCGCCGCCGGCGCCGCCGGCGACGAACTGCGCCTGGGCAAGGCGCAGATGAAGGCCGAGCTGTCCGACAGCGCGCTGGCCGGGCTGGCCGCCGCCGAGCTCTCCGGCGCCGCGGCGAAGGAGCAGATGGACGCGCTGATGGACAAGGGCAAGGACCTGGTCGACAGCGCCGCCGACCTGATCCGCGAGCGCCCGCTGGCCTCGTTCGGCGTGGCCTTCGCCGCCGGCTGGATCATCGCCAAGCTCGCCCGCAGCAACGACTGACCCGGGCGTGAGCGACAACGCCCCGCCACCGGAAACCGAGCCGGCGCCGGACCCCGCGCCCGGCCTGGAAGAGAGCATCCGCCAAGTCGGCGACGCCGGCCGCGAGACGCTGCAGTCGGCGCGGCAGACGCTGCGCTCGCTGCGGCGGCTGGCCTCGGCCGATTTCGCCCTGGCGCGCAGCGCCTTCGGCCGCGCGCTGGCGTGGAGCGGGGTGGCGATCGTGTTCGGCGCCTCGGCATGGCTGCTGCTGGCTGCGACGATGATCGCCTTCCTGCACTACGTCGGGCTGTCGTGGTTCGTGTCGCTGCTGCTGACCTCGGTGGCCAGCCTGGCCGTCACCGGCTGGGCGATCTGGCGGGTGTCGTACTTCTTCCACCACACCGGCATGCACGCCACGCGGCGGCAGCTGTCGCGGCTGGGGCTGTTCGACGAGCCGGCCGAGGACGATCCCGATGCCGACGTGAAGCTCCCGGGGGACGGCACGCCATGAATTTCGATGCCCTGCAGCGCCGCGTGCGCCGCGCCGAGGCCGTGGTGCAGGTGCGCATGGACGACACCACCGGGCACTGGAACACGCTCGATGCGAGCTGGCGCCGCAGTTGGACGCCCGGGCGCATCGTCATCGCCGGGCTCGCCGGTGGTTTCCTGGCCGGCAAGCTGGAACCCGGCGGTGCCTTCAGCGGCGCGCGCTGGTTGCAGATGATCGGCTCGGTGTCCGGGCTGGTGGCCTCGGCGCAGGCGTCGATCACCGCCCTGCACGAAGCCGGGCTGGCGGCCGCGGCGGGGCTGGCCGCCGGGGATGCCGCCGCGGACGACGAAGGCCCGGCACCGTCAGCCGCGCCGGAGCCGGTTTCCGGCGATCCGCCGCAGGCGGCCGCGGCCGCCACCGAACTGTCAGAATCCTGATCCGCGCGGCCGCCGGCCGCATCCTTTCCGTTCCGGAGTGCCGCCATGCCCGCACTGCCGTCCGACCTGCCTCCGCCTCCACCCGCTCCCGAACCGGCCACGCCGGCGCCGCGCCCGCGCGCGTCCACGGCCCTGCTGGTGCTGGCCACGCTGGCAGTGGGCTACACCCTGTGGGCCGCGCAGGACGTGGTCCTGCCGGTGCTGCTGGCGATGTTCTTCGCGCTGGTCGGCAACCCGATCATCCGCCTGCTGCAGAAGCTGCGCCTGCCGCGCTTCCTCGCCGCGCTGCTGGTGGTGCTGGGCGGGCTGGCCGCGACCGGCGCGCTGGCGGTGCAGCTGGCCGGCCCGGCCACCGAATGGGTGCAGCAGGCACCGCAGCAGATGCGGCAGGTGTCGCGCCAGGTGCAGGCCTTCGTCAAGCCGATGCAGCAGGCCAACCAGGCCGCCGAGAGCTTCGCCCGTGCCGCCGGCGGCGAAGGCAACCGCAAGGTGGAGGTGATCCGCACCCAGCTCGACGACCCCTACAAGGCGCTGGTACGCACCCCGCGGCTGGCCGCCTCGGCTCTGGCGGTGGTGCTGCTGACGCTGTTCTTCATGATCTACGGCGAGAACCTGCAACGGCAGGTGATCGCGCTGCTGCCCAACCGCCAGCAGAAGCGCTTCACCACCGACATCCTGCGCGCGATGGAACGCGAGATATCGCGCTACGTGCTGGCCATCACCATCATCAACGCGCTGGTCGGGCTGGCGCTGGCCGGCGTGCTGGTGCTGCTGGGCATCGCCGTGCCCGAGGCCCTGCTGTGGGGCACGGTGGCGATGCTGCTGAACTTCGCGCCCTACGTCGGCCCCCTGGTCGGGATCATGCTGATGCTGCTGGTGGGCATGACCCAGTTCCGCGAACCGCTGGCGGTGGCGCTGCCGGCGCTGGCCTACCTGGCACTGCACACGCTGGAAGGGCAGCTGGTCACGCCGATCGTGCTGGGCCGGCGCATGGCGATCTCGCCATTGATGCTGGTGCTGGCGCTGATGTTGTTCGGCTGGCTGTGGGGCATCGTCGGGCTGCTGCTGGCGGTGCCGCTGCTGGTCTGCGCGAAACTGGTGCTGGCGCGGCTGGACGGCATGCAGGGCTGGGCGCGATTGCTGGAATAGGCAAGGTTTCGCCGGCGCCGCTGCCGTAAAATGGCTGGGTGAACTTCCCAGTCCTAGCCATCACCCTCGACCTGGACGACACGCTCTGGCCGTTCGCGCCCATCGGTGCCCGCCTCGACCAGGTACTGCACGACTGGATGCGCGCGCACAGCCCGGCCACCGCCGCGATGTACCCGGTGGAGGCCATGCGCGAGCTGCGCGTGCGCACCTGGGCCGACAACCCCCAGTTGCACCACGACCTGAGCGAACTGCGCCGGCTGTCCCTGCGCGAGGCGCTGGAGCGCAGCGGTGCCAGCCTGGACCTGCTGGAACCGGCGTTCGATGCGTTCTACGCCGCGCGCAACCAGGTGGAGTTCTACCCCGACGCCCTGGCCGCGCTGCGTCGCATCGCCGCGCGGGTGCCGGTGGCCGCGCTCAGCAACGGCAACGCCGACCTGGCCCGCATCGGCATCGGCGAACTGTTCGCCTTCCAGCTGGGCGCGCGCGAACACGGCGCCGCCAAGCCCGATCCCGGCATCTTCCACGCCGCCTGCGCGCGGCTAGGCGTGGCCCATGCGCAGGTGATGCACGTGGGCGACCATGCCGAGATGGACGTGGCCGGGGCAATCCGCGCCGGCCTGCGCGGCTGCTGGATCAACCGCGAATCCCACCCCTGGACCCACACCGGGCTGCAACCGGACCTGCAGTTCGACACCCTCACCGGGCTGGCCGACTGGCTCGACGCCAACGCCACCGTGCACCCGCACTGATCCCCGCCCGGCTGCACCACGAGAAACGACATGACCATCCTCAACGGCTTCACCACCGACTCCACCCACGCGCTGCCGCTGCACGTGCTCGACCGCGACGGCTTCGCCGCATGGAACGCACGGCAACCGGCCGGCGTGCAGGCGTGGCTGCAGCACCAGCAGTTCACCGCGGCGGCGGGCACCGCGGTGCTGCTGCCGGGCGACGACGGCGTCGCCGGCGCCGTGCTGGGCGTGGGCGACCGCGCCGACGCCTATGCCTATGCGCATGCACCGTTCGCGCTGCCGGCCGGCAGCCGCTGGCAACTGGCCAGCGAACTGGCCGACGCCGACGTCGCCAACCTGCAACTGGGCTGGGGCCTGGGCAGCTACCGCTTCAGCCGTTACCGCAAGCCGGCGCGGCTGCCGGCGCAGCTGGTCGCCACCCCGGCGGCAGAGGTGCGCGACGTGCTCGCCGCCTGCCTGCGCGTGCGCGACTGGGTCAACACGCCCACCGAGGACATGGGCCCGCAGCAGCTGGAGGACGCCGCGCGCGAACTGGCGCAGGCGCACGGCGCCGAGCTGGAGGCCATCGTCGGCGACGAACTGCTGGAGCAGAACTTCCCCACCATCCACGCCGTCGGCCGCGCCTCGCACCGCGCGCCGCGGCTGATCGTGCTGCGCTGGGGCCAGCCCGACGCACCGCACCTGGCGCTGGTCGGCAAGGGCGTGTGCTTCGATACCGGCGGGCTGGACGTCAAACCCGCCGATGGCATGCGCAACATGAAGAAGGACATGGGCGGCGCCGCGCATGCGCTGGCGCTGGCCGGGCTGGTGATGGCGCAGCAGTTGCCGGTGCGGCTGACACTGGTGGTGCCGGCGGTGGAAAACTCCATCGGCCCGGAAGCCTTCCGCCCCGGCGAGGTCATCACCACCCGCAAGGGCATCACCGTGGAGATCGACAACACCGACGCCGAGGGCCGCCTGATCCTGTGCGACGCGCTGGCCTACGCCTGCGAGGACAAGCCGGACACCCTGCTCGACTTCGCCACCCTCACCGGCGCGGCGCGCATCGCCCTCGGCCCGGACCTGCCGGCGCTGTTCGCCAACGACGACACGCTGGCCCGGCAGTGGCTGGACGCCGGCGACGCCACCCGCGACCCGGTGTGGCGCATGCCGCTGTGGCGGCCGTACCTGCGCTACCTGCACAGCGGCATCGCCGACCTGGCCAACGCCGGCTCGCGCATGGCCGGCAGCGTCACCGCCGCGCTGTACCTGGAGCGCTTCGTCGACGAAGGCCAGAAGTGGGCGCACCTGGACGTGTACGCATGGAACGACGGCGACCGCCCCGGCCGCCCGGCCGGCGGCGAAGCGCTGGCGCTGCGCTCGGCCTGGGCAATGCTCAAAGCGCGCTACGGCGGCTGAACCGGCATGGCCACCGGCCGCGATTTCGTCGAATACGTCGCCGAGCAGCTCGCGCTCGGCGCGCGGCTCACCCACCGCAGGATGTTCGGCGAATACGCCTTCTACGTGGACGGCAAGGTGGTCGCCTTCGCCTGCGACAACAGCCTGTTCGTCAAGCCCTCCGCGGCGGTCGCCGAACTGGCGCCGCTGCTGCCGCAACGGCCGCCCTACCCCGTAGCGAAGGACCACCCGGTGGCCGACGAACTGCTGGACGACGCCGACGCCCTGCGCGCGCTGATCCTGCGCACCGCCGAGCTGATGCCGCCGCCGAAGCCGGCCAGGTCGTCGCGCCGGTGACTCTCCCCTGCACGCGCAGTGCGCGGGAGGAACAAAGCCGAGCTCGTCAGCGCAACCAGCCGCACGCCGCGGCCCGGCGCGCGAACAACCACAGCAGCAGGCAGGCCCCCACCAGCAGCAGCGGGAACATCGTGCCGGCCATGCCGGTCAGCGCCCACACCGGCGTGGTCGCGTAGGCCGACGCCATCTGCACGGCCACGCCCAGCAGCGACAGCAGCAGCAACGGCACCGCCCAGCGCCGCCGCAGCAGCAGGCCGAGCGAACCCAGCACGCCGCCGACCACCGCAATGCCGAAGAACACGTAGACCCAGCCGGGCATCGCCGCATGGATCTGCTGCTGGTCCGGCGGCAAGGCCGCCACCGCCTGCGGGGGCAGCGTGACCTGCACCCAGAACATCGCCAGGCCGATCAGGTTCCACAGCAGGGCGAAAACGGCGATCGCCCAGTACAGCACGGGACGTGCGGTGGCGTTCATGGCAGGCAACCTCGGGCGCTTCGGAAGTTGGCCGCAGTCTAGGGCGAAGCGCGCCCGGTTGCCTGCGGGGCGACAACCGGGCGTGCAGCCGCCCGATGCGCCGCCCGGTCCAAACCGACACCGGGAATATCCCGCCCGTTCCCGCTTTTCGTCCTCAGCCCGCTCCGCGCAGCAGCGGCGCCAGCCGACGCATGCTGGCCTGCGTCGCCGGGCCGACCAGGGCGAAGGAAGCGGCCCCCTCGGACCAGTACTGCGCCAGCAGGCGCCCGTCGCGGCGTTCGCCCTGGCCGATGCGCGCGTTGCGCGGGCGCAGGTACAGGCCGATGCGCGCACCATCGGCGTCCTGGTAGACCAGCATCGCCGCCGCGCCTTCCGGCGTGGACAGCAGGCGCCCGCCGCGCAGGTCGAAGCCCTGCGAGCGCAGGTCCGGCACCTCGCCAGCCGCGCCGAAATGGGTGCGCAGCCAGCCCTGCAGGGCGGCGCGGCCACCGCCATCGAATTCCAGCGGCGCCGCGTCGGCGGCGAACAGGCGGTAGGCGGCCACCGCGTCGGCCATCGGCGGGCGCTCGTGCGCCAGTTGCACCTCGCGCAGCTGCCAGCCCAGCGTGCCACCCAACCCCAGCGCCAGCACGCAGGCGGCGGCCATGCCCAGGCGCGCGCGGCGGCGGCGGCCGAGCCGGTGGCGCGCGCGTTGCAGCGCCGCCACGTCCGGCGGCGCGGCCTCGATGCCGGCCCATGCCGCACGCAATGCCTCGGCATCGTGCTTCCAGCCGGCCACGCGCGCGGCCTGTTCGGGGTGCGCCTGCAGCCAGGCTTCCAGCTCGGCCGCGCGCGCCGCGTCCA
>NZ_LDJP01000093.1 GCF_001431505.1 Stenotrophomonas daejeonensis
CAGTTGTTCCCAACCCGCGGCGGTGTTGCCGAGCTTGCCCCGGGTGCGGTACTTGCCCTGCCCCAACGGCAGGGCGATGTCGAAGGTGGCCTTGGCCACGTCGATGCCTATCACCTGCATGTCTCTGTCTCCTGCTGTCGAACCGGATCCAGTGACCGCCGGGCTTGCCCTTGTTCGTGCTGGCTCTCGCAAAAGCGGGCCGAAGATACCGTTCAAGCTCCAAGGCGGAAAAGGGTTCCGATGTGCCGGATCTACGGTGCGAGCTCGAAGGCTCAAGTGCGGAGACGGCATCATCGGAACCTCCCGGATCACTCCGGGGAAGTCTGCCTGATCGGGGCAGGCTTCAAGACACAAGGTGCGGGGCTTGCCCCGCACGAGGCTTCACCGGGAAAGCCCCATGCGGGGCAAGCCCCGCATCTACGCGCGGACTCCCGGCATCCGCCTCACCCCTGCGCCTGCCGCGCCTCGGCTTCCAGCAGCTTCTGCTGGTCGAAGAAGGCCATGATGTCCTTCATGATCGGCCAGGTGCCCTCGCGGCCCAGCGCCGACACCAGGTACCACGGGCCGGTCCAGCCCAGCTCCTCGACCACCTGCGCGGCCGCGGCCTGCGCCTCGTCCTCGAACATCAGGTCGGCCTTGTTCAGCACCAGCCAGCGCGGCTTTTCCAGCAGCTCCGGGTCGTGCTTGCCCAGTTCGCGCTCGATCGCGCGCACCTGCTCGACCGGGGAAATGCCTTCCACCCCGCCTTCCATCGGCGAAATGTCGACGAGGTGCAGCAGCAGCCGGGTGCGTTGCAGGTGGCGCAGGAACTGCGCGCCCAGCCCGGCGCCGTCGGCCGCGCCCTCGATCAGGCCGGGGATGTCGGCGATCACGAAGCTGCGGTAGTTCTCCACCTTCACCACGCCCAGGTTCGGGTACAGGGTGGTGAACGGGTAGTCGGCCACCTTCGGCGTGGCCGCCGACACCGCGCGGATCAGGGTGCTCTTGCCGGCATTGGGGAAGCCAAGCAAGCCGACGTCGGCCAGCAGCTTCAGCTCCAGCTTGAGCAGGCGCTCCTCCCCCTCTTCGCCCGGCAATGCCTGCCTCGGCGCGCGGTTGGTTGAACTCTTGAAATGCATGTTGCCGAGGCCGCCCTTGCCGCCCTTGGCCACCAGCAGGCGGTCGCCATGCCGGGTCATGTCGCCGATGACTTCATCGGTGGCGACGTTGATCACCACGGTGCCGACCGGCACGGTGATGGTCAGGTCCTCGCCGGCCTTGCCGTACATCTGCCGGCCCATGCCGTTCTCGCCGCGCTGCGCCTTGAAGATGCGGTCATGGCGGAAGTCGACCAGGGTGTTCAGGTTTTCGTCGGCGCGGATCCACACGCTGCCGCCGTCGCCGCCGTCGCCGCCGTCCGGGCCACCCAGCGGGATGAATTTCTCGCGGCGGAAACCGACGCAGCCATTGCCGCCGTTGCCGGCAATTACGGAGATTTCGGCTTCATCAACGAGTTTCATGGGAAAGACCGGGGATCGAGGAGGAATGGGGAATCGGGAGGGCGACCCCGCGAAGGAAGTCTATCGGGCCGGCGCCACGCGCGCCGCGCGGCTGCCGCCGTTCCAACGAAAAGCCCCGCCGAAGCGGGGCTTTCGTCGCTGCGCCCATGCCAGGCAGGGGCGCCTGCGCGTGCGGGATCAGGCTTCCGCGACGACGCTGACGGTGCGGCGCTTCTTCGGGCCCTTCACCGTGAACTCGACCTTGCCGTCGACCAGCGCGAACAGCGTGTGGTCGCGGCCGAGGCCGACGCCGGTACCCGGGTGGAACTGGGTGCCGCGCTGGCGCACGATGATGTTGCCGGCTTCGATGGCCTGGCCACCGAAGATCTTGACGCCGAGGTACTTCGGGTTGGAATCGCGGCCGTTGCGCGAGGAGCCTACGCCCTTTTTATGTGCCATGACGGATTCTCCTTGGATTAGCCGGCGATGCCGGTGATTTCGATTTCGGTGTAGTGCTGGCGGTGGCCCTGCCGCTTCATGTGGTGCTTGCGGCGGCGGAACTTGATGATGCGCACCTTGTCGGCGCGGCCGTGGGCCACGACCTTGGCGGTCACCGAAGCGCCCTTCAGGGCATCGCCGATCTTGATGCCGTCGGCATCGCCGAGCATCAGGACGGTGTCGAACTTGATCTCGCTGCCGGCTTCGGCTTCGAGCTTCTCAACGCGGAGGGTCTCGCCCTGCGCGACGCGGTATTGCTTACCGCCGGTTACCAGTACTGCGTACATGGGAGTGTCTCTTCTGTAGTTATTCTTGGGATCTGCCCACCATCGAGGGCGGACAGAAGCGGAATTGTAGGGGCAGCGCCGTGTCCGGGTCAAGCCGCCCCTCCCCGCCAAACCCCTGCCCGGACAAGGGCATGCGCCGCTTCCGCGACGCCGCGCACGGGCTGGCAATTCCGGCAATTGCCCCCAAATCACAAGGCCGCTAGGCTGGTCGACTGCCGCCGGCTACGCCCCCACACCCCGCCACCGGCCCCGCCGGTGGCGACCAAGCAACGGATTCCTCATGGCGATGGATTTCATCCGCATCCGCGGTGCGCGGACGCACAACCTCAAGAACATCGACCTCGACCTGCCGCGCGACAAGCTGATCGTGATCACCGGCCTGTCCGGCTCGGGCAAGTCCTCGCTGGCGTTCGACACCATCTACGCCGAGGGCCAGCGCCGCTACGTGGAATCGCTGTCGGCCTATGCGCGGCAGTTCCTGAGCGTGATGGAGAAGCCGGACCTGGACCACATCGAGGGGCTGTCGCCGGCGATCTCGATCGAGCAGAAGTCCACCAGCCACAACCCGCGCTCGACCGTGGGCACCATCACCGAGATCTACGACTACCTGCGCCTGCTCTATGCCCGCGTCGGCAGCCCGCGCTGCCCCGACCACGGCTACCCGCTGGAGGCGCAGACCGTCAGCCAGATGGTGGACCAGGTGCTGGCGCTGGACGGTGAGCAGCGCTGGATGCTGCTGGCGCCGGTGATCCGCGAGCGCAAGGGCGAGCACGTGCAGGTGTTCGACCAACTGCGCGCGCAGGGCTTCGTGCGCGTGCGGGTGGACGGTGAGCTGTACGAGATCGACGCGGTGCCGGCGCTGGGGCTGCGCCAGAAGCACACCATCGAGGCGGTGATCGACCGCTTCCGCCCACGCGAGGACATCAAGCAGCGGCTTACCGAAAGCTTCGAAACCGCGCTCAAGCTGGGCGACGGCATGGCCGTGGTGCAGTCGCTGGACGATGCCGACGCCGCGCCGCAGCTGTTTTCGTCCAAGTATTCCTGCCCGGTCTGCGACTACGCGCTGCCGGAACTGGAGCCGCGGCTGTTCTCGTTCAACTCGCCGGTCGGCGCCTGCCCCGGCTGCGATGGCCTGGGCATGGCCGAGTTCTTCGACCCCTCGCGCGTGGTCGTGCACCCGGAACTGTCGCTGGCCGCCGGCGCGGTGCGCGGCTGGGACCGCCGCAACGCCTATTACTTCCAGCTGATCGCCTCGCTGGCCAAGCACTACAAGTTCGACGTCGATGCGCCATGGCAGTCGCTGCCCGAATACGTGCGGCAGGCGGTGCTGTACGGCAGCGGCGAGGAGCAGATCACCTTCACCTACTTCACCGAGGCCGGCGGCCGCAGCCAGCGCAAGCATCGCTTCGAGGGCATCATCCCCAACCTCGAACGCCGCTACCGCGAGACCGAATCGCCGGCGGTGCGCGAGGAACTGGCAAAGTTCATCAGCGAACGCCCCTGCCCCGAGTGCAAGGGCGCGCGCCTGAACAAGGCCGCGCGCAACGTGTTCGTCGCCGACCGGCCGCTGCCGGAGCTGGCGGTGCTGCCGATCGACGAGGCCAAGCGCTTCTTCGGCGAACTGAGCCTGCCGGGCTGGCGCGGCGAGATCGCCGCCAAGATCGTCAAGGAGATCAGCGAGCGGCTGGGCTTCCTCGTCGACGTGGGCCTGGATTACCTCACGTTGGAGCGCAAGGCCGACACCCTGTCCGGTGGCGAGGCGCAGCGCATCCGCCTGGCCTCGCAGATCGGCGCCGGGCTGGTGGGCGTGATGTACGTGCTCGACGAGCCGTCCATCGGCCTGCACCAGCGCGACAACGAGCGCCTGCTCGGCACCCTCACCCGCCTGCGCGACCTCGGCAACACGGTGATCGTGGTCGAGCACGACGAGGACGCGATCCGCCTGGCCGACCACGTCGTGGATATCGGCCCCGGCGCCGGCGTGCATGGCGGCGAGGTGGTCGGCGAAGGCAAGCTGGAGGACATCCTCGCCGCGCCGCGCTCGCTGACCGGGCAGTACCTGTCCGGCAAGCGCGCCATCGAGATTCCGGCCAGGCGCCACAAGCCGAACCCGAAGATGACGCTGCACCTGCGCGGCGCCCGCGGCAACAACCTGAAGAACGTCGACCTGCATGTTCCCGCCGGGCTGCTGACCTGCGTCACCGGCGTGTCCGGCTCGGGCAAGTCGACGCTGATCAACGACACCCTGTTCTCGCTGGCCGCCAACGAGATCAACGGCGCCTCGCACCCGGTCGCGGCGTACAGGGAGGTCGAGGGGCTGGACCTGTTCGACAAGGTGGTGGACATCGACCAGTCGCCGATCGGCCGTACCCCGCGCTCCAACCCGGCCACCTATACCGGCCTGTTCACGCCCTTGCGCGAGCTGTACGCGCAGGTGCCGGAAGCGCGCGCGCGCGGCTATGCGCCGGGGCGTTTTTCCTTCAACGTGCGCGGCGGCCGCTGCGAGGCCTGCCAGGGCGACGGCCTGATCAAGGTCGAGATGCACTTCCTGCCGGACGTGTACGTGCCCTGCGACGTCTGCCACGGCAAGCGCTACAACCGCGAGACGCTGGAGATCCTGTACAAGGGCTACAGCATCAACGACGTGCTGGAGATGACCGTCGAGGATGCGCTGAAGCTGTTCGAGCCGGTGCCGGCCATCGCCCGCAAGCTGGAGACGCTGGTCGACGTGGGCCTGAGCTACATCAAGCTCGGCCAGAGCGCGACCACGCTGTCCGGCGGCGAGGCGCAGCGGGTCAAGCTGTCCAAGGAACTGAGCCGGCGCGACACCGGCCGCACCCTGTACATCCTCGACGAGCCGACCACCGGCCTGCACTTCCACGACATCGAGGCGCTGCTCGGCGTGCTGCACAAGCTGCGCGACGAGGGCAACACGGTGGTGGTGATCGAGCACAACCTCGACGTGATCAAGACCGCCGACTGGATCGTCGACCTCGGCCCGGAAGGCGGCCACCGCGGTGGCACCATCCTCGTCACCGGCACCCCGGAAGACGTGGCCGCGCACCCGGCGTCCTACACCGGCCAGTTCCTTGCACGGATGCTGCCCTCCACCGCCGCGCGCCCCGAACAACCGGCGGCGGTGGCGAACAAGCCCGATGCAAGGCCACCGCGCAAGGAAAAGCCCGCGAAGAAAACGGCCGCCAGGAAAGCCGCCCCCCGCAAGCAAAAGGATTCCCGATGAACGACGAACACAAGCTGCTGGCCCGCGTGCCGATCAGCGTGCGCTGGCGCGACATGGACTCGATGGGCCACGTCAACAACGCCAAGTACGTGTCCTACCTGGAAGAAGCGCGCGTGCGCTGGATGCTGGGCGTGGAAGGCGTGTCGCTGAACGACCGCATCGTGCCGGTGGTGGCCGCCACCAACGTCAACTACCGGTTGCCGATCGTGTGGCCGAACGACATCGTCGTGGAGCTGTTCGTCGAGCGGCTGGGCAACAGCAGCGTGACCATCGGCCACCGCATCGTCGACCAGCAGGACGCCGGCAAGCTGTACTCGGACGGCAACGTGGTGGTGGTGTGGATGGATGCGCAGACCGGCAGGAGCGCGCCACTGCCGGAGGCGGTGCGCGAGGCGTCGAGCTGATCCATGGCCCCTCTCCCGTCGGGGTGAGAGGGGCAGTTCGCGAACCCCCGGTTCGCTGCCCTTCGAACGCCCTTGCGCCAGCGCAAGGGCCGGGGCGCGAAGCGGGGGTTGGGATGAGGGGCGATGAAGCCCCGATGGTCAAGCATCATGGACTGCGTTCGCCCCTCATCCGCCCCTTCGGGGCACCTTCTCCCGAAGGGAGAAGGGTCGAAACCACCGTGAGGC
>NZ_LDJP01000094.1 GCF_001431505.1 Stenotrophomonas daejeonensis
CGGGCTGGTGCTGACCGCGCAGCGCGAGGACGAGGTGGCGGCGGTACTGTCGCACGAGATCTCGCACGTCACCCAGCAGCACGTGCTGCGCAGCGTCGAGAAGGCGCAGCGCGACCAGATCCCGATCCTGCTGGGCATGCTGGCCGCGGTGGTCGCCGCGCAGCAGGCCGGCGGCAATTCCTCGGGCGACGCGACGATGGCCGCGATCACCTCCGGCATGGGCCTGATGCAGCAGTTGCAGATCAACTTCACCCGCTCCAACGAATCGGAGGCCGACCGGCTCGGCATCCGCACGCTGGCGCGCAGCGGCTACGACGTCGATGCGATGGCCGGCTTCTTCGAGCGCATGGCGGCGGCGATGCGCGGCAACGAGGGCGGCTATTCCACGCCGGATTTCCTGCGTACCCACCCGGTCACCGTCACCCGCATCAGCGAGGCCAAGGCCCGCGCTGAGCAGATGAAGAAGGACACGGTGCTGCTGACCACCACCACGCCCAGCGGCGTGCGCCAGGAGCGGGTGGACCCGTCCGACCCGTCCGCCGACCCGCTCACCCCCCTGGGCAACCCGCTGCTGCCCGGCTCGATGCAGCTGTCGCTGCCGTCGCTGGACCTGCCGCGCGGCGCCAGCGGCCAGTTCGACTGGGCGCGCGAGCGCCTGCGCGTGCTCAGCGCGCCCACCCCGTCCGAACTGGTGCGCGAATACCAGGACCTGCGCCGCAGCCAGAAGGACGGCCTGAGCGACCCGCAGCGCTACGGCGTGGCCATCGCCCAGCTGCGCGACGGCGGCAAGGCGGTGCAGCAGGCGCTGCAGGAACTTCAGGAACTGCACGCCGAGTACCCGGACAACCTGTGGGTGGGCCTGGCACTGGGCGAGGCCGAATCGCGCAGCGGCCGCCACGACGACGCCAACCGCCGCTTCGACGCGCTGCTGCGGCAGCTGCCGCAGAGTCGCCCGGTAGCGCTGACCTACGCGCAGGTGCTCAACGAACAGGGCGGCGCCGAGGCCGGCAAGCGCGCCCAGGCGATGCTGCGCCCGCTGCTGGCGCGCGCCGGCGACGACCCGGTGTTCCAGCGCACCTTCGCCCGCGCCTGCGAACTGGCCGGCGACACCACCCGCGCCAGCGAGGCCTATGCCGAGGCCGCCTACCTGAACGGCCGCCCCGAGCAGGCGCTGCTGCAGTTCCAGGCATTGCTCAAGCAGCCGGCGCTGGATTACGTCAGCCGCGCCCGCGTCGACGCCCGCATCGAGGCGATCATGCCGACAGTGCTGGAAATGCGCCGGCTGGGCCAGCGCGACCCGGACATGCAGCGCCGGTAGGTCGGGGTTACATCCCCGACGCGCGACATCGCACACGTCGGGGGCATGGCCCCGACCTACGTGTCATGTCACAAACCCGTCATCAAACCGTAGTCTAATCGCGGCCGAACGGGCTCCATGACAGGCAAAACGTGCTCAAACGCATCCTGATAGTCGACGACGAACCGGCGATCCGCGACATGGTCGCCTTCGCCCTGCGCAAGGGCGAGTACGAGCCGGTGCATGCCGGCGACGCGCTGGAGGCGCAGACCGCCATCGCCGACCACGTGCCGGACCTGATCCTGCTGGACTGGATGCTGCCCGGCACCAGCGGCCTGGAGCTGGCCCGACGCTGGCGCAAGGAGGCGCTGACCCGCGAGGTGCCGATCATCATGCTCACCGCGCGCGGCGAGGAGAACGACCGCGTCGGCGGGCTGGAAGCGGGCGTGGACGACTACGTGGTCAAGCCGTTCTCGGCGCGCGAGCTGCTGGCGCGCATCCGCGCGGTGCTGCGCCGCACCCGCGACGACGACGAGGACGGCAGCGTCGGCATCGGTCCGATCCGCATCGACGGCGCCGCCCACCGCGTGTTCGCCAACGACGCGCCGGTTTCCATCGGCCCCACCGAATACCGCCTGCTGCACTTCTTCATGACCCACCCCGAGCGCGTCTATACCCGCTCGCAGCTGCTCGACCACGTGTGGGGCGGCAGCGTCTACGTGGAAGAGCGCACCATCGACGTGCACATCCGCCGCCTGCGCAAGACGCTGGAGCCGTTCGGTGCCGAGAACATGGTGCAGACCGTGCGCGGCGCCGGCTACCGCTTCTCGGCGTCTTGAAGCGGGGAACACGGGAACGGGGAACAGGGAATGAAGCAAGGCCGGGAGTCGGTGGGTGAAAAGCGGGAATCACCGGAACGGCGCAAAACCACGGCATGGCCCCACGGCTCCCCTTTCCCTGCCTGATGCGCAATAGTTGAAGCAGCACAAGCACTCCCTTCCCGCCTGCATGTATCAGGCGCCCGATCACCCCGCATTCCCCGTTCCCACATTCCCCGCCTTCCCACGATGCCCCGCCAATTCCGATCCGCCTGGTTGAAGACGCTGGCCACCGTGGCCGCGCTGTTGGTGCTGGCCGGGCTGCTCGGCACGCTGCTCGGCAAGCCGGCCTGGGTGGTGGCGCTGGCCGCGCTGGGCATCCTGGCCTGGCACTACTGGCGGCTGCGCCAGGTGCTGCTGCGGCTGACCGCGCGCCAGCGCTGGGAAACCCGCGACGGCACCGGCGTGTGGAACGAGCTGGACCGGCTGCTGTACCGCAACCAGCAGGAAATGCGCGCGCGCAAGCGGCGCCTGCTGGACATGCTGCGCAGCTACCGCGCCGCCGCCGCGGCGCTGCCCGACGCGGTGGTGGTGGTGGACCGCAACACCCAGCGCATCCAGTGGTTCAACGAGGCGGCCACCGGCCTGCTCGGCCTGCGCCACCCGGCCGACATGGGCGCGCCGCTGGTCGAGCGCCTGCAACCGCTGCCGCTGGCGCACTGGCTGGCCGGCGGCCGCAACGCCGAGCCGATCCTCGACGCCAATTCGCCGGTCGATGCCGGCATCCGCCTGCACCTGCGGCTGATCCCGTATTCGGACCACCACTGGCTGCTGGTGGCGCGCGACGTCACCAAGCTACTGCACCTGGAGCAGGTGCGCCGCGATTTCGTCGCCAACGTCTCGCACGAGCTGCGCACGCCGCTGACCGTGGTCCACGGCTACCTGGACATGATGGACCCGGAGGACTTCCCCGACACCGGTCCGATGCTGGCGGAGATGCGCAAGCAGAGCCAGCGCATGGCACAGCTGGTCGAGGACCTGCTCACCCTGTCGCGGCTGGAGTCGCAGCAGCACACCGAGCTGGAAACCGTGGCGATGACCTCGATGCTGGCCTCGCTGCGCCGCGAGGCCGAGGCGCACAGCCAGGGCCGCCATGACATCAGCGTCGAGGACACCGCCGGGGTGGACCTGGCCGGCTCCAACAAGGAGCTGCACAGCGCGTTCTCCAACCTGGTCACCAACGCGGTGCGCTACACCCCGGCCGGCGGCCGCATCAGCCTGCGCTTCGCCCGCGAGGGCGGCGGCGCGGTGCTGTCGGTCACCGACACCGGCTACGGCATCCCCGCCAGCCACCTGCCGCGGTTGACCGAGCGCTTCTACCGCGTGTCCAGCAGCCGCTCGCGCGAGAGCGGCGGCACCGGGCTGGGCCTGTCCATCGTCAAGCACATCCTCGGCCTGCACCAGGCGCGGCTGGATATCCGCAGCGAGGTGGGCCAGGGCAGCGTGTTCGCCTGCCACTTCGACGCCGAGCACGTGCGCCCGCGCGACATCGCCCTCCCTACCGCCCCCACCGAAGACTCCCCGGCATGAATCCCTCCGTCCCGCCTGTCGCCACAGCGGCTCCCGCCGCCGATCCGCTGCGCGACCCGGCGCTGTACATCAACCGCGAACTGTCGCAGCTGGACTTCAACTTCCGCGTGCTGGCGCAGGCGATGGACGCGCAGGTGCCGCTGCTGGAGCGGCTGCGCTTCCTGTGCATCTCCTGCACCAACCTCGACGAGTTCTTCGAGATCCGCGCCGCGGCGGTGCGCCACGCGCAGGAGTTCGGCCTGCCGCCGGCGCCGGACGGGCTGAGCCCGCAGCAGATCCTGTCGGCCATCCACGACCGCGCCGCCGAGCTGGTGGACCAGCAGTACCGCTGCTGGAACGAGGTGCTGCGCCCGGCGCTGCAGGAGGCCGGCATCGGCATCCTGTCGCCGTCGACGTGGACCGCGCGCCAGCGCCGCTGGCTGCGCGCGTACTTCCGCAACGAGATCATGCCGGTGCTGTCGCCGCTGGGGCTGGACCCCTCGCACCCGTTCCCGAAGATCCTCAACAAGTCGCTGAACATCGTCGTGGTGCTCACCGGCACCGACGCCTTCGGCCGCGCCGGGCACCTGGCGGTGGTGCGCGCGCCACGCTCGCTGCCGCGCATCATCCAGTTGCCCGAATCGCTGGGCGGGGCGCAGAACTTCGTGCTGCTGTCGGCGGTGCTGTCCACCTTCGTCGACGAACTGTTCCCCGGCATGGACGTGCGCGGCGCCTACCAGTTCCGGGTCACCCGCAACTCCGAGCTGGTGGTGGACGAGGAAGAGGTCGAGAACCTGGCGCTGGCGCTGCGCGACGAGCTGGTGGACCGCGGCTACCGCCCGGCGGTGCGGCTGGAGATCGCCCACGACTGCCCCAAACCGATCGTGCAGACCCTGCTGCAGAACTTCGGCCTGTCCGACAACGCGGCCTACCGCATCGATGGTTCGGTCAACCTCAACCGCGTGATCCAGGTCTACGACCTGGTGCAGCGGCCGGACCTGAAGTACCCGCCGATGACCCCGCGCGTGTTCAAGGCGCCGGAAGGCATCTTCGCCGCGGTGGCGCGCAAGGACGTGCTGCTGCACCACCCGTTCGATTCGTTCGGTACGGTGCTGGAACTGATCCGCGAGGCGGCGGTGGACCCGAACGTGCTGGCGATCAAGCAGACGCTTTACCGCACCGGCAAGGACTCGGGCATTGTCGACGCGCTGATCCAGGCCGCGCGCAACGGCAAGGACGTGACCGTGGTGGTGGAACTGCGCGCGCGCTTCGACGAGGAAGCCAACCTCGGCCTGGCCGACCGCCTGCAGGACGCCGGCGTGCAGGTGGTCTACGGCGTGGTCGGCTACAAGACCCATGCCAAGATGCTGCTGATCGTGCGCCGCGAGGGCCGCAAGCTGCGCCGCTACGTGCACCTGGGCACCGGCAACTACCACAGCGGCACCGCGCGCGCCTACACCGACCTGAGCCTGATAACCGCCGACGCCGACATCGGCAACGACGTGCACCAGTTGTTCCAGCAACTGTCCGGGCTGGCCTCGAAAAGGACGCTGGACTGCCTGCTGCAATCGCCGTTCACCCTGCACAGCGGGCTGCTGCAGCGGATCGAGCGCGAGACGCGGCTGGCGCTGGAAGGCCGGCCGGGACGGATCATCGCCAAGATGAACGCGCTCAACGAAGCGCAGGTGATCCGCGCCCTGTACGCGGCCTCGCAGGCCGGCGTGCGGATCGACCTGATCGTGCGCGGCGCCTGCACCCTGCGCCCCGGCGTGGAAGGCGTTTCCGACAACATCCGGGTGCGCTCGATCGTCGGCCGCTTCCTCGAGCACAGCCGCGTCTACTGGTTCGGCAACGACGGCAGGCCGGAGCTGTTCTGCGCCAGCGCCGACTGGCTGGAACGCAACCTGCTGCGGCGCGTGGAAACCTGCTTCCCGGTGCTGGACGACAACCTGGTCCAGCGCATCCACCGCGAGGTGCTGCAGAACTACCTGGACGACAACCTCAACGCCTGGGAGCTGCAGGCCGACGGCCACTACCGCAAGTGCGAGCCGCAACCGGGGCAGGCGCCGCATTCGGCGCAGCAGGCGTTGCTGGAAGCGCTGTAGGAGCGCAGCTTGCTGCGCGATGGCGCTTTGCCGGGAAAGCCTCTCGCGCACCGAGGTGCGCTCCTACACACCCGTCCCGGCCATCCACTACCATTCCGCCATGCCCCAGTCCTCCCCGACCTTCCCCCCCCTGCAGGACGGCGACCTGCTGGCCGCCATCGACCTGGGGTCCAACAGCTTCCACATGGTCATCGCCCGCTACCTGCTCGGCCAGCTGCGGGTGGTGGACCGCCTGCGCGAGACGGTGCGCATGGCCGACGGGCTGGACGGCAAGGGCGGGCTGTCGGCCGAGGCGCGGCAGCGCGCGCTGGAATGCCTGGCCCGCTTCGGCCAGCGCATCCGCACCATCCCGCCGTACCGGGTGCGCGCGCTGGCCACCAACACCGTGCGCCAGCTGCGCTCGCCGCTGTCGTTCCTGATGCCGGCCGAAACCGCGCTGGGCCATGCCATCGAGGTGGTCAGCGGCCGCGAGGAAGCGCGCCTGATCTACCTTGGCGTGGCCCACGCGCAGCCGCCCAAACCCGGCCAGCGGCGGCTGGTGATCGACATCGGCGGCGGCTCCACCGAATTCATCATCGGCGCCGGCATGCAGCCGCTGGAACGCGAGAGCCTGCAGGCCGGCTGCATCGCCAGCACCCGCCGCTTCTTCCCCGGCGGCAAGCTGAGCAAGAAGCGCTGGAAGGACGCGCTGACCGAGATCGGCGCCGAGTTCCAGCCGTTCGCCGCCAAGTACCGCGCGCTGGGCTGGGACGAGGCGCTGGGCTCGTCCGGAACGCACAAGGCAATCAGCGAGATCTGCGCGGCGATGAAGCTGAGCAAGGGCGCGATCACCGCCGAAGCGCTGCCGCAGCTGCGCGAGGAACTGCTGCGCGCCAAGCACATCGACGACATCAACCTGCCGACGCTGTCCAGCGAACGGCGGCCGATCATCGCCGGCGGCGTGCTGGTGCTGGAGGCCGCGTTCCAGGCGCTGGGCCTGCAGAAGCTGCTGGTCAGCAAGGCGGCGATGCGCGAGGGCATCCTCCACGACATCGTCGGCCGCGCCGGCGACAACGACCCACGCGACGAATCGGTGGCGGCGCTGACCCGGCGCTACGCCATCGACGAAGCCCAGGCGCAGCGCGTGGAGGCGACCGCGCAGCGCCTGTTCGAGCAGGTGGCCGAGGGCTGGAAGCTGGATTCGGACGACGCCCGCATGCTCGGCTGGGCCGCGCGCCTGCACGAGCTGGGGCTGATGATCGCGCACAGCGGCTACCACACCCACGGCAGTTACGTGATCGAGCACTCGGACATCGCCGGCTTCTCGCGGCAAGAGCAGCAGGTTCTGGCGGCGCTGATCCGCACCCATCGCCGCAACGTGCCCAAGGCCGCGTTCGACGCCCTGCCCGAGCGCCTGCTGCTGCCGGCCAAACGCACCGCCGCGCTGCTGCGGTTGGCGGTGCTGCTGCACCGCGCGCGCGAGGACGACCCGATCCCGACGCTGGAACTGTCGATCGACGGCAACACGCTGTCGCTGGTGCTGGACAAGGCCTTCATCGACGCCCGCCCGCTGCTGCGCGCCGACCTGGTCGGCGAAGCCGAGGGCATCGCCGGGCTGGGTATCAGCTTCCGGCCGTTCGTGGCTTGACCCCCTTGTAGGTGCGGGGCTTGCCCCGCACGAAGCATCACCGGGAAAGCCCCATGCGGGGCAAGCCCCGCATCTTGTGTCTTGAAGCCTGCCCCGATCAGGCAGACTTCCCCGGAGTGATCCGGGAGGTTCCGATGATGCCGTCTCCGCACTTGAGCCTTCGAGCTCGCACCGTAGATCCGGCACATCGGAACCCTTTTCCGCCTTGGAGCTTGAACGGTATCTTCGGCCCGCTTTTGCGAGAGCCAGCACGAACAAGGGCAAGCCCGGCGGTCACTGGATCCGGTTCGACAGCAGGAGACAGAGACATGCAGGTGATAGGCATCGACGTGGCCAAGGCCACCTTCGACATCGCCCTGCCGTTGGGGCAGGGCAAGTACCGCACCCGGGGCAAGCTCGGCAACACCGCCGCGGGTTGGGAACAACTG
>NZ_LDJP01000095.1 GCF_001431505.1 Stenotrophomonas daejeonensis
CGATGGGAGAGGGGCTTCAAGCACCAACCTCCTCGACGCGGCCCGCATCTGCCTCGCCGAAGCCGACCCGCTGCAAAAGGTCGCCCTCACCCAGCACTACGCCGCACTGTTCCGCGCCGGCCAACTCAAGCTGCCGGAACACGCATCCGACCCCGAGCCGATCCGCATGCCCGGCCGCCCGGCCAACCTCGTGCTGGTGCACCCGCGCGACCTGCCGCGGCGTGGCCTCGGCAACCCGGAAGGCCGCGCCGCCTTCATCCACGCCATCGCCCACATCGAACTGAACGCCATCGACCTGGCGTGGGATGCGGTGTACCGCTTCCGTGGTCTGCCCTCATCGTTCCATGCCGACTGGGTGAGCTGCGCCGACGACGAATCGCGCCACTTCATGCTGCTGCGCGAGCGCCTGCTCGCGCACGGCCACGACTACGCCGATTTCCCCGCCCACAACGGCCTGTGGGAAATGTGCGAGAAGACCGCCCACGACGGCCTGGCGCGCATGGCGCTGGTGCCGCGCGTACTGGAGGCACGTGGCCTCGACGTGACCCCGGGCATGATCACCAAGCTGCGCGCGCTCGGCGACGACGCCACCGCCGACGTGCTGGAGGTGATCCTGCGCGAGGAAGTGGCGCACGTCGCCGCCGGCTCGCGCTGGTACCGCTGGTACTGCGAACGCGCCGGCGTCGAGCCGCGCGCCCGCTTCAGGGAACTGCTGCGCGAATACGCCGGCGGCTACCTGCACGGCCCGTTCAACATCGAAGCGCGGCTGCTGGCCGGCTTCGACGAGGACGAGCTGGCGAACCTGGTCGAGCAGGCGGGCTGAACACCGCGTTCGCGGTGGGCCCGAAGCCGGCCACCGCCTCCACCCGCGCCGTTAACATCGGAGCCTTCCGCGAGATCGTGAGGACATCCCGATGAAACCATTGCATTCATTGCTCTGCGCATTACCGATGGCGGCATTGCTGGCATGCAGCCCGTCGCCGGGGAAGACGGCTGCCGGGCCATCGGCACGCAACGCACCTGCCGTGGATTTCCCGGCAACCTTGCAGGCCATCGGCACCGAACCGTTCTGGAGCGTGGAGGTGGCGGGCGATGTGTTGCTCTACACCACGCCGGAAACGATGGATGCGCCACGCCGGTTGCAGGCCACGCGCAGCAGCGATGCCGAGGGGCTGCATCTGGTCGGTGGAAATGGCGATGCCGGCTTGCGTCTGGACGTGCGCCGCGAGGCCTGCTCGGACGGCATGTCCGACCGCGAATACCCGTTCAGCGTGTCGCTGCTGCTGGACGGAAAAACCACGAGGGGCTGCGCCTTCGACCCGGCTTCGCCACCGCCGCCGCAGTGAACCGTCGGCGGCGGTTCCGGTGGGAGGGACGAGGCTGCGGATGGGGTATGGTCATGCCATCGATGACAAGGGAGGGGACACATGCGGCAACGTGAACGCGGTTCGGCACAGGTGGGCGTCTGGGTGGTGACGGGGCTGGTCGCGCTGGTGCTGGTCGGCACTGCGTGGGCCGTGCCGAGGTACCGGGTGTACGCACAGGAGCTGCGCGGCAAGGCGGCCCTGGTCGAGGCCGAAAGCAACCGGCGCATCGCCGTGCTTGAGGCCGAAGCCGCGCGGGATGCCGCCGTCGCGCTGGCCGCCGCCGAAATCGAACGGGCCAAGGGCGTGGCCGAAGCCAACCGCATCATCGGCGACAGCCTGAAGGGCAACGAGGGCTACCTGCGCTACCTCTACATCGACGCGCTGAAGACTACGCCGAACCAGACCATCTACATTCCCACCGAGGCGGGCCTGCCCATCCTCGAGGCCCAGCGCAAGGCATTGCCGGCGCAATAGTCGTCCAGACGCGGCCGCCGGGCCTGCCCGGCAGGTTGCCGGATGCTCAGCCGAGGGCTTCCAGCCGGAAGCCGTCGGCGTCCACCCGCAGTACCGAGCCTTGTTCGTACCAGTCGCCGAGCACGATGCGGGTGCAGCTGGCGTCGCCCGCCTGCACCGTGTGCACGGCCGGGCGGTGGGTGTGGCCGTGGATCATCGTGTCCACGCCGTAGCGGCGGAAGGTGGCGACGACCTCGGCCGGGGCCACGTCGGTGACGGTCTCGAACTGGGCGCGGTCGCCTTCCTTCATTTCCGACTGGCGCGCCTGGCTGGCCGCGCGCGCCTTCTGCGCGAAGGCGATGCGCGCTTCCAGCGGCTGCGACAGGAACTGGGCGATGAAGGCCGGGTCGCGGGTCTGCGCGCGGAAGGCCTGGTAGGCGACGTCGTCGGTGCACAGCAGGTCGCCGTGCTGCAGCAGCACCGGCTTGCCGTACAACGGGACCACGCAGGGGTCGGGCAGGATGCGCATGCCGGCCCGCCTGGCGTAATCCTCGCCGAGCAGGAAGTCGCGGTTGCCGCGGATGAAGAACACCGGCACGCCGCCGTCGGCCAGTTCGCGCAGCGCGGCGGCCACCGCGTCGGCGGCGGGCGAAGGCGTGTCGTCGCCGATCCATGCTTCAAACAGGTCGCCGAGGATGTACAGCGCCTCGGCCTGCCGCGCTTGCCCGCGCAGGAAGTCGAGGAACAGGTCGGTGATGGCCGGACGGCTGGGGTCCAGGTGCAGGTCGGAGATGAACAGCGTGGTCATGCCGGGCATTGTAGGGGCAACGCCGTCACGTCACCCGTAGGTCGGGGTTACATCCCCGGCTGCGTGAATGCCGGGAGGTGCGAGGTTGCCGGGCAGCGGCCGGCACCACCGTCAGAACGGCAGCGGCCACAGCTGCAGCGAGGCGGTGCCCAGCAGCAGGGCGATGCCGGTCGCGGCCAGCACGTCGCTGGGGTAGTGCAGGCCCAGCACCACGCGCGACAGCGCCACGCCGGCGCTGAACGGCAGCAGCAGCGGCGCCAGCCACGGGTAATACGCCAGCGCCACCACGGTGAACGACACCGCGTGCAGGGTATGCCCGGATGGGAAGCTGTATTCGTCCAGCGGCGCCACCCAGGCGCGGATGCGCAAGTCGGCGGCGAACGGGCGCGGGCGCCGGGTCCAGCGCTTGAGTACCTTGTACAGGGTCAGCGCGACCACGCCGGTGGCGGCCATGTGCGCCGAGGCGCGCAGGCCATCCATGCCGTCGGCCAGCACCAGCGCGCCCATCAGCAGGTACCAGAACACGCCGTCGCCGAGGCGGCTGAGCACCGCAAACAGGGTGCGGATGCCGCGGCGCCGGCAATAGCGGTTGGCCTGCCGGCACCAGCGGGTTTCGCGGGCGAGCAGGCCGTCAGGCGGCGGCAAGCGCATGGCCACGCCTCCGTTCGGAAAGTTCGTGCAGCAGGGCCTCGAACTCGGCGACCACGTGTTCCGGGTGCAGCCGCTGCATCGTGCGGCTGGCATTGGCGCCGAGCAGGGTGCGCAGGTCGTCGTCGCTGGCCAGTCGCAGGGCCGCGTCGATGAATCGGTCGTCGCTGTCGACGCTCATGCCGCTGTGTCCGTTCTGCAGGTGTTCGCGCGCGGCGCCGTAGTCGAAGGCGACCGTGGCCACGCCGCTGGCCATCGCTTCCAGGGTGACGTTGCCGAAGGTTTCGCTGCGGCTGGGGAACAGGAACAGGTCGCCGCTTGCGAAATGGCGGGCCAGCGCTTCGCCGCGCTGCACGCCGCAGAAGATGAAATCCGGGTTTTCCTGCGCAAGGCGCCCGCGCAGCGGCCCGTCGCCGACCCAGACGAAGCGCGCCTCCGGGCGCCGTTGGCGGAGGTGGCGGAACGCCTGCACCGCCAGCTCGAGGTTCTTTTCCGCGGCGATGCGGCCGACGTGGATCACCGCCAGCCCGTGGTCGCCCAGCCCCCACTCCCGGCGCAGCGCCGGGTCGCGCCGGTGCGGCGAGAACCGCGCGGTATCCACCGCCCGCGCCAGCAGCCGTGGCTGGCGGAAGCCGCTGTCGAGCAGGAAGTCGTGCAGCTCGCGGGTCGGGACCAGGGTGGCGTCGCCGCGGTTGTGGAAGCGGCGCATCCAGCCCAGCGCCGCCGGTTGCAGCCAGGCGGCGCCGTAGTCGGGCAGGTAGCTGTCGAAGCGGGTGTGCAGGCCGGTGGCGACCGGAATGCCGAGCCGGCGCGCGCTGCGCAACGCCGACCAGCCCAGCGGTCCTTCGGTGGCGATGTAGACCGCGTCGGGGCGGTGCCGGCGCCAGTAGTGCGCCAGCTGGTACGGCGCCGGCAGGCCGAAGCGCAGGCCGGGATAGCGCGGCAGCGCCGCGCCGCGCACCAGCAGCTCGTGCGGCCCGGCGCTGTCCCCGGGCTGGCGCGGGCGGATCAGGTCCACCGTGTTGCCGCGTGCGCGCAGGCCGCGCTCCAGGCCCTGCACGGTCAGGGCGACGCCGTTGACCTCCGGCGGATAGGTCTCGGTGACGATGGCGTAGCGCATGCGCGTTCTCCCGTTTGCATCAGCATGGGGACGGGCGGTGGCAGCGATGTGACCGATATGCGTCTGTGGAGTGACACGCGGATGCGAAGCCATGCCGCACCCGTAGATACCGTCTTGCTCAGGCGTGTGCAATGGCCTTTCGGGG
>NZ_LDJP01000096.1 GCF_001431505.1 Stenotrophomonas daejeonensis
GTTCCCCGCTCCCTGTTCCCGCATTCCCCGCTTTAACGGATATTGATGACCGTCTGCGTGATCTGGTCCTGGGTCGACACCATCTGCGCGTTGGCCTGGAAGTTGCGCTGGGCCACGATCATGTTCACCAGCTGCTCGGTCAGGTCCACGGTGGAGGCCTCCAGCGAGCCGGCCTGGATCTGGCCGAAGTCGGAGGTGTCCGGGGCACCGGTGCGCGGGGTGCCGGAGGCGTAGGTCTCCACCCAGAGGTTGTTGCCCTTGCTCAGCAGGCCCTGCGGGTTGTTGAAGGTGGTCAGCGCCACCTGGCCCAGCGGGCGGTCGGCGCCGTTGGAGTAGCGCGCGTAGACGATGCCTTCCTCGGAGATGCTGATCTCGTTGAGCTTGCCCGAGGCATAGCCGTCCTGGCGCACGTCGCGCATGGCGAACTTCTCGCCGTACTGGGTGGAGCCGGTCACGTCCAGGGTCAGGTTCACCACGCCGGCGCCGGTGGTCGGGGTGAACGGGTCCAGCGCGATATGGCCCGGCGGCGGCGGGGTGACCAGCGCGCCGCTGTCGGAAAACTCCAGCGTGGTCGGCGCGCCGGCCGACTGGCCGTCCACGTAGTTGTACATCTGCCACTGGTTGGGCACGTTGGTCTTGACGAAGTACGAGGTCTGGGTGTGGCCGACGCCCAGCGAGTCGTATACGGTCACACCGCCGGTGGAGTGGTTGTAGCTGTTGGAATCGGCCGGGTCGAACGCGGACACCGGCTCGTCGGCATTGCCGGGCAGGGTGAAGCCGAGGTTGACCAGGGTGCTCTGCCGCGGCGGGCTGTCGGTGGTCAGCAACTGCAGGTCGGTCAGCGCCCCGTCGAAGCGGGTGCCGTCGGCATTGGGCGCGTACACCTGCAGGCGTGCGCCCTGCGGGTTGACCACGTAGCCGGCGTTGTCGGTCTGGAAGTTGCCCGCGCGCGAATAGACGCGGTAGCCGTTCATGTCCAGGGTGAAGAAGCCTTCGCCCTCGACGGCCAGGTCCAGGCTGCGGCCGGTCTGGTCGATGTTGCCCTGCGAGAACTGCTGGGCCACGTTGGTCAGGCGCACGCCGGCACCGATGGCGTTGCGCGACAGGCCGTAGCTGGTGGCGCTGAACAGGTCGGCGAACTCGGCGCGCGACTCCTTGAAGCCGGTGGTGTTGACGTTGGCGATGTTGTTGGCGGTGACGTTCAGGTCGGCGTTGGCGGCGTTGATGCCGGACAGCGAGATGTTGAAGCCCATGATGTCGGTACTCCCGGGGAATGGTGTGCGGTGGCTCAGCTGACGCGGAGCACGTAGTCGAGCGGGGCGGCGCCCAGCCCCTTGAGGTTCAGGTACAGCCCGTCCGAACCGACGGTCACGCTCTCCACCTCCGCCTGCACGTAGGTGCTGAGCGTGCTCTGCGCGCCCTCGCCGTCGGTGTAGGTGGCGGTGACGTTGTAGGCCCCGGCCGGCATGCGCTTGCCGTCGGCATCGGTGCCGTCCCACTGGAACTGGACCTCGCCGGACGCTTCGGCCGGCACGCTCAGCTGGGTGACCTTGACGCCGTTGGCGTCGGTGATGTCGATGGTGACGTAGCCGCTGCCGGGGGCGGCCACGGTGCCGCTGGCGCCGCCACCGTCCTCCAGCGAGAGCTTGGTCGAGGGCACCAGCACCTCGTGGCCGACCAGCGCCGCGCCCTTCAGGATCTGGTCGCCGGCCATCGCCTGCTGGAAGCCGGAGACGGTGTCGTTCAGGTCGCTGATGCCCTGCACCGTGGACAGCTGCGCCATCTGCGCGACCATCTGGCTGTTGTCCATCGGCTTGAGCGGGTCCTGGTGCTGCAGCTGGGTGCTCATCAGGCGCAGGAAATCGGCCTGGTCCAGGGTGTCCTTCTTCTTGCTGCTCTGCGAGGCCGCGGCGGTCAGGCCGAGCGAGCCGAACAATTCGTTGTTGGCGGGAACGCTGCTCATGGCGGGTGTCCTCAGCGGCCCATCGACAGGGTGGCCAGGGTCAGTTCCTTGGCGGTGGTGAGCATTTCCACGCCGGCCTGGTAATTGCGCGAGGTGGAGATCAGGTTGACCATCTGCGCCACCGGGTCGATGTTGGGCGAGTAGACGTAGCCGTCGGCGTCGGCCAGCGGGTGGTTGGGTTCGTAGCGCTGCAGCGGCGGCGCCTCGCTCCGGGTGATTTCCTTGACCTGCACGCCGGTCAGGCGCGGGTCCTCGCGGCTGGTGACGGCCTGGAAGATCGGCTCCAGCGGCTTGTAGGCGGCCTCGGCCGAGCCGGCCACCGAATCGGCGTTGGACAGGTTGGAGGCGATGGTGCTCATGCGCACCGACTGCGCCTGCAGGGCCGAGCCGGCGATGTCGAAAATGGGCAGGTTGCTCATGCTGTTCTCCCTTGCTGGCCGGCTTACTGGCCGGTGATCGCGGTCATCATCGAGCGCACCTTGGACTCGACGAAGCTCAGCGAGGCGCGGTATTCCAGCGCGGCGCGGCCGTAGGCGGCGCGCTCGGCGTCGGGGTCGACAGTGTTGCCGTCCAGGCTGGGCTGCACGCCCTCGCGCAGCACCTGGAACGGGTTGAGGCCATCGATGCTGCCGGTGCGGTAGTGCTGTTCCGAGGTGGAGGCCAGCAGGCCGTTGCCGCCGCTGCCGGCGGCGTCGCGCAGGGCAGCGTCGAAATCGAGGTCGCGGGCCTTGTAGCCGGGCGTGTCGGCGTTGGCCAGGTTGCCGGCGATCAGCTTCATGCGCTGCTCGCGCAACGGCATGGCCTGGGCGTGGACCCCGAGATAGTCGGAAATCAGGTTGGACACGGCGGTCTCCCGCGGAACGTTGCCCGGGGAGGTGCAAGCGGTGTGCCAGAACCCCGCAATGGCCGGCGCGCCATCGGTCGGGCTGCGGCGGCAGGGCAGCAGGGTAGGCCGGGGTAACGCCCCCGGCGCCTTGCGCATCGGCATGAAGCCGCCGGGGGCGTTACCCCGGCCTACGCGGCCTCGGCCACCTGGCGCAGGCGGTGCAGCACGAAGTCGGCCAGCTCGTGCGGGCTGTACTTGGCGACGAAGGCGTTGGCGCCCACGCGCTCGACCATCGCGTTGTTGAATACCCCCGACAGCGAGGTGTGCAGCAGCACGTACAGCCCGGCCAGCCCGGGGTGGCGGCGGATTTCCGTCGTCAGCGTGTAGCCGTCCATCGCCGGCATCTCGATGTCGGAGATCACCATCGCGTAGCGCTCGGCCGGGTTCTCGCCGGCCGCGTGGATCTGCAGCAGGTGGTCCAGCGCCTGCTTGCCGTCGGAGAGCAGGGTGGCGGTGACGCCGAGCTGGTCGAGCACGCTGCGGATCTGCTGGCGCGCCACCCGCGAGTCGTCCACCACCAGCACCTGCAGCGGCGGCGCGCCGGCCGGCAGGGCCATCGACGGGTCCAGCACCGCGTCCTTGCTGACCTGGGCGATGTCGGCCAGCACGCTCTCCACGTCGATCACCTGGATCAGCTCGCCCTGGAAGCGGGTGACCGCGGTCAGGTAGCTGGATTCGGCGCCCAGCTCCGGCGGCGGCTGGATGTCCTCCACCGCGATGTTGACGATGCGCTCCACGCCGCTGACCAGGAAGCCCTGCACCGAGCGGTTGAATTCGGTGACCACCAGGTAGCCCGGCGAAGTGTCGGCGTCCGGCTCGCGTTCCGGGTGGCCGATGGCCAGGCCCAGGTCCAGCACCGGCACCGAGCGCCCGCGCACGTCGGCGACCCCGGCGAACTGCACCGGCAGGCCGGGCACGAGGAACAGCGGCGGGCGCCGCAGCACTTCCTGCACCTTGAAGACATTGACGCCAAAAAGCTGACGCCCGCCCAGGCGGAACAGCAGCAGGGCCAGTCGGTTGTGGCCGGCCAGCCGGGTGCGCTGGTCGATGCGGTTGAGCAGGTCATGTGACATGCAGCCGGTATCGGCCGCACGCGCGCAGGACTTGAGCGTCGCTTCGGGCACGGGGATTGCATGGCCATCTGCGACCTTGTGAGGATTGCCGTGGAGAAGCCCATGCGCCCGTTCGTCCTGCTGTGCCTGCTGCTGGCGGCGCCCGCCTGGGCCGGCCAGTTCCAGAGCCTGGCCTCGATCCGCGCCGCCGCCCTTTCCACGCTGGACCCATCCATCGAGGGCGAGGCCACGGTGGATGCCAACCTGCGGCTGGCGGCCTGCCCGGTATCGCTGCAGGCGCGCGCCACCGGCAACCGCGTCGTCGAGGTCGGCTGCCCGCAGCCCGGCGGCTGGAAGCTGTTCGTGCCGGTGGAGATCCGCAACGAGCAGGACGTGGTGATGCTGGCGCGCGGCGTGGCCGCTGGAGAAATCATCGGCCCGGCCGATATCACCAGCGTCCGTCGTGACACCGCACGCATTGCCGGCGCGGTGCTGTCCGATCCGCGGCAGGTGGTCGGCCGGGTGGCCCGGCGCGCGCTGGGGGCCGGTACCCTGCTGGGGGCCAACGACCTGGTCGCCCCGCGCATCATCCGCCGCGGCGACAGCGTGGCGCTGGTGTCCCGGCGCGGCGGGGTGGAGGTGCGGATGGCAGGCAAGGCGCTGGGCGATGCCGGGCAGGACGAGCGGGTCTCGGTGGAGAACCTGTCCTCGCGGCGGGTGGTGCAGGGTATCGTCGCCGCCGGCGGCGATGTGCTGGTCTCGCGCTGATCATGCAAAAGGTGCTAAAGGTTTCCCGGAAGCGGCCGTTACCCTTGTCGTACCGAAACAGGACTCCCATCACATGAGCCAGAAAATCGACGGTGGCATCACGGCTGGCGCCCCGGTGCGCCAGGTCGCCACGCCGACCCGGACCGCAGCGACCGGCGACGGCGCCGCCCGGCCGGTGGAAGCGGTCGACAGCCTGCGCCTGACCGGCGAGGCCACCAGCCTGCAGGCCCTGCAGCGCGAGCTTTCCACCGCCCCGGCGGTCGACAATGCCCGCGTGCAGGCGGTCCGCGAGGCGCTGGAAAACGGCAGCTACCGGATCAACCCGGACGCCATCGCCCAGCGCATGCTGGACCTGGACCAGCAACTGCAGGCATGACCGCCGCCATGACCGATCCGCTGCAGCAATTGAGCGATGCGCTTGATGGCGAGCGTCAGGCGCTGATCGATCACGACATCCCCGCGCTGATCGCGGCCACCGGCCGCAAGCTCGAAGCGCTGAGGGTGCTGGAAGCGCAGCCGCCGCTGGAACAGGCCGAGCGCCTGCGCGAGCTGGCCGAGCGCAACCGCGCCAATGGCGCGCTGCTGTCGCGCCGCCGCCGCGAGGTCAGCTGGACCCTGCGCCAGCTCGGCCGCAGCGAGAACGCCTCGGCCTACGACGCCAAGGGCCAGTCGCAACAGCTGCACACGCGCCGCTCGCTCGCGGTCGCCTGAAGCCGGCCGTGCCCCGGCGGGGCGGTGGTATGGTGGAACGCCGTTCCCCGACCGCACGACCGCCGTGGCCGATTCCGAACCCGCTTCGTTCATTCCCTGCCCACCTTCCCACGTCCTGCGCGGCATCGCCGACCGCATGAACGACGGCATGCTGATGTTCAACGAACGCGGCGAGGTGTCGATGGCCAACCGCGTCGTCCGCGAGCTTTTCGGCGTCGCCGACGGGGACGCCACCGAGCTGGGCCGCCGCGTCGAGGAACTGCTGCCCGCCAGCGCGTTGTCGCAGGCGGCCGAGAGCGGCTGCTGGAGCGGCAGCCTGCCGCTGGACGAGCGGGTGGTGATCGTCCAGATCTACCACCACGGCGAGGGCGACGAGCAGGCGTGGCTGGCATTGTTCCGCCACATCGAGGGCCGCGAGGATTACGAGCAGGAGCTGCAGCGCCGCCACGTCGAGCTGCGCCAGGCCTACCAGCGCCTCAACGGTGCGCAGGAAAAGCTGCTGCAGTCGGAGAAAATGGCCTCCATCGGCCAGCTCGCCGCCGGCGTGGCGCACGAGATCAACAACCCGATCGGCTACGTGCACTCCAACCTGGGCAGCCTGCAGGAATACCTGCGCAGCCTGTTCACCGTGATCGAGGCCTACGAGCGCGCGCTGCGGGCGCCGGACCCGAAGGCGATGATCGCCGAGATCGACGACGTCCGCGACCGCCTGGACATCGACTTCATCAGCCGCGACCTGCCGCAGCTGATGGCCGAGTCGCGCGAGGGCATCGAGCGGGTGACGCGGATCGTGCGCGACCTGAAGGACTTCTCCTATTCCGGGCGCGAGGAGTCGTGGAAGCTGGCCAACCCGCACGCCGGGCTGGACTCGACCATCAACATCATCTGGAACGAGCTCAAGTACAAGGTCACGCTGGAGCGCCGCTACGGCGAGCTGCCGATGATCGAGTGCCTGCCGTCCGAGCTGAACCAGGTCTACATGAACATGCTGCTCAACGCCGGCCATGCCATCGCCGAGCGCGGCAGCATCATCGTCAGCACCGGGGTGGAAGGCGAGGACGTGTGGATCGAGTTCCGCGACAACGGCTCGGGCATTTCCCCGGAGCTGCGCCAGCGCATCTTCGACCCGTTCTTCACCACCAAGCCGGTGGGCAGCGGCACCGGGCTGGGGTTGTCGATTTCCTACGGCATCGTCAACAAGCACCACGGCCGCATCGAGCTGGAAAGCACGGTGGGCGAGGGCTCCTGCTTCCGCATCGTGCTGCCGGTGCGGCAGCCGCGGTAGGTCGGGGCTACGCCCCGACGCTTCGTGCATGCCGCCGTCGGGGGTGTAACCCCGACCTGCCTCATCGCGATGAAGGCGGTTCGCCGGCGATGGACTCGGCCGGCGCCATGCCGCCGCTGCCGCGGTGCTGCTCGTCGTGGGTGCGGAACGCCTGGCGGATGTGCTCGCGCAGTTCGTCGTCGTTCCACGGCTTGGTCAGGAAGCGGTAGATCGCGCCGCGGTTGATCGCGTCGGTGACGGTGGTCAGGTCGGTGTAGCCGGACAGCACCAGGCGGATGGTGTCCGGGTACAGCATCTTCACCCGGCCGAGGAACTCGGTGCCGCTCATGTCGCTCATGCGCTGGTCGGACAGGATCACCTGCACGTCGTTGATCGCCAGCAGCTCGAAGGCGTCGCGCACGTTGCCGGCGGCGAGGATGCGGTAGCCGTCGCGGCGGAACAGGCGCACCAGCGAGCGCAGCACGTTCTCCTCGTCGTCCAGCAGCAGCAGGGTGCGGTCCGGACGGCTCTCGGCGAAGGCTTCCGGGCGCAGGTAGCGGCGGCGCAGGGTCAGGCCGGCGGCGTCGGCCGACATCGGTTCGCCGAACAGGTAGCCCTGGAACACGTCGCAGTCGTTGCGGCGCAGGAAGCCCAACTGCGCCTGCGACTCGACGCCGTTGGCGATCACGCTCATGCCCAGCTGGTGGCCCATCGCGATGATCGCGCGGGAGATGGCGGCCTCGCGGTCGGCGGCCGGGGCGCTCTTGATGAAGGTGCGGTCGATCTTGAGCTTGTCCACCGGGTAGCGCACCAGCGCGCTGAGGCTGGAGTCGCCGGTGCCGAAGTTGTCCAGGCTCAGGCTGATGCCCTCGCCGCGCAGGTTGGCCAGCGTTTCGTAGACGAAGTTGACGTTGTTGGTCAGCGCGCTTTCGTTGATTTCTAGCGTCAGCATCTGCGCCGGCACGCCGGTGGACTGCAGCAGCCCCATCACCTCGGC
Source organism: Stenotrophomonas daejeonensis (assembly GCF_001431505.1). GTDB lineage: Bacteria > Pseudomonadota > Gammaproteobacteria > Xanthomonadales > Xanthomonadaceae > Stenotrophomonas > Stenotrophomonas daejeonensis. Next base: position 7,642 of record NZ_LDJP01000096.1, read on the forward strand.
GAAGAAGCCCGGGCGCAGCAGTTGCAGGGTGGAGACGTTGACGGCGACGTTGAGGTCGTCGAAGCCCTGGTCGCGCCAGACGCGGGCCTGGCGCAGGGTCATCTCCAGCACCCAGGTGCCGATCTGGACGATGATGCCCAGCCGCTCGGCGGTGCGCATGAAGCGCTCGGGCACCAGCATGCCCAGCGTCGGCGACTGCCAGCGCAGCAGCGCCTCCATGCCGACCACGTGGCCGTCGCGGGCGCTGACCAGCGGCTGGTAGCGCAGGCGCAGCTCGCCGTTGTCGATGGCGTCCACCAGCTGCCGGGCGATGATGCTCTCGCTGTGCGCGCTCAGCGGCCGGTGCAGCATGTGCACCTGCACGATGTTGCCGCCCTCGCGGGCGGCCTGGTGCAGGGCATCCTCGGCCAGGTCGAGCAGCCGGCTGGGGTCGGTGGCGTGCTCCGGGCACAGCGCCACGCCGATCTTGGCGGTCAGGAACAGGGTGTAGGGCAGCACCGACAGCGGCAGTTCCATCTGCTGGCGCAACTGCTCGGCCATGTCCTCGGGCAGCGGCACGCCGGCCGCGCGCGGGATGGCCAGCACGAATTCGTCGCTGCCGTGGCGCCACAGCCGGCCCTGTTCGGGCAGCTGTTCGCGCAGGCGCTGGGCGACCAGCACCAGCGCCTGGTCGCCGACCTCGGCGCTCATGTTCTCGTTGACCGAGGCGAAGTGGTCGATGTCCAGGTGCAGCAGCATCAGCGGGGCGCCGCCGCGGGCGGCCTCGGCGACCATCGCGGCCAGTTCGGGGTTGCCGGCGCCGAGGCGGGTGACCGTCGCCTGCGCCGCTGGCGTCGGGGGAGCGTTCCACATGGTTCTAGTGTCCTGCGCAGGCGCTGGCGGCCTGCGCTGCGCGATAGGGGAGGTGCAGCTCGATGCGGGTGCCTTCGCCCGGCCCGGTGTGGATCTGCAGGCGGCCGCCGGCGCTCTGCGCGCGCTCGCGCATGACGATCAGGCCCAGCCCGCGCGGGCCGGCGGGGTCGAAGCCCTCGCCGTCGTCGGCCACCTGCAGGTGCAGGCGGCCGTCGCCGGCATCGGCCAGGCGCAGCCGCACCTGGCTGGCCAGCGCGTGGCGCAGGGCGTTGGTCAGGCTTTCCTGGGCGATGCGGAAACAGGCCTGTTCGATCTCGTTGTCCGGCCGCTGCGGCAGGTCGCCCACTTCCAGCAGCAGCTCCACCGGGGAGGCGCGGAACAACTGCCCGGCCTGCCAGCGCAGGGCGGCTTCCAGCCCCAGCGCGTCCAGTTGCGGCGGGCGCAGCAGCATCGACAGGTTGCGCAGGCGGATGACGGTGCTGTCCACCAGTTCCACGATCTGCCCGAGGTCGGCGTTGCGGCGCTGCATGTCGGCCTCGTCGATGGCGGCATGGGCGGCCAGCTTGATCGCGGTGACGGCCTGGCCGATGTCGTCGTGCAGGTCGCGGGAAATGGCCCGGCGCTCGTCCTCCTGCACCGAAAACAGGCGCCCGGCCATCGCCTGCAGCTCGCGGTTGCCGGTTTCCAGCGCCGCCCGGCTGCCTTCCAGCTCGGCCAGGTCGCGCGCCACCAGCCGCTCGAGCCGGCGCAGGCGCGGCAGCAGCAGGGCCAGGGCGACGCCGGCGAACAGCGCGACCAGGGCGAGCTGGAA
>NZ_LDJP01000097.1 GCF_001431505.1 Stenotrophomonas daejeonensis
AGATTGGTATAAGAGACAGGAGCAAGACGGTATCTACGAGATTTCCCGGCCAATGGCGTCGTATCAGCGACGGCCCGAAGGGTTGCCGCCACGGACGGCGGCAACAAAAAACCCGGCGCAGGCCGGGTTTTTCAATGCCTGACGCCTTGCGGCACCAGGGGATCGCGCGGATCAGGCGGCCTTGATGGCCTTGATGCGGGCGGTCAGGCGGCTCTTGTGGCGGGCGGCCTTGTTCTTGTGGATCAGGCCACGGGCGCTGAAACGGTCGAGGATCGGCTGGGCGACGGCGAAGGCAGCCTCGGCGCCGGCGGCGTCATTGGCGTCCAGGGCCTTGATCACCTTCTTGACGGCGGTGCGCAGCATCGAACGCTGAGCGACGTTGCGCGCGTTGCGCACGACGGTCTGCTTGGCGCGCTTCTTGGCGGACTTGATATTGGCCACGGTGGTGGTTTCCTGAAAATCGGTGTGGTGGGAACAGCAAGCGCGCAAGTATGATGGGTGCACCAATGAACGTCAAGTCGAGTTGTCAAGGGGGCCGTGGGTGAGTTCACCGCGCATGTTGCGGGGGCTGCTGTCGTTCAGCAGCATGACGATGGTTTCCCGGGTGCTGGGGCTGGTGCGCGACCAGGTCATCAGCACCCAGTTCGGCGCCAACGCCGTCACCGACGCGTTCTGGGTGGCGTTCCGCGTGCCCAACTTCCTGCGCCGGCTGTTCGCCGAGGGCTCGTTCGCCACCGCCTTCGTGCCCGTGTTCACGCAGGTGAAGGAAACCCGCCCGCACGGTGACCTGCGCGAGCTGATGGCGCGGGTGGCCGGCACCTTGGGCGGCGTGCTGCTGGTGGTCACCGCGCTGGCGCTGATCTTCGCCCCGCAGCTGGCGTTGCTGTTCAGCAGCGGCGTGGCCGCCGACCCGGCCAAGCAGGGGCTGCTGATCGACCTGTTCCGGCTGACCTTCCCGTTCCTGCTGTTCGTCTCGCTGACCGCGCTGGCCGGCGGGGCGCTGAACAGCTTCCAGAAGTTCGCGATGCCGGCGCTGACGCCGGTGATCCTCAACCTGTGCATGATCGCCGGCGCGCTGTGGCTGGCGCCGCGGCTGGGCGGCACGCCGGAGAAGCAGATCCTGGCGCTGGGCTGGGCGGTGCTGGCCGCCGGCGTGTTGCAGTTGTTGTTCCAGTTGCCGGCGCTGCGCGGCATCGACCTGCTGACCCTGCCGCGCTGGGGTTGGAACCACCCGGACGTGCGCCGGGTGATGACGCTGATGGTGCCGACCCTGTTCGGCTCGTCGGTGGCGCAGATCAACCTGATGCTGGATACGGTGATCGCCGCGCGGCTGGCCGACGGCTCGCAGTCGTGGCTGTCGCTGGCCGATCGTTTCCTGGAGCTGCCGCTGGGCGTGTTCGGCGTGGCGCTGGGCACGGTGATCCTGCCGGCGCTGGCCCGCCACCACGTCAAGACCGATGGCGAGGGCTTCTCCGACGCGCTGGACTGGGGCCTGCGCATGACCCTGCTGATCGCGGTGCCGGCGATGCTCGGCCTGCTGCTGCTGGCGCAGCCGTTGATCGCGACCCTGTTCCAGTACCGCGAGTTCACCGCGTTCGACACCCGGATGACCGCGCTGTCGGTCTACGGCCTGAGCGTCGGGCTGCCGGCGTTCGCGCTGCTGAAGGTGGTGTTGCCGGCGTTCTATTCGCGGCAGGACACCCGGACCCCGGTGCGCGCCGGCGTGGTCGCGCTGGTCGCCAACATGGTGTTCAACTTCGCGCTGCTGGCGGTGCTGTACCAGTGGATGGTGCCGGACGAACTGAAGGCGCAGGGCGTGATGCGGGCGCTGGCCGGCGTGCCGGGCCTGCACCTGGCGCTGGGCATCGCCAGCGCGCTGTCCAGCTACCTGAACCTGGCGCTGCTCTGGTACTGGCTGGGCAGGACCGGCGTGTACCGGCGCCGGCCGGGCTGGGGCGGCTACGTGCTGCGGCTGCTGCTGGCCTGCGCGGCGATGGTGGCGGTGCTGCTGGCGCTGCTGCACTGGCTGCCGGACTTCGACGGCATGGGCAAGTGGGAGCGCGGCGGCAGCCTGGCGCTGCTGGTCGGCGGTGGCGGCCTGACCTATCTGTTGGCGATGCTGGCGATGGGTTTCCGCCCGCGCGACCTGCGTGGGCGGTGAGGCGGGCATGACCGCCTCACCGCTATACTTCCCGGCTACACATGGCAAGGCACCGGCCTGCAAGGGCCGGTTTTCCGGGTTTGAATGAGCAGGCTGTTTAGGGACGTCGAAGGCGGGGTGCTGTTCCCGCGGGGAAGCGTGGTCTGCATCGGTGCCTTCGATGGCCTGCACAGGGGCCACCGGGCGTTGGTGCGGCATGCGGTCGAGCGCGCGCGCGCGCTGGGCGTGCCGGCGGTGGCGCTGGCCTTCGAACCGCTGCCGCGCGAGTTCTTCGCCAAGGACAACCCGCCGCCGCGGCTGATGCTGGCGCGCGACAAGGTGGCGGCGCTGCGCGTGCTGGGCATCGACAGCGTCGGCCTGCTGCGTTTCGACGCGAAGATGGTGGCCACGCCGGCCGAGGATTTCGTCCGCGACACGCTGGTGCGCCGGCTGGGCGTGCGCGAGGTCTGGATCGGGCCGAAGTTCCATTTCGGCAACCGCCGCGGCGGCGACCTCGCGCTGTTGCAGCAGATGGGGCCGGAGCTGGGCTTCGCCGCCGGCGAGATCGCGCCGGTGCACGTGCACGGCGAGCGCGTCTCCAGCACCCGCATCCGCGAACTGCTGGTGGAAGGCAACTTCGCCCATGCCGCCGACCTGCTGGGCCATCCCTATGCCATCGGCGGGCGCGTGGTGCGCGGGCGCCAGCTCGGGCGCACGCTGGGGTTCCCCACCGCCAATCTGCGTTTTCCGAAAACGCCCGCACTTTCCGGCATCTACGCCACCTGGGTGCACGGCGTGTTCGAGCAGCCGTGGCCGTCGGTGTCCAGCTTCGGCACCCGGCCCACGGTCGAGGGCGTGGAGCCGCTGTTGGAAGCGCACCTGTTCGACTTCAAGGGCGACCTGTACGGTCGCCACATCGAAGTGGAATTCGTCGCCAAGCTGCGCGACGAAGTGAAGTTCAACGACCTGCCGGCCTTGACCGCGCAGATGCACCGCGACGCCGAGCAGGCGCGCACTATCCTCAACGAACAACGACTGCGAGCCACCGCGTGAGCCAGGACTACAAAGCCACCCTCCACCTGCCGGCGACGGAATTCCCGATGCGCGGCGACCTGCCCAAGCGCGAGCCGGGCATCCTGGCGCGTTGGGAAGAGCAGGGCATCTACGCGCAGCTGCGGCAGAACGCCAAGGGCCGGCCGCTGTTCATGCTGCACGACGGCCCGCCGTATGCCAACGGCCAGATCCACCTCGGCCATGCGGTCAACAAGATCCTCAAGGACATCATCGTCAAGTCGCGTTACCTCGATGGCTTCGACGCACCCTACGTGCCGGGCTGGGACTGCCACGGCCTGCCGATCGAGATTGCGGTCGAAAAGAAATGGGGCAAGGTCGGCACCAAGCTCGACGCCGCGCAGTTCCGGCAGAAGTGCCGCGAATACGCCGAGGAGCAGATCAACCTGCAGCGCGGCGACTTCAAGCGGCTGGGCGTGATCGGCGACTGGGACAACCCGTACAAGACCCTGAGCTTCGATTTCGAGGCCAATGAAATCCGCGCGCTGGCCAAGATCGTCGCCAACGGCCACCTGCTGCGCGGCGCCAAGCCGGTGCACTGGTGCTTCGATTGCGGCTCGGCGCTGGCCGAGGCCGAGATCGAATACCAGGACAAGACCTCGCCGGCGATCGACGTGGCCTATGCCGCGCGCGATGCGAAAAAGCTGGCCGCCAGCTTCGGCGTCGAGCTGCCCGAAGGCGTAGAAGTGGCCGTGCCGATCTGGACCACCACGCCGTGGACGCTGCCGGCCTCGCTGGCGGTGTCGCTGGGTGCGGACATCGACTATGCGCTGGTCGAAGGTCCGGAGCATGACGGCAAGCCGCGCTGGCTGGTGCTGGCTTCGGCACTGGCCGAACGCGCACTGGCCCGCTACGGCGTGGCCGAAATGGTCGTGCACGGCCATGCCAAGGGCTCGGCGCTGGAAAACCAGTTGCTGGCGCACCCGTTCTACGCCGAGCGCGACCTGCCGCTGCTCAACGGCGAGCACGTGTCCGATACCGATGGTACCGGCGCGGTGCATACCGCCCCCGGCCACGGCCAGGAGGACTTCGCGGTCAGCCAGCAATACGGGGTGATGGACCGCTACAACGCCGGCCAGATCAACCCGGTCGATGGCCGTGGCGTCTACCTGCCTTCGACGCCGCCGGCGGGGGAGGTGGAACTGGCTGGACAGCACCTGTGGAAGGCGCAGCCGCTGATCGTCGATGTGCTGCGCGGCAACGGTTCGCTGTTGGCCTTCGCCGAAATCCAGCACAGCTACCCGCACTGCTGGCGGCACAAGACGCCGGTGGTGTTCCGCGCCACGCCGCAGTGGTTCATCTCGATGGACAAGGCCGGGCTGCGTGCCGACGCCATGGCCGCCATCGACTCGGTGGGCTGGTTCCCGACGTGGGGCAAGGCGCGCATCGCCAGCATGGTCGAAGGCCGCCCGGACTGGTGCATCAGCCGCCAGCGCACCTGGGGCGTGCCGATCGCGTTGTTCACCCATCGCGAGACCGGCGAGCCGCACCCGCGCAGCGTCGAGTTGATGCAGCAGGTGGCCGACCGCGTGCAGGCCGAAGGCATCGACGTGTGGTACTCGCTTGATCCGGCCGAACTGCTGGGCGATGAAGCCGCGCAGTATGAGAAAGTCACCGACATCCTCGACGTCTGGTTCGACTCTGGTGTCACCCACGAGGGCGTGCTGCTGGCGCGCGGTTTCGGCAAGCCGGCGGATTTGTATCTGGAAGGTTCCGACCAGCACCGCGGCTGGTTCCAGTCCTCGTTGCTCACCGGCGTGGCTATCGACAAGCACGCGCCGTACAAGCAATGCCTGACCCACGGCTTCACCGTGGACGAGCACGGCCGCAAGATGTCCAAGTCGCTGGGCAACGGCATCGAGCCGCAGGAAATCATGCGCACGCTGGGCGCGGACATCCTGCGCCTGTGGATCGCCTCGGCCGACTACAGCAACGAGATGTCGCTGTCGCAGGAAATCCTCAAGCGCAACGCCGACGCCTACCGGCGCCTGCGCAACACCGCGCGCTTCCTGCTCGGCAACCTCGACGGCTTCGACCCTGCCGTGCACCTGCGTCCGCTGGAAGACATGGTGGCGCTGGACCGCTGGATCGTGCACCGCGCGTGGGAGTTGCAGGAGAAGATCAAGGCCGCCTATGCCAACTACGACATGGCCGAGATCGTGCAGTTGCTGCTGAACTTCTGCTCGGTCGATCTCGGCTCGCTGTACCTGGACGTGACCAAGGACCGGCTTTACACCATGCAGGAGGACTCGCGCGGTCGCCGTTCGGCGCAGAGCGCGATGTACCGCATCGCCGAAGCCTTCGTGCGCTGGGTCGCGCCGATCCTGACCTTCACCGCCGACGAGCTGTGGGGCTACCTGCCCGGCGAGCGCGCCGGCAACGTGCTGTTCACCACGTGGTACGACGGCCTGGCGCCGCTGCCGGCCGACGCGCAGCTGTCGGCGGCCGACTTCGAGCAGTTGCTGGCGGTGCGCGAGCAGGTGGCCAAGGTGCTGGAGCCGATGCGTGCCAACGGCGTGATCGGCGCCGCGCTGGAAGCGGAAATCACCGTGGCCGCCAGCGAGGAACAGGCCGCGCGCTGGCAACCGCTGGCCGACGAACTGCGCTTCCTGTTCATCAGCGGCGACGTCAGCGTGCGCCCGGCGACCACCGACGAGGTGTTTGTCAGCGCGCAGCCGACCGAGAAGCCCAAGTGCGTGCGCTGCTGGCACTACCGTGCCGACGTCGGCAGCGTGGCCGCACACCCGGAACTGTGCGGCCGCTGCGCCGGCAACATCGACGGTGCCGGCGAAGACCGTCGCTGGTTCTGACCGCTCTGCATTCCCTGTAGGAGCGACGTCAGTCGCGATGGGCTTTCCCGGTGAAGCTCCATCGCGGCTGACCGGTCGCGGCATGCCGCGACCACTCCTAACAGGGGCCCTCCGCCGCTTTCATTGGTAGAACGACGCGATGACCGCAAGACCCAAACCCAACGCCCTGATCTGGCTGCTGCTCTCGGCCGCCGTCATCGGCCTTGACCAGTGGAGCAAGGCCTGGGTGCTGTCCAGCCTGCCCGAGTACATCCCGGTGCCGGTGATCGACGGCTTCTGGAACTGGTACCGCACCTACAACACCGGCGCGGCGTTCAGCTTCCTCAGCGATGCTGGCGGCTGGCAGCTGTGGTTCTTCACCGCGCTGGCGGTGGCCATCAGCGGGCTGATGGCGTTCTGGCTGTCGCGTACCGCGCGCGGCAACTGGCGCAGCGCGCTGCCGTACGCGCTGGTGATCGGCGGTGCCATCGGCAACGTCATCGACCGGCAGATCCACGGCCATGTGGTCGATTTCATCCAGTGGTACGTCGGCGACCACTACTGGCCGTCGTTCAACATCGCCGATTCGGCGATCGTCGTCGGCGCCATCGGCATTGCCCTGTCGGGGCTGTTCGATGGGAAGAAGCGGGAACAGGGAACGGGGGACGGGGAATGACACGGTACGGTTTCGTTCCCGTTTCCCTTCTTTTCCGTTCCCGCCCTTAGAATCCCTGCATGGACGTACTGCTCGCCAACCCCCGCGGCTTCTGCGCCGGCGTCGACCGCGCCATCGAGATCGTCAAGCGCGCCATCGAGACGCTGGGCGCGCCGATCTACGTGCGCCACGAGGTCGTGCACAACCGCTTCGTGGTCGACGACCTGAAGCAGCGCGGCGCGATCTTCGTCGAGGAACTGGACGAGGTGCCCGACGGCAACACGGTGATCTTCAGCGCCCACGGCGTCTCGCAGGCGGTGCGCGACGAGGCCGGGCGACGCGGGCTGAAGGTGTTCGACGCGACCTGCCCGCTGGTGACCAAGGTGCACTTTGAGGTCGCGCGCCACTGCCGCGCCGGCCGCGACGTGGTGCTGATCGGCCACGAAGGCCACCCCGAGGTCGAGGGCACGATGGGCCAGTGGCGGCAGGAGGCCGGCGGCGGCGCGATCTATCTGGTCGAGGACGAGGACGATGTCGCCGCGCTGGAAGTCGGCCAGCCCGGCAACCTCGCCTACACCACGCAGACCACGCTGTCGGTGGACGACACCCGCAGCGTGATCGCCGCGTTGAAAGTGAAATTCCCGGCCATCCAGGGGCCGAAGAACGACGACATCTGCTATGCCACGCAGAACCGCCAGGACGCGGTGCGCGAACTGGCGGGCAGATGCGACCTGGTGCTGGTGGTCGGCTCGCCGAACAGCTCCAACTCCAACCGGCTGGCCGAGCTGGCGCGCCGCGAGGGCGTGGAGTCCTACCTGATCGACGGCGCGCACGAGATCGACCCGCAATGGGTGGCCGGCAAGCAACGCATCGGCCTCACCGCAGGTGCCTCCGCGCCGCAGGTGCTGGTGGACGGCGTGATTGCGCGCCTGCGCGAGCTGGGTGCCAGTAGCGTCGCCGAACTGTCCGGCGAACCGGAGTCGATGGTGTTCGCGCTGCCCAAGGAACTGCGCCTGCGTCTGGTCGATTGACCGCGCTGGCGGCCAACCCTACAATTCGCGGCTCCGCCGGAATAGCTCAGTTGGTAGAGCGGCGCATTCGTAATGCGTAGGTCGTAGGTTCGATTCCTATTTCCGGCACCAGCATCAACGGGAAGCCAGACGCTTGCGTCTGGCTTTTTCGTTTCCGCAGTGGGCAGTCACCGGAACTGCAGGGTCAGCAGGAAGTAACGGCCCAGCGGGTCGTCGAGGCCCACGGCCTGGCCGCCATTGCCGGGCAGGTAGTTGACTGGTTGGGTATTCAGCAGATTGTGGATGTCCAGCGCGGCGGTCAGGCGCGGGCCGATGGGACGTTCCAGATGCAGGTTCCAGCGCAGTTGCGCGGGGTTGCTGCAATGGCCGATGCCGCTTTGCGCGGGCGGGCAGGCGGCTTCGGGCTGCCAGGCGCGGGTGCTGCCGGTGTAGAAGGCCTGCAGGGCGGTATCCCATTGCCGGCCTTGCCATTGCACGGTGGCGGTGACCGCCGTGGCGGGCGTGGCGTGCCCGCGCAGGTTGGTCCATTGCCCGCTGCCGTGACGCTGGCGGCGCAGCTGCTGTTGCTGGATGGCGTCCAGCGAGAACCGCCAGAGGCCGGAGGTCGCGGTGGCGTGGCGGTAGTCGCCGTGCAGGGTCCAATTGCGCGAAACGGTGCGGCCGATGTTGTCGAAATACAGCTGTAGTCCCTGCAAGCGGCCGTTGTCGTCGAGCTGCCAGGTGTCCGGGTTCCAGAGGGCGTCTTCCGGGCGCAGGTCGAGGATTTCGTCGTGCAGGTCGATGCGGTTGTGGGTCAGCGACAGGGTGAAATCGGTGCCCGCCGGCGCCCACAGGAGGCCCAGTGCATGGCTGCGCGAGGTTTCCGCGGACAGTGCGGGGTTTTCCATCACCTGCACTTCGACCATGCAGTTGTCCTGCACCGGATGCGCGCAGGCCGGCAGCGTGGACGAGGCCGGCAGGGCCACCACGCCGAAATAGCCGGGCGGGCGCCGGCGCTCGAACAGGCTGGGCGCGCGGTAGCCGCGTCCGCTGGACAGCAGCAGCGACCAGGAGGGCGACAGGTTCCAGCGCAGGCCGGCGCGCGGGGAGAAGGCAGTGTCGCCGGCGTCGCGGTCCAGCCGTGCGGCCAGGTCCATGTGCAGGCCGGTGGCCAGCGGCAGGCCGAGCTCGGCATAGGCGGCGCTGGCCTGGCGCGAGAGGCGGCGGCGCTCGGTGGGCAGGCCCAGTGCCAGTTCGCCGTCTTCGAGCAGTTTGTCCGGACGTGCGGTCCACGTTTCGCGGCGCAGGTCGAGGCCGCTGGCCAATTGCGCCGGGCCGCCGCGCAGCTGGCCAAGCTCCCGGTGCTGCCCCCACCAGCCCAGCCATTGGTCGGTGCGGCCGCGGTTGCGGGTGGTGGGGAACAGGTCGTCGTACAGGGCCGGGTCCAGTGCCGTGAAACCGGGAATGAAGCCGTCCGCCACCGCGTCGAGCAGGCGCGAGCTGCGTATCGCGCCGGAGGTGGTCAGCATGACCTGGCTGCGCTGCCGGCTCAGGCCGGCTTCCCAGCCATGGCCGGTGCGGTTGCGGCCGATGCCGGCGCTGAAGTCGGCTTCGATGCCGTTTGCCGCCGAGCGCGCGTTGCCGGCTTCTTCGAAAACATGGTTGATCAGGTCACCGTTGTCGAAGCGCAGTGCGGCGGCGGTGGGGCCGAGGTCGAAGCGCTGGCGGCTGTGGCTGGCGCGCAGTTCGGCATGGGCGTACATGCCGTCGCCGATGTCGTGGTTCCAGTGGCCGTACACGGAGGCGGTGGTGCTGGCCGGTTGCAGCGAGCGTGGGCGCGAGCTGTCGTACCAGCAGCCATCGTCGGCGAGCAGCGATGGCGGGCAGCGGAAGGCGGGCAGGTAATAGCCATCGTGGGTGAGCAGGCCGACCGGGTAGCGTGAGGCCTCGCGGTGCCAACTGCGGCGGTCGCCGGCCACGTGCCGGCGCTGCTGCAGGTCGATGCCGAGGAACCAGCGGTTGCGGCCGTCGGCGTGGCCGGTGGCCGCCTGCAGGCGGTACTGGCCGCCATCATCCTGGTTGCTGATGCCGGTTTGCAGCAGGGCTTCGGGACCGTCGGCCTGTTCGCGCAGCACGATGTTGACCACGCCGGCGATGGCGTCGGCGCCGTAGATGGCCGAGGCACCGCCGCGGACCAGTTCGATGCGTTCGACGAAGCTCAGCGGAATGCCGCCCAGGTCGGTCAGCGCGCCCTGCTGCAGCGACACCATCGGGTAGCGCGGCAGGCGCCGGCCGTTGACCAGGAACAGGGTGGCACGCGGGCCCATGCCGTCCAGGCTGGTGGTGGCCGCTGCGCCGGCCGGCAGGTACAGCGAGTCGCCGTCGCGCGCGGCGTCCACCGGCGGGTGGCCATTCATGCCGGGCAGGTGGCGCAGCAGGTCGAACAGCGAGCCATAGCCGCTGCGCTGGATGTCCTCGCGCTCGATCACGGTGACCGCGATGGTGCTTTGCAGCGAACTGCGTGGCAGGCGGCTGCCGGTGACGTGGATGGGTGCCAGCTCCACGTCGGCCCGTGTTTCGCTGGTGGCCGTGGTGGCTGCCGCCGGGCTGGTCGGTGGGTGGCGCGACGGGGATGCCGTGGCCGCCTGCCGGCGCACCACGAACACGCCTGCGGGCGTGCGCAGCAGTTTCACCGGCAGCCCCTGCAGCAGCTTTTCCAGCGCGCCGGCGGGGGTGAAGCTGCCGCTGACGCCGGCGCTTTGCAGATCCTTCAGTTCGCGGGCATCGAACAGCAGCGCATCGCCGCTTTGCTGCGACCATTGCCGCAATGCCTGCGCCAGCGGGCCATGTGCGATGTGGTAGTCGGCATCGGCGGCGAGGGCGCAGGCGGGCGACAGCAGGAGCAGGTACAGGCCGGTCCGCCGCAGCCGGCGCAGCAACTGGCCCGCGGTGGGCATCAGTGCCTGCCGCGCAGTTCGAGTGCGCCGTCGGCCCGTGGCCGGCTGCCGACCGACCAGCCCAGTTCCAGTGCGGAAAGAAGGGCCTCCTGGTCGCCGGCACGGAAGCTGCCGCTGACGGCGAGGTTGGCGATGGCCGGGTCGGCGATGACCAGCGGGGTGGGCGTGTAGCGGTTCATCTGCGCCACGGCGGCGGACAGCGGCGTGGCGTCGAATAGCAACTGGCCGTGCAGCCACGCCTCGGCCTGCGGCCGCAGCAGCGCCGTGCTGGGTTCGATGTGCCCGGACCGGCGCACCTGCAACTGCTCGCCCGGTTGCAGTTGCCGGTGCATCTTCTGCGGGCCCTGGCTGGCCACGTCGAGCGCGCCTTCCAGCAGCGCCACGCCGACCTCGCCATCGTCCAGCAGCTCGACCTGGAAGGTGGTGCCGATGTCGCGCAGGGTACTGTTGCCGGCCTGCACCCGCATCGGCCGGGAGGCGGCGGCCACCCGCAACTGCATGCGGCCCTGCTGCAGTTCCAGCCGGCGCGTGCGCCAGCCGAAACGGGTGGTCAGGGTGGTGCCGGCGTCCAGCACCACCAGGCTGCCGTCCTCCAGTATCTGCGGCTGCGTGGCCAGGCCGCTGTTGACGTAGGTGTGCGGCGCGGGGTTGCCGTCGGTGGCCAGCAGCCAGCCTGTGCCGACGGCCAGGCACAGCGTGGCGGCGATGGCGGCGCGGAACAGCGGGTGCCGGTGGCGTGGGCGCCGGGTTATGCGCTGGGCGCCTGCGCGCAGCCAGGGATCGTCGCGCAGCCCGGCGGCGTGCTGGTGCAGGGTTTCGGCCTCGGCCCAGGCGTGGACGTGGGCCGGGTCCTGCGCCAGCCAGTCCTCGAAGCGGGCGCGTTCGCCGGCGGTGCAGTCCGCGGCTTCCAGCCGCGCCACCCAGGTCGCGGCCTGGTCGAAGTGGGGATTCGTCGGGGTGTTGCGCATGTTCACTCTATCGGCCGTCCACGTCCATGTTGAAGGCATCGCTGCCCAGTTCCCGGCGCAGCCCCTGCAGGGCGCGCGCGATCTGCTTTTCCACGGTCTTGGCGGTGATGCCGCGGTGGCGCGCGATCTGGCTGTAGCTCATGCCACTGATGCGGTTGAGCAGGTAGGCCTCGCGGCAACGCTCGGGCAACTTCAGCAGTGCCTGGCGCAGGGTGTTGAGCATCTGCCGGGATTCGGCCTGGCGCAGCGGGCCCGGCGTGGAGGACGAGGCGTCGGCGGGGACATCGTGCTCGGCCAGCGGCAGGTGCGGCCCGGCCTGCGCCGAACGCCCGAGGTCGGCGAGGCGGTTGCGGGCGATCCGGTACAGCAGCAGCCGCAGTTCGCCCTCGGCGTGGCCGCGGTAGCGCATCAGCCGCTCCATGCAGTCCTGCGCAATGTCCTCGGCGTCCTCGGGACTGGTGCCGCGCGCGCGCAGGAATGCGTACAGCGGCGAACGCTGCGCCTGCACGAAGTCGGCAAAGGCGTCCGTGCCGGGCATGCCGGGTGGATCGACGGGGGCCAAGGGGGCGGGCG
>NZ_LDJP01000098.1 GCF_001431505.1 Stenotrophomonas daejeonensis
TGGCGCGCAAGCCGTGCCCTCCCGCCCCGGTGGGAGAGGGGCTTCAAAGCTCACGCTGCCAGGCAGGTTGGGGCTACGCCCCCGACGGCATGGTCCATTCGGCGAAGAACCTTCCTTGGCATTGAACGCCGCGCCGGTTTCATCCCCGCTCACGCGCGATGCGCGATGATGCCGGCCGATTCCTGTTGCCGCTCCCGGCCGGCTCCGCCAGACTTGTGTCCATGACCCGATACCTGATTGCCCTGTTCCTTGCCGCCGGTTTGTCCGGCTGCGGCTTCCACCTGCGCAACAAGCTCACGCTGCCCGACGACGTGCCCGCGGTCAAAGTGGAATCCTCGGTGCGCTACAGCGAGCTGGTGAAGCTGCTCAACCGCGGGTTGCGGACCTCGGGCGCCACGGTCGTCGAAGCGGACGAGGCGCTGCAGGGGGATGATGGCAAGGCGATGGGCGTGGCCAGGCTGAAGATCCGCTCCGAGCGCTGGGGCGACCTGCCCATCGCCATCGACGCGCGCGGCCGCGCCCAGGAATACAGCCTGCGCTACGCGGTGATCTTCACCTTCCTGCGCCCGGACGGCAGCGTGCTGGTACCGGAGCAGGCCATCGAGATGTCGCGCGACTACGTCTCGCAGCCGACCGACGCCACCGGCACCACCACCGAGCGCGAGATCCTCGCCGACGAGCTGCGCCGAGAAATGTCGGCCTCGATCCTGCGCCGCATCGACAGCGTGGCCCGTGCCGAAATCCAGCAGGGGCGTTCGCTGGATGGCGCCGGTACGGATGTCGATGACGACGATGCCGGCGGCAACGATATCGATGGCAACGATGCGGACTGAGCCGGCAGCCTCGCCGCGGGCTTGCGGGCGCGGGCGCTGAACCTATGGAGCTGCGTCCGGAACAACTTGCCACCCAGGCCGCTTCGCAGCCGCTGGCGCCGGTCTACCTGATCGCCGGGCCGGAACTGCTGCGGGTCATCGAGGCGGCCGACGCGGTGCGCGCCAAGGCACGCGCCGAAGGCATCGGCGAGCGCGAGGTGTTCGACGCCGATGGCCGCGATTTCGACTGGGGGCAGCTGTCCTCCAGCTTCAACGCGCCGAGTCTGTTCAGCTCGCGCCGGCTGATCGAACTGCGCCTGCCGGGCGGCAAGCCGGGCAAGGAGGGCGCCGAGGTCATCAGCGGGTTCTGCGCGCAACCGCCGGGCGACGTGGTGCTGCTGATCACCGCCGGCGAATGGAGCAAGTCGCACCACGGCAAGTGGGCCGATGCGGTCAACCGCACCGGCGTGCTGTCGGTGGCGTGGGCGATCAAGCCGCACGAACTGGGCGACTGGATCGAGCGCCGCCTGCGCGGCAAGGGCGTGCGCGCCGAGCCGGCGGCGGTGCAGCGGCTGAGCGAGCGGGTCGAAGGCAACCTGCTGGCCGCCGCGCAGGAGATCGACAAACTGGCATTGCTCGCCGATGGCGAGGTGCTGGACGTGGCGAAGATGGAGGAACTGGTCGCCAACGCCGCGCGCTACGACGTGTTCCGGCTGGTCGAGGCCGCGTTCTCCGGGCAGCCGCAGGCGGTCGTGCGCATGCTGGCCGGCCTGCGCGGCGAAGGCGAGGCGGTGGCCGCGCTGACCCCGATCCTGATCCGCGAACTGCTGCTGACCGCGGGGTTGGCAAGGGTGCAGGCCACCGGCGGCAACCTCGGCGTGGAAATGAAAGCCCGCGGCATCTGGGAATCGTGGCAGGCGCCGTTCAAGCGCGCCTTGCAGCGGCATCCGGCCCCGCAGCGCTGGGAGCGCTTCGCCGCCGAGGCCTCGCAGGTGGACCGCATGGCCAAGGGCCGCGCCGCCGGTGATCCGTGGCTGGCGCTGGAGCGCCTGCTGCTGGCGCTGGCGGAGGCGCAGGCGGTGCGCCTGCTGGCGCGTGGCACGCGCTGACGTGGCTGCCGGTTCCGCTCCAGGGCCGGCGTTGCTGCTGTTCTACGGCGGCACTTTCGACCCCATCCACAACGGCCACCTCGCCATCGCCCGCCATGCGCGCGACGAACTGGCGGTGCCGGTGCGGCTGATGCCAGCCGCCGATCCGCCGCATCGCCCGCCACCCGGCGCCGACGCCGCACAGCGCACGCGCATGCTGGAACTGGCGATCGCGGGCGAGCCGGGTTTGCAGGTCGATACCCGCGAGCTGCAACGCGCCGCGCGCCAGCCGGGCGTGCCGTCATGGAGCGTGGACACGCTGTGCGAAATCCGCGCCGAAACCGGCGCCGCGCGGCCGCTGGCCCTGCTGATGGGCGCCGACAGCCTGCTCGGCCTGCCGACCTGGCACGAATGGGAACACCTGCTCGACCTAGCCCACATCGTGGTGGCCGATCGCCCCGGCAGCGTGCTGGAAACGGCGATGCCGGCGGTGCTCGAACGGCGCCTGCAGGGTGCCTGGGCCGATGCCCCGGCCTGCCTGCGCGAACGCGCCGCCGGCCGGGTCTGGCGCCTGCGGCAGCCATTGCAGGCCGAATCGGCCACCGCCGTGCGCCGGTTGATCGCCAGTGGCGGTGACTGGCAGCAACTGCTGCCGGCGGCGGTGGCCGGGTATGTCGCCGCCCACGGCCTGTACGGCTGCGGCGCCACGGCGTGAATGCCGGCGGTGCCCGGTTTCCCTATAATCGCCCCCTTCATTCATCGAGCCATGCCGCTTTGACCACCGAAGCCCAAGTCATCAAGACCCAGTTGCCCAACCCACCGCCGTCCGTGCCGGCCCTGCTGGCCTCCGTCAACGCGGCGCTGGAGGAACTCAAGGCCAAGGATGCGGTGCAGATCGACGTGCGCGGCAAGTCCAGCGTCGCCGACTACATGGTCATCGCCTCGGGCACCTCGACCCGCCACGTCAAGTCCATCGGCGACGAAGTGGTGCGCTTCGCCAAGGACCTGGGCGTGATGCCGCTGGGCGTGGAAGGCGAGCGCGAGGCCGAGTGGGTACTGGTCGACCTGGGCGACGTCATCGTCCACGTCATGCTGCCGCGGGTACGCGAGTTCTACGCGCTCGAACGCCTGTGGACCGTGGGCGACCAGGCCCCGGCCGACGACGACGGCATGCAGGACGCCGGCTGACCGGCCGCGCCGGCACTGCCATGACGGCGCCGCGAGGCGCCGTCTTCGTTTCAAGCCCCCGCAAGGAGCCATGCGCATGAAAGCCCGCCTGATCGCCACCGGTGAACGCGCCCCGTCGTGGGTGGCGCAGGGCTTCGCCGAATACCAGAAGCGGCTGTCGCACTGGCTGCCGCTGGAACTGGTGGAGATCGAGCCGGGCCTGCGCGGCAAGGGCCGCGATGCGAAGCGCGCGATCGACGACGAAGGCAGGCGCGTGCTGGCGGCGCTGCCGAAGAACCCGTACGTGGTGGCGCTGGACGTGCCCGGCCGCCAACTGAGCTCCGAACAGCTGGCGCAGCGGCTGGAGCACTGGCGCGCGCAGGGCCGTGACCTCGCGTTCCTGATCGGCGGCCCGGAAGGGCACTCGCCGGAGGTATCGGCCACCGCCGACGAAAAGTGGTCGCTGGGCCCGCTGACCCTGCCGCACATGCTGGTGCGGCTGGTGGTGGCCGAACAGCTGTACCGCGCCGCGGCGATGTTGGCCAACCACCCCTACCATCGCGCGTGACAGGCGTATAGAATGCGCGTCCCCGCCCGAATAGCTCAGCCGGTTAGAGCACTTGACTGTTAATCAGGGGGTCGTTGGTTCGAGTCCAACTTCGGGCGCCA
>NZ_LDJP01000099.1 GCF_001431505.1 Stenotrophomonas daejeonensis
TTTTGCTCCCAGCGCCGCATGCAGGCTGGCGGTGTCGCGGCCGGCGATCAGGTCCAGCGCCTGCTGTTCAGGGGTGTCCGGGTGGTTGCCGGTCATGGCGTCCAACCCGTAGCTGCCGGGCTTGCCCGGCAGGGGGCTGGCCCCGCCGAAAGCCTCCTGCCGGGCAAGCCCGGCAGCTACATAGGCGCGCGCTGCCCTGGCCGGGTTCAAACTGGTATCCAGCGCCGGCTGCGTGGCCTGTTCGCCGCCGCCGAGCTGGCGGGCGATCATCGCCGACAGGCCGAGGCCGCGGCCCTGGGTCATCGCCTCGGCAATCTTCTGGTCGTACATCTCGCGGAACATCTGGTTCTCGCCGGGGAACAGCGAATCGCCGAAGCTGGCCTCGCGCATGCTCTTGATCAGCATCTGCGCGAACTGGCCTTCCAACTGGCGCGCGACCTTGTCGATCTTCGCCGGGTCATTGGCGGAGACCGGGTTCAGCGCCAGCGGTTGCGCGGCGATGCGCATGGTCAGATCACCTCCAGCTCGGCGCTCAGCGCGCCGGCCTGCTTGAGCGCTTCCAGGATCGCGATCAGGTCGCCGGGGGCGGCGCCGACCTCGTTCACCGCGCGCACGATCTCGTCCAGGGTGGCGCCGCCGTCGAAGCGGAACATGCGGCTGCCCTCGTTGCTGGCGGTGATGGACGACTGCGGCGCGGCCACGGTCTGGCCGCCGGCGAAGGCGTTGGGCTGGCTGATCTGCGTCGATTCGCTGACGGTCACCGTCAAGGAACCGTGCGCGATCGCCGCCGGGCTGACCCGCACCTGCGAGCCGATCACCACCGTGCCGGTGCGCGAATTGACCACGACCTTGGCCGGGGCGGTGCCGGGCGACAGCTCGATGTTCTCGATGCGCGCCAGCAGGCCGATGCGCGCGCCGGGGTCGGTGGGCGCCTGCACCGCGACGGTGACGCCGTCGACCGCGCGCGCGGCGCCTTCGCCGAAGGTGTTGTTCAGCGCGCTGACCATGCGCGCGACGGTGGTGAAGTCGTTGTGGTGCAGGTTCAGGGTGATCTCGCCGCTGCCGTCGAACACGTCGGGCAGGGCGCGCTCGACCGTGGCGCCGTTGGGGACGCGGCCGACGCTGGGCACGTTCACCGACACCCGCGAGCCGTCCTTGCCCTGCGCGCCGAAGCCGCCGACCACCAGGTTGCCCTGGGCGATGGCATAGACCTGGCCGTCGGCACCCTTCAGCGGCGCCATCAGCAGCGAACCGCCGCGCAGCGACACCGCGTTGCCGATCGAGGACACGGTGATGTCGATGGTCTGGCCGGGCTTGGCGAACGGCGGCAGCTCGGCGTGGATCGCCACCGCCGCGACGTTCTTCAGCTGCGGGTTGACGTTGGCCGGCACGTTGACGCCCAGCTCGCCGAGCATGTTCTTCAGGCTCTGCACGGTGAACGGCGCCTGGCTGGTGCGGTCGCCGCTGTTGTCCAGGCCGACGACCAGGCCGTAGCCGACCAGCGCGTTGCCGCGCACGCCGCCGACCTGGGCCAGGTCCTTGATGCGCTCGGCATGGGCGGGCAGGGCGCAGGCGGCCGCGACGAGCAGCACGACGGCGTGGCGGAGGAATGCGGGAGTCTTCATGGCCATGCTCAGTACGGCGACAGCCGTGAGTTGAAGAAGCGGCCCAGCCAGCCCATCGCGTTGGACTGCGCCACCGCGCCGCGGCCGCCGTAGGCGATGCGCGCGTCGGCCACCTTGCTGGAGGCGATGGTGTTGTCCGGGGCGATGTCGGCCGCGCGCACGATGCCCTGGATCTGCACCAGCTCGTCGCCCTGGTTCAGGCGCAGGTTCTTCTGCCCCTGCACGACCAGGTTGCCGTTGGGCAGGCGCTGGATCACGGTGACGGTGACGCTGCCCTGCAGCTTGTTGCTCTGCGCGCTGTTGCCCTTGCCGGCGAAATCGCGCTCACCGCTGGCCGTGGCCGACAGGATGTCCTTGCCGCCCAGCGTCACCGGTGCGCCGAACAGGGTCGGTGAGCCGATGCCGATGCTCGAATCCTTGCTGATGGTGGTGTTGGCGGTGGTGCTGGCGGTGGTGCTCTCGACCAAGGTGATGGTCAGCAGGTCGCCGACGTCGCGGGCGCGGCGGTCGCCGTACAGGTTCAGGCCGGGGCCGGCGGCGTAGATCGCGCCGGCGGAGGGTTCGGCCATCGGCGCCACCAGCGGCTGCATCGGCGCCAGTGCCGGGTAGGGGCGGATGTCGCCGGCCACGGTGCAGCCGCCCAGCAGGGCGATGCAGGCCAGGGCGGCGGCGGAAGGGAATGTGCGGGACGGGCGGGCCATGACGATTTCCGGAAGCGGCGCGGTCAGACGTTGTTGTTCAGGTAGCCGAGCATCGAGTCGGTGGTGGAGATGGCCTTGGCGTTCATCTCGTAGGCGCGCTGGGTCTCGATCATCGACACCAGCTCCTCCACCACGTTGACGTTGCTGCCCTCCAGCGCGCCCTGCACCACGGTGCCCAGGCCGTTGAGGCCGGGAGTGCCGTTCTGCGCAGGGCCGGAGGCGGTGGTTTCCAGGTACAGGTTCTCGCCCTTGGCCTGCAGGCCGGCGGGGTTGATGAAGTCGGTCAGGGTCAGCGAGCCGATCTCCAGCGAGGCGGCCTCGCCGGCCATCTGCACGCTGATGGTGCCGTCGCTGCCGATGGTCATCGACTGCGCGCCTTCGGGGATCTGGATGCCCGGCTGCACCGGGTAGCCGCTGTTGGTGACCAGCTCGCCCTGCGCGTTGATCTGGAAGGTGCCGTCGCGGGTATAGGCCGAGGTGCCGTCGGGCATCATCACCTCGAAGAAGCCGCGGCCGTTGACCATCACGTCCAGCGCGCGGCCGGTCTGCTGCTGGCTGCCCTGCTGGAAGTTCTTGGAGGTGGCGACCACGCGCACGCCGGTGCCCAGTTGCAGGCCGGTGGGCAGTTGGGTCTGCGCCGAGGAGGAACCGCCGGGCTGGCGCACCTGTTGGTACAGCAGGTCCTCGAAGCTGGCGCGGTCCTGCTTGAACCCGGTGGTGTTGGTGTTGGCCAGGTTGTTGGAGACCACGGACATGCGCGTCTGCTGCGCGTCCAGTCCGGTCTTGGCGACCCACAATGCCTGATTCATGGTGCGGTTCCTCTGCGGATGACACCGGCCGCGATGGCCGTTGCCAGAGGCAATGCATGCGGCGTGCCAAAACGCGAGAAGTGAGTGGAGAGGGGTGAGGAGTGAGCGAAGGCGGGGCTCGTCGTAGGCACCGGGCTTGCCCGGTGGTGCGGAGGTTTTTTCGGTAATGCCCCATGCGGGGCAAGCCCCGCATCTACGGTGGTCGGCGGTGTGGGTGCCGATCGTTGGTCGGCACGTTCAAGGCTGCCCGACCAACGGTCGGGCACCACCAAAGCAGCCGAGTAGGTCGGGGCTATGCCCCCGACGTGCGACCTTGCGTGTGTCGGGGGCATAGCCCCG